>NZ_JBHTHC010000012.1:0-257815 GCF_042676285.1 Paenibacillus sp. GCM10027626 | reverse complement strand
CTTTTTCATGAGACCGCCTCGTTTCGATTAGTTTGTGGGGACAAACATTACATCGACTGGACGGTCTTTTTTATTAGTTTTTTACCATTTATTGCATACCTTTTTTTGGCTAATCAACAGGCCTACATTTAGTACAATAATTCGCCGCGAAACTGCTGCATACCGAGGACTTGTTGCACAACCTGCAACATTTGAGCTTGCTTCTCCGTTCGTCGGACGGTGGCAGGCAGCGCGGAGATTGTTTGGACAGTTTGCCCGGACCGTAGATCCGTTATCTGTGAACAAAACAGCTCAAACGGCTTGCTCGCGGACCGTGGTTCCGTTATATGCCTCAAATCACCGCTAAACCCCAGCAAAATCGGCAAATAACGGATCGTGTGTCCGCGAAACCTCCGAATGAGCCGGGTTTCGACAAATAACGGATCCTATGTCCACATGGCTCACAGTCGCCCGCTTCTGCGGCCTCCGCAGGTCCGCCCAGGCCGCGGGGCTGAGTCTGCTCGATTGCTTGCGAACTTTGTGGCGCCAAACTACGAAAAAACTTACTTATTCAGCAAATGCTCATAAGGGGCATAGTCGATGCCTTGCTTTTTAAGAAAAGAAACAAGACTGCGGTAGTCGCGCTTGGGCGTTGCTCTTATGTAGCCCTCGATACAATGATCGCGGTTAACCTCGGCAGCTCCGCTCTCGATGGCGACTTCAGCAATTTTGGCGGCGATAGAATGTCTGGCAATGTCGCGGAAAGCGCTTGGCACCGGCGAGACGAGCTGCTCCAGAAAGTCTTTCGTCTCTTCCGGCCACATGCCGCGGCTGCGCTCCACCCAATAGTTTTGCCAATCGAGCTTTGATTTACCGTCTTTTTTGGGCAGTACTTTCAAAAATTTGCGGAACATAAAAAAGCCGCCAATTGCCATAAAGACGAGCAGGACGATCGCCCAGAAGACGATGAAATACATAAACCAGTCGGGCGTACCCATACCTTTATGTCACCTCATTAAGATTAGTAACCGAATAATAGTTTGAAATTTGATACCATTATAAGCTACCGCGATTCGCGCTGCAACCGCCTGCTCCAAAGCTGGAAGCCTAATATACCTAGATTTCTTTCCATAATCCCTGTAAAATAAGAGGAACAAGTGTCTACTAAATGAGAGGGGCGAAAACGAAATGTTGAAGATTGGGTCCCATGTTTCTTTCTCGGATAAAGGATTGCTGACGGCAACGAAGGAAGCTGTTTCTTATGGTTCGAGCACGTTTATGATTTATACAGGCGCACCGCAAAATACGCGGCGCAAGCCAATCGAGGACTTATACATTGATGAAGGCAAAGCGGCGATGAACGAGGCGGGCATTGGCGAAATCGTGGTACACGCGCCTTATATTATTAATCTGGGTTCTTATAAGGAAGATACATTTAAGCTTGCTGTACGGTTTTTGCAGGAGGAAATCCGCCGGACAAGCCGGATCGGTGTGCAAAACATCGTGCTTCATCCGGGCGCGTACACGGATAAGGACGCTGAATACGGCATCGCCCGCATCGCGGAAGGGCTCAATGAAGTGCTTGAGGGGACCAAGGACTCCAACGTCAATATTGCGCTGGAGACGATGGCTGGCAAAGGGACCGAAATTGGCCGCAGCTTTGAAGAGATTGCGGCGATTATCGATAAGGTTCGCGACAATGAGCGGCTCACAGTGTGCATGGATACTTGCCATATGCATGATGCCGGCTATGATCTTATTGGCGATCTAGATGGCGTGCTCCAGCAATTTGACCATATTGTCGGGCTTGACCGTGTGGCGGTTGTCCATGTTAATGATAGCAAAAATCCGCGCGGCGCAGGCAAAGACCGGCATGCTCCAGTCGGCGCCGGCTGGCTTGGCTTTGAGGCCATTCATAACATTGTGCATCATGAGCTGCTTGAGGGGCGTCCATTTATATTGGAAACGCCATGGGTCGGACTGGACAGCAAAACTCAGCGTCCGATGTATGAAGCCGAGATCGCATTGCTTCGCGGCAACGCAATGGACCGGTTTGGAGAACAATATTTTGAAGATCTGGAGCGGCTTCATCACTTTTTTGACAAGCAGGAAATCGATCATCGCAGCTATGTGCTCTCGACTTGGGATGTGCTGAAAAACGATGCCAAAGCGAAAAAAGCCGACCCGCGCGAGCCGATGGATCGTCTGTACGAATTGGTGCAGGAACATCGAATTTTGCAGGATCAGTCCGAGGAAGCAATCAATCAGCGAATTACTGGCTGGTTTGCCGGCAAGACGCTGCTGGTGAATGCCTAGTGCGGCAGGCATTGCAGCAGTTACTATTTGATTACCGATGGAAGGAAGAAATCATTAATGTCTACGATGTATCACTCTGAACAGATCCCACAGAAGCCCGAAAAAAATAATCGTGTCCGAATTTTAATTTCATGTCCGGACCGCCCGGGTATCGTAGCGGCTGTTTCGCATTTTTTGTATGAGCATGGCGCCAACATTGTACAATCCGACCAATATACGATGGATCCGGTTGGCGGAATGTTTTTTATACGCTTTGAATTTGATTTGCAGGATTTGGAGAAGGAGCTGCCGGTGCTGCAGGAGGATTTTGCCCGGGTAGCGGACCGCTTCTCGATGAAATGGCATATGTTCCGTGCGAGCCGCAAAAAACGGCTGGCGATCTTTGTGTCGAAGGAAGATCATTGCTTGCTGGAGCTGCTGTGGCAGTGGCAGGCGGGCGATTTGGATGCGGAAATTGCGATGGTGGTGAGCAATCACCCGGATATGCGCAATCTGGTCGAATCGTTCGGTATTCCTTATCATCACATTCCGGTTACGGCTGCAACGAAGGAAGAAGCCGAGAAGAAGCAGCTGGAGATTGTATCCGATAAAGCGGATTTGATCGTGCTTGCGCGTTATATGCAAATCATTACCCCGAAATTTATCGAGCAATTTCCGAATCGGATTATTAACATTCACCATTCTTTCCTGCCGGCATTTGTGGGAGGCAAGCCGTATGCGCAGGCCTATCAGCGCGGTGTGAAGATTATCGGCGCGACTGCCCACTATGTGACTGAGGAACTGGATGGCGGCCCGATTATTGAGCAGGACGTTCAACGCGTCAGCCACCGCGATAATGTAGACGATCTCAAACGAATTGGCCGTACAATTGAACGCGTTGTGCTGGCGAGAGCGGTCAAATGGCATTTAGAGGACCGGATTTTGGTGCATCATAATAAAACGGTCGTATTCAATTAGTTTTGCTGCATGTGGAAATGCCGCATTGCAAATGATACAATATGGCAAAGTCTGCGCGTGATTTCCTGCGCTTGCAGCAGTGTGGAAGGCATACAATTCGGAGCAAGGAATAGGAGGATTTTCTCGCAATGACAGCTAATCAAAAAACGATCGATCAGCTATCGATCGATACGATCCGCACGCTCGCGATCGATGCAATCGAGAAAGCAAATTCAGGGCATCCCGGAATGCCTATGGGCGCGGCTCCAATGGGATATCAGCTGTTCGCCAAAAATATGAAGCACAATCCGGCTAATCCGTCCTGGATTAATCGCGATCGCTTTGTGTTGTCGGCCGGACACGGTTCTATGCTGCTGTACAGCCTGCTGCATCTGTCCGGTTATGATTTGCCGATCGAGGAACTGAAAAATTTCCGTCAATGGGGCTCCAAAACACCGGGACATCCGGAGTTTGGGCATACTGCAGGCGTTGATGCCACTACCGGACCGCTTGGACAAGGTCTTGCAATGGCTGTCGGCATGGCGATGGCGGAAGCGCAGCTTGGCGCGACCTATAATAAAGACGGTATGAATGTGATCGACCACTATACTTATTCGATTTGCGGCGATGGCGATATGATGGAGGGTGTAGCGAGCGAAGCGGCTTCGCTGGCAGCGCATCTGAAATTGGGCAAGCTTATCGTGCTTTACGATTCCAATGATATTTCGCTGGATGGCGAATTGAGCCTTGCTTTCTCTGAAAATGTACAAGCCCGCTATGAAGCTTACGGCTGGCAAGTGATTCGTGTAGAGGACGGCAATGATTTGAACGCTCTTGCTGCAGCAATTGCTGCTGCGCAAGCAGAGAGCGGTAAGCCGTCGCTGATCGAAGTGAAGACGATGATCGGCTACGGAAGCCCGAACAAAGGCGGCAAGGGCGGCAGCGCAGGTACGCACGGCTCGCCGCTTGGCGCCGAGGAAACGAAGCTGACCAAGCAATTCTATGAATGGCAGCATGAAGAGGATTTCTTTGTTCCGGCGGAAGTGCGCGCCCATTTTGCCGAAGTGAAGGCAAGAGGCGAGCAGGCCAATGGAGAGTGGGACAAGATGTTCGCTTCTTATAAGGCCGCTTATCCGGAACTGGCCGCGCAATTCGAAGCGGCTGCGAGCGGCGAGCTTCCTGCGGGCTGGGATGAAGATTTGCCGTCCTATTCGCCGGAGGACAAGCCGGTGTCGACCCGTGTCGCTTCCGGCAATGCGCTGAACGGTCTTGCTAAGCGTGTACCGAACTTGCTTGGCGGGTCGGCTGACCTGGAAAGCTCGACGATGACACATCTGAAAGGGTTGCCGGTCTTCAAGCCGGGCAGCTATGAAGGCCGCAATATTTACTTCGGGGTACGCGAATTTGCCATGGCTGCGGCGCTGAACGGGATTAGCCTGCATGGCGGCTTGCGGATTTATGGCGCGACATTTTTCGTCTTTACAGACTATCTGCGTCCTGCAGTCCGATTGTCCGCTTTGATGAAGCAGCCTGTCGTTTATGTGCTGACGCATGACAGCATCGCTGTAGGCGAGGACGGCCCGACGCATGAGCCAATTGAACAGCTGGCTTCGCTGCGCATCATACCTGATGTTACCGTCATTCGTCCTGCCGATGGCAATGAGACTTCGGCTGCATGGGCATATGCAGTAGAAAACAAGAGCAAGCCGGTAGCGCTCGTGCTGACGCGGCAGAACCTGCCGGTTTTGGAAGGAACGAATGCCGCGGCGCGCGAAAGCATCAAGAAAGGCGCCTATGTGCTGTCCGATGCGGCTGACGGCAAGCCGCAGGCGCAAATTATTGCCACAGGCTCTGAGGTTCAGCTGGCAATTGCGGCTCAGAAGGCATTGGCTGCAGAGGGCATTCAAGTGCGAGTCATCAGCATGCCGAGCTGGGAGCTGTTCGATGAGCAGCCGCAGGCTTATAAAGATTCGGTATTGCTGCCGGATGTGGCTGCCCGGCTTGCAGTCGAAATGGCTTCGCCATTCGGCTGGGAGCGTTACGTAGGAGATAAAGGGGCTATTCTTGGCATTAGCACTTTCGGGGCTTCGGCTAAAGGCGACCGCGTCATTCAGGAATACGGTTTTACAGTGGACAATGTAGTAAGCAAAGTCAAAGCGTTGCTGTAAAAAGCTGTGAAAAAGAAAGAGGCTGCTTCATCAGCGTCTAATATAGATGCTAGCGGAAGCAGCCTCTTTCTATGTCATTTATCGTCTGTCTGCTTGCCAGGGGCCAGACGTTTTCCAATCCACTCTTCATAGCAGTGCGCTAATGCGGACAGGTCGAGCGGGCCGAAGCCTTTGGCATCGGCTGCTTGGAACAAGCTTTTGGCTGCTCCGAGCAGTGGAGCGGGAGTCCCTAATTGATCGGAGAGATGGGAGGACAAACGCAGGTCCTTCAGCATCAGTTCAAGTGAAAATTGCACGCTGAAATCGCGCTCCAGCAGCTTTGGCGCCTTAAGCTCAGCCATTTTGCTGGCAGCTCCGCCCGAGTTGACGAGCTCAAGAAAAGCTGCGGCGTCAATTCCGCCGCTGGAAGCGATGGATAAGCCTTCAATAAGAGCGGCTGTATTAATGCCGACAATCGTATTGTGAGCAAGCTTGGCGGTAGCGCCGCTGCCATTTGGCCCCATATGAATAATTTTTCGTCCCATAGCAAGCAGCGGGGCTTCAACTTGCTTCAGGACGTCAGAATCGCCGCCTACCATGAAGACCAGGGTGCCGCTCTCGGCTGCCGGCTTGCTGCCTGTAACGGGAGCATCGAGGAAATAGGCGGATTTATCCGCGGCGTCGATTGCCAGCTGGCGGGCCAGGTCGGGCGAGATTGTACTGCTGTCGGCGATAATGGCCCCGGCCGACAAAGCTTCCAGCAGGCCTTCATCGCCGTAATAAATTTCGCGAATTGCCTGATCATTACTGATCATTGTGATGATAAAATTAGCGCTGCGGGCAACCTCGGCGACTGAAGGGGCAATGACGGCGCCGAGTTGAACGAGGGCGTCAGCTTTGCTGGGCGTACGATTATAGACAGTGACCTCAAAGCCTTTGCGCAGCAAATTGGCTGCCATCGGCTCTCCCATTGTGCCAAGGCCAATGAATCCGATTTTCGTCATTTGATCATCTCCAATGTTAGTTTAGGTGATGCCTTTAGCAAATGCAGGTGCTTGCCCCATTCTAACATATTCGCTTAAGGAGATGAATGAAGGAATGGACGGTGTTTACAAATGTTAAATCAATTCAAAACGCTGCGTCAGCAGGCGAGCAAGGAAATTGTCATCAAAAAATCCCGGTTTATCGGTTATGGCAAGCCGGTCGAATCGGAGGCTGAAGCAATTGCCTTCATTGAGGAGATCAAGAAGCTGCACTGGAATGCGACCCACAATTGTTCGGCTTATGTCGTGGGCGAGCGCGACGAGTGCCAGAAGCAGTCGGACGATGGCGAGCCGAGCGGCACGGCGGGCAAGCCGATCCTGGAAGTTATCAAGCATCAGCAATTGAAAAATGTCGTCATCGTCGTGACCCGTTATTTTGGCGGCATTATGCTGGGAGCAGGCGGACTGATCCGGGCTTATACGGATGGAGCGGTCGCGGCGATCGAAGCGGCGGAGGCGATTACCAATGTGCTGCATCGCCAAGTTATTGTCGATGTGGACTATACATGGTACGGCAAGCTGGAAAATGAATTTCATGCCCGCGGCGTCCGGATCGGCCAGACTGATTTTACGGATCGTGTCGTGATTGAATGTTTGCCGGAGGCGCCTGAAGCGGAGCGGTTTGCCGCTTGGGTTACAGACCTGACTCAGGGACAGGCTGTTATAACGATCGGGGAAGCGCGCTATTATATCGAGGGTGAGTGAATACGAGAGCCGTCAGACCGCCGGACAAGGGTGTCCGGCGGTTGTTTGCTTTGTCTGTTAGATGTGAATAAGGAAACGCTATCGGATTCATTAATTTTATTGATTTTTTCGATTGACGAAACCTGCCAGTTTCGGATATTATTAATACCAAGTAAGTTTATAGGAATTGGTACAAGTGTGAACGACGCCATTCAGTAAGGTCGGGGGGTTAACGGTTGAACGCCATGTTTCGCAACCGCTGGTGGAGTTTTGGCTTTCGCACCACGGTCATGTTATATTTCATACTCCTAATCGTGCTGCCTATAATAGGCATCTACACGCAGTCGTTCGAACGGGGCGGGGGAGCTTTTTGGGAAAGCGTCAGCGATCCGCTGGCATGGAAGGCCGTTCTCTTGACGCTCAAGCTGTCAGTCATTGCGACGATTATCAATGTGCTGCTGGGCACGATGATTGGCTGGGTGCTGAACCGCTACCGGTTCCCTGGAAGAAGGCTGCTTAACAGCCTGGTAGATTTGCCTTTTGCTTTGCCGACTGCGGTTGGCGGGTTAATGATTTTATTGCTGCTGGGGCCTAATAGCTTTGCCGGCGGGCTGGCGCAGCAGCTCGGCTTCGAGATCGTGTTTCACGAGCCGGCGATTGTCATTGCCATGGTTTTTGTTACGTTTCCTTTCGTCATTCGCGCTGTGCAGCCTTTGCTTGAAGAGCTTGACAAGTCGGAAGAGGAAGCGGCTTATACGATGGGCGCTTCGAAGGCGCGAACGTTTTTGAGGGTTATCTTTCCCTCGATGCTGCCGGGAATCGTCAGCGGCGCCATGCTGGCATTTTCAAGAGCGCTGGCCGAGTTTGGCGCTGTCGTATTGGTCGCCGGCAATATCCCGGGCAAGACGCTGATCGCTTCGGTGTATATTTTTGGCGAGATTGAAAGTGACAACCCGCAAGGGGCCGCGGCCGTATCTGTCATGCTGCTGACGCTTTCGTTTGTGATTTTGTGGGCGATTAACCTCGTGCAGGCGAGGAGGCATGGCAAATGAAAAAACTGTGGATTACGCTCACCTATCTGGTGTTTTTACTGCTGCTCGTTGTGCCGCTCGTAAAAATCTTTACCGGGGCCTGGGAAGAGGGCTGGAGCGGTTTTGTCGATGCGCTGGGGCGCAAGCAGTCGCTGCATGCTTTAATGATGACCGGGTTGATCGTTGTTATTGTTACCGTCATAAATACTGTATTTGGCGTCATGCTTGCTTTATACCTAGTGCGCGCCACTTGGCTGGGACGGCGGATCAAGCAGTTGCTCAACAGTGTCGTGGATTTGCCTTTCGCTGTTTCGCCGGTCATCGGCGGCTTGATGATCGTGCTGCTGCTGGGGCCTAACTCAGTGATGGGAACGTTTTTTGAAGATATTGGGTTTAAGGTGGTTTATGCGCTGCCGGGCATGGTCATTGCGACATTGTTTGTTACTTTTCCGCTGATGGTGCGGGAAGTGATGCCGATTCTGCAGGAGATCGGCTCGCAGCAGGAGGAAGCGGCCTCCACCTTGGGAGCCTATTCCTGGTATACATTTTGGCGCGTGACCTGGCCGTCGATTCGCTGGGGTGTTATTTACGGGGTCGTGCTGACTGTTGCGCGGTCGCTCGGCGAATTTGGCGCGGTGCTGGTCGTATCCGGCAATATTATGAATAAAACGCAAACGGCGACAACGCTCGTTTATCAAGATGTGGAAAACTTCAACGTGACTGCGGCCAACGGCGTAGCGTTAGTGCTCGCTGCGTTTTCTGTGGGTCTGCTGCTGATGATGGAATGGGCCAAAAAGCGAAAGGGAGTGCACTAGGCGATGCATATCGAGGTACGCGGTTTAAATAAGCAATTTGGTGATTTTCACGCGGTTCGCGATGTTAGCTTCGACATTGAGCGCGGCAAGCTGATCGGGCTGCTCGGCCCGAGCGGCGGCGGCAAAACGTCGATTTTGCGCATGCTGGCAGGACTGGAAACGCCGTCCTCCGGCGATATTATGTTCCATGGCAAACGGGTCAACGAGTTGCCGCCCCAGGAGCGGGGCATTGGCTTTGTTTTTCAAAATTACGCCTTGTTCAAGCATATGACCGTCTATGATAATGTCGCTTTTGGCCTGAAAGTGAAAAAGCAGCCGAAGGATAAAATTCGCGAACGCGTCATGGCGCTGATTGAATTGACCGGGCTAAAAGGCTTCGAGCACCGCTATCCACATCAATTGTCCGGCGGTCAGCGCCAGCGCGTTGCCTTCGCCCGCGCGCTTGCTCCGGAGCCGCAGCTGCTGCTGCTTGATGAGCCGTTTGCCGCCATCGATGCCAAAATCCGCGGCGAGCTGCGGTCATGGCTGAAGGAACTGATCGAACGCGTCGGGATTACGTCCATTTTCGTCACGCATGACCAGGATGAGGCGATTGAGGTTGCCGATGAAATTATGATTATTAATAAAGGCCGGCTGGAGCAAAAAGGTTCTCCGTGGGATATTTACAAGCATCCGCAAACGCAGTTCGTCGCCAGCTTTATTGGGGAATCGACGATTGTTGAACAGGTCGATCAGCTGAAAGGCTTCGAGGAAGCGGCGGCCTGGCCCGGAACGCAGGCGCTGATCCGTCCGGAATATATCGAAATCGGCCGGCGGCATGAGTTCCGCATTCCTTCCGCGACGGCGCAGGGCACGGTAAGGCATCTGCATTTTCGCGGCAGCGAGTGGATGGTGGAGGTTGAAGTGGACGGGATCAAGCTAATCACCTACCGTTCGCTGGAAAAAGAAGTACTGCAGCCGGGCCAGGACATTTTCGTGCTAATCCACCGGGCTTATTTGTTCAATGACAACGACAACTGGATTATGGAGAACAGGCTGAAGGAAGATCCGATGCCGATTCATATTTAGCACAGGATGCTGATCTGGAAGAACAGGACGTATCGGAGCTGGCCAGATCAGGTTCTGCTATTATTATCTTGGATAGAAAGTGTTGTGTGCATCATGAACATAAGACACGCCCGGGTGTATAGAAAGCGTAGAGCCCCCGGACGGTTCGTCCGTCTACTGGCGATAACGCTGCTGCTCACCGCGTTGGCGGCGGCGGCCGCCTGCAGCAATGGCGGGGAGCGGGACGGCGCAGCAGGTGCCGGAGCTGATGGCAAACCTGCCGGCGCTAATGCAAATGAAGTGACGCTGGTCATTGGCGCTTACTCGGTCGTGAAGGATGCTTTTGCAGAGCTGCTGCCCAAATTTCAGGCATTCTGGAAGGAGCAGACCGGCCAGACGGTGGTCTTTCAGGAATCGTACGAAGCATCCGGTACACAAGCGCGAGCGATCGCAGGCGGTTTCGAGGCGGATGTGGCGGTCCTCGCCATGGCGGGCGATATCGACAAAATCAAGAAAGCAGGGTTCATTTCACATTCGTGGAATGAAGCCCCTGATGCAGGCATGATCACCCGTTCGATCGTTGTACTCGGCACGCGCGAGGGCAATCCGAAACAGATTCGCGGCTGGGAGGATTTGACGCGCGATGACGTTAAGGTTTTGTATCCGAACCCGAAAACGTCGGGCGGCGCGCAATGGGATATTAATGCGATCTATGGCGCGGGCTTGAAAAAGTCGGAAGCGGAGACCGGCAAGGCAGATCCGGATTATGCCAAAGCTTTTTTGCAGCGTGTGCACGAGCGGGTGGAGTCGCTCGACAAGAGCGGCAGAGCATCGATGGCGGCTTTTGAATACGGGGTGGGGGATGTGATCGTTACCTATGAGAATGAACTGCTGGCACGGATCAAACAGGGCGTTCCGTATGAAATTGTTATTCCTGAGACGACGATCCTGATTGAAAATCCGGCTGCCATTGTCGATGCCAATGTCAACAAGCACGGTACGCGCAAGGTAGCTGAGGCGTTCCTCGACTATTTGCACGGACCGGATGCACAGCGCATTTTCACCGATTACGGCTTTCGTCCAGTCCTTGCTGAAGTTGCGGCCGAGACAGGCGACAAGTATGTTACCCCGCCAGGGCTGTTCGATATCGAATATTTAGGCGGCTGGGATTTTGTAAGGGAGCAGCTGTATAGCGCAAAAGGGATTTGGTATCAGGTGCTGGCGGGGCTGTAGAGCATAACAGCCGGGCTTCCAAAAAAGGCTGTCTGCGGCATTCATTTCCGGGTAGAGGGAGTGAATGCGCGGTCAGCCTTTTTTGTGCTGGTTGGCAAGCAGTACTACAGTTAAGGGGGCCAGTGATTCGGTTAAATTGAAGTGAAAGCAAACGAAAATACGAGATATGATATTATTTTGTCGCTTAATCCGTAGAGCCCCGAGAAGAGACAGAATTTACTTCAAGGGAGGTATTGCCTTGCCCGAAGAGCAAAATGGTAATCGTCCTGATCTGATTAGCTGGATCGGAGCAATACAAAGGAACTTTGATCCTATACTTCTAGAAGGCCGTAAGCATTACAGAGAAGCAGCTGGTTGGGTTGGAATATGGTTACTGCGTTCATTACTTGGGACAAGCTATCAGAAAATGTCACAAGATCGGGTGAACAAGTTCCTTGTTATCTTTTCAAACCAGTGGCAAACGTGGCTGACATATGTGGGACTGGGAGGGATTGTTGGTCTGCCGTCTATCTTCGACTTTCAACTTACTTTCTGGCCAGTTCTCATATCCTACAGTTTGATCGGTCTTTCTCTCATTATGTCGTTGTATGCTAACCTAAGTCGCATGCTAACACTTGACGATCCTTATTTTAACTCCAATGCTTACAGGTTGTTTCGTTCCCAAGAGTATTTCATGTTTTTACCTTACTTTAAGGAACATAAGCATACTTTCGAAACTGTCGTTGACTGGGTAAAACTATTATATAAAGAAAATGGCTTAGATTCAGTGATTGCTGAACATAAAGAGATTCACCGGCAATGGAAGGAAACAGTAGAACAACTCAAAAAAAGCTTAGATGAAAAGGACAATGGTTTAAAGCAGAGTCAAGCAACAGAAGCTTTGTTGAATCAGAAAATAGCGGAACTGGAACGTTTAGCAAAGATAAACGAGGATGGATTTAATTCTGCGATAAGTACGGTTTATCGACTTCGATCCAGTGATTCCCTATTCAGCACTTTCGACCTAAGAGTCGTTACTGATTTTTCTTTGTTTGAACTTGTAGAGCCAAACTTGGTCCGTCTTTGTGAGCAGGGAACTACAGAAACGCCAAGAATTATAAATGTTAACGATCCAGTCTATGCGCACTATTCTTCGGTGAAGTTGTTTCACGGGGAAGGAACAATTGAATATGCCACCAGCGATAGAGAGGGAAGAACAGTCGCAAGTTATTGGATCGACCTTCCCTCTGGTAGGACGTTCATATATAATTTTCACTATGACTCTACAAATCAACATATGGATGATATAATAGAGATGAAAGAGATGTATCGTTATATTAAGGGAATTTGCATAAACTTGGATGAACGAGGACTGCTAATCAAGGAGGGACAGCAAAATGCGGCAAACTAGACGATCACATAGTTTAAAGGCCAGCCATGAACGCTTGCTGGCCATCACGAATGATATTAATAGAATTCAAGAGGAAAGTGCGCAAACATGGGCTGTCTTGAAAATCAACAACGTTCGTACTAAGGAATTGCGTGAAAATATGGATAAGCTGCTTTCGAGGCAGGAAGAGAGCTTTAAGAAACTCGTCGCCCTTGCAGGAAAAGCACAATAGAGCAACATACAAGAAAGGGAGCCCACTGGGCTCCCTTTTCGGTGATACAGAATTTATAAACTTTTAGCAGATAAATTCTAAGTATTACCCCGAGAAAAGCCCCCGTCTTTTAAAGAGTGGAACCGTTTCTCTTGTTTAATTTTCATATAGTTGTCAATAATGCTTCTATTACCGTTAAGGAGTAGGTAGCATTGAAATCTAAAAATTCAAAGGTAATACGCGGTAAATTTCGTTTAGGAGAAAATGCCTTCCCCTCATCAAAAGAGAAACGAGAGAAAATTATGCGCGATGTGGAGCGAATCAACCGGATGGCAGCAGAGAATAGAAAGAAGCTGGAATAGACAAATAGACTAAATGGCGACGGGATACGTTAATTGTTTCAGTACTTTTTACAGCACCAAGATGAGCAATTTACAGAAACAGCTGCGAAACATTGATATTATAGCCGCGGGCCATAAATTCCGTTGGCGACATTGACGTGTACTTTTTGAAAATACGAAAAAAATAGGAGGTGTCATAGTAGCCAAGATGATTGGAAATTTCAGCAACGGTCATATCGGAATTAATGAGCAGGCTACAGGCCTCCATAATGCGCAGCTGGTGAATATAGTTGATCGGCGAAGAGCCGATTACTTCGCGGAAGATGGCGATCGTGTAGTTTGGCGAAGGGTGAATAAGGTGTGCCAACTGCTTGATCTCAATCTGCTCGCGATAGTGCTCAATTATGTACTTTTAATAAGCTGGGCAAATTTAACCTTCATAGGAGTAACTTCCGGCTTCAGTGCGGCAAGGCTGGAAGCAACTGGACGCGCTGACGGGGTGGAAGAATTGCGGAAAAGACATCCGCAGGAAGCGTAGAAGCTTGGAGAAGGAGCGATAAGACATCTACAGATAAATTAACTAAGCTTGCGTATAAGGGGAGGTCCCTTGGACGCAAGCTTTTTGCAATTCTACCTATTCAACACAAACTTCTCAATCACATGACGAACGCCCTCATCATTGTTCGAGCGGGTTACATAGTTGGCAATGTCCTTTAACTTGGGAAGAGCATTGTCCATTGCTACGCCCAGCCCGGCTACTTCGATCATTTCATGATCGTTCCAGGAGTCGCCGATGGCAATAACCTGATCCATCGTGCAGCCGATATGCGAGGCCATAAATTGAATGGCGTGTCCTTTTGTGCCTTCTTTGTGCATAAACTCAAGATAGTGCGGCTTTGATTTTGTAATGTGAACGCGATCGCCGATTACAGGAGCCAGCTGTTCGGCAATCCGATCCAATTTATCGGGATCATCGATGATCAGCATTTTGGTAGAAGGCTGGCCGATGAGACGGTCAAAATCTGGCTCAACGATGTAAGGAATTTTCGATAAGGCTGAATAGCCTTTAATTTTATCGTTATCTTCCTCTACATATAATTGGTCTTCAATATACAACTGCAGGTGCAGCCCATTATCCTGACAGAACTGATACAGCTCACGGGCAGCATCCTCAGGCACACTGCGCTCATACAACACTTGCTCGTCAAATAATGTTTTGACCAGCGATCCCTGATACGTAATAATCGGTACGTTCAGCTCGATCTGGGCGGCGATTTTTTTGGCTGACGGGAACATTCTTCCGGTCGCCAGCGTCACGAATACGCCCTGCTCGGCAGCCGCGGCGAGGGCGGCTTTCGTACCTTCGGTTACGGTCAAGTCGTCGGTTAGTAAGGTGTCATCGATGTCGATGGCAATTAATTTGTACATCTGGTTCATTCCGCTCCTTCATGTAGGCTTCCATTGATTGTAGCGGAAAAAGGCAAGCGGAACAAGCATGAATTGACTTTACCGCCTTTATAGGCTGTCCTCAACGCATCCATTCATATGTGCCTCCAATGCATGCACAAACTTTTCAGGCTGGTCGAGCGGCAGGTAGATGACGGCTGTTTGCAGCGGCATAAAGAGCAGGCTGGCGACCGGCTGCGGCTGATGCAAAGTTATTTTAATATTGGCGCTGCCAAGCATCGTGGCGGCTGTTTTGCGTTCTTCCTCCGATATTTCAAATGATGCGGCCCGCTCTACTTTGGCGATGTTGGCTAGCGGAATGTCAGCTTGCAGCTGGAGGCCGCAGCGCAGCTGCAAGGTTGGCGCGGTCACACGAATTGGCCGGATGACGGATAGCCGGCAGTCTGCCCAAATATAATAGAGCATCCAGACATTGAGTAAGGTCAATATCCAGGCAGCGGCAGAAGACCACATCTGAACGAGAAAATGAATGGTGACGCCTTCAAGCAGCAGCAGCTTGGTAAATAAGGCGGCATAGACGATCCGGCTGCTTTCGCGATGATACGTAAAGCTTTCCCCGTCTGGAATAAGCGCGCGTTCTGCGCGCGCTTTTTTTCCCCATGAGCCTGCAAGTGCCCAAAGCGCGGTAAGATCGTGCAGCAAAATGGCCCCCAGCTTCCCGCGGCCGGCGGTCTGGCTGACAGCGGCCCGCAGTGCCTCGAAACGATCGCTTTCTGTCAGGCGGGCTTGCCGGTAATGACGGTTCGCCTGCAGCAGCTTGCGGCCTTCCCATACAAGCAGGCAGGCTTCCAGCGGCAGCAAAAACAGCTCAGCGCGCAGAGCAAGCGCCTTATGCTCCTGGGGCAGCAGCAACCACGCCAGCACGGCGCCGGCAAACGGAAGCGGAAGTGCAGTCCAGAGCGGCTTCGTGCCTTTGCGGACAAAAAACAAAATGTACAGCAGGGGCAGGACGATAGTGAAGTCGAATAGCACTGCATAGGCCAGCAGCCGCTCATCCCCGCTTTGCAGACGAATGACGAGCGAATCTACGGTCAATACAAGCAAGGCGAGGGGGATAAACCAAAGAAATGAGCGACGAAGGGCTGATGGTTTCATAACGATATTTCCTCCTTTACTGATTAGTTGAAGATAATTATATTATGAATGATTTTTTCCATTATGGGATGATCAACGATGCAGCAAAACGTGACATTTTCATGAATGAGAGCCGGAAACTTGCGGCATGTCCTGCAAATGAGATAAAGTGTAACAAGCAGGATGTGAGGGAACGGAGAGGTTAGAATGAATATTTATGGGGCAGAGGCTGCGCGGCAGCGCAAACGGATGCTGCTGGCGCTTGCGCTCGTCGTTGCTTGCGCAATCGGCATCATCATTGGACGATGGCTGGTCTTCTATCAATATCCGATACTGGAGAGTACAAGCTTCCGCAATTTATCGTATACGTATGATAAAATAATGGACGACTATTTGGAAGGCGCCGAGTCTCATGCGCTTATTAATGGGGCTGCCGAAGGAATGGTGGCTTCGCTTGGCGATCCTTACTCCGTTTATTTGACGGGTGAAAAGGGCGAAGACTATATGAAGTCGTATGAGGATCATTTTGTCGGGATCGGGGTAGAGATTCGGCAGCAGGATGGGGACTATATTATCGAAAACGCAACTCTTGGGTCGCCGGCCGAAAAAGCGGGGCTGCAGCATGGGGATATTGTGCGGGCGGTCGATAACAAGAGCGTCAAGGGAATGGCTTTCGACCAGCTGCTGAAGCTGGTGAAGGGCAAGGAAGGGACTAAGGTAACGCTGATCATTGATCGGGAAAAGGTGGCAGAACCGCTTGCAGTAACCGTTGAGCGCGGCACGGTCCCTGTACATACGCTCTCCTACGAGATGAAAGGCGACCATATTGGAATGATTGTGATTTCCCGCTTTGCCGACAAGACGGGCGAAGAGTTCGATCAGGCGATTGCCGCGCTCAAGGAAAAGGGCATGCAGCGCTTATTGCTCGATTTGCGCAGCAATCCGGGCGGGCTGCTGGAGCCTACCATCCATATTGCCAATACGTTTGTGCCCAAAGGGAAAACCATCGTGCAAGTGGTTAATAAGGATGAGCGACGAATTGTGACCCATACATCTGAGCAGGCAGAAGCGTGGAAGCTGCCGCTGGCCATACTTGTCGACAGCCATACGGCGAGCTCCGCCGAAGTGTTGACAGCAGCGCTTAAAGAGACAGCCGGTGCAGAGGTAATCGGAGAGCGCACCTTCGGCAAAGGAATTGTGCAGCAGTTCCGGCAATTGCCGGACGGCTCGGTACTGAAGCTGACGGAAGCGCAGTGGCGGTCGCCGGACGGCCAGTGGATCCACAAGAAAGGGATCGAACCGACAATTGCGGTGGCCCCGCCGGACTACACCCAGCTGTCGCCAATAGCTGCCGGGAAGAAGCTGCAGGAAGGCGACTACGGCCAGCGGGTTGAGGCGGCGCAAAATCTGCTGCAGGCGCTTGGCTATTCGACAGGACCGGCCATAGGGATTTACAGCAAAGAAATGCGGGAGACCGTGCAGCTCTTTCAGCGGCAGCAAGGCATTCCGGAGACTGGCGAACTGAATGACCGGACCGCCTACGAGATCAGCAGGCGTTTGCTGGAGAAATATAAAGCGGAGGATCCTCAAATGAAGAAGGCATTGGAAGTGCTTCAAGCGAAGTAGCGCTGATAGCAGTGCGTAGATCAGTGTTTGAGTTGGGCATAGTTTCAGTTCCGCCCTAGAAATGAAGACCACAGCGTTTATTAATGATCTGCACCCGCAGCGGCTGGCCGTTGCCAAAGTACGGCACAGCCGCATTGTTGCGGCTTTATTAGTATTCTTCAATCATTAAGGCGAATTTGGCACCAACCTTGTAGATAGCCTCAACAGCCTTATTCTCATACTGGTTCCCTAGCAGCACTTTTTCACTTGCTTGATTGGAGAGCTTCATATTAAGTTCTTTGCCTGCAAAGGCTTGAACCATTAATTTCAGTCCGTCATACCTGTTCTGGGCAGACTGTAAATAATAATTACGGGCTAAAAGAAGCTCTGGCGATTTCGGTTTCACTTGCTTTATTTTATACAAATACTGAGTCTGCGCTGGAAGGATCGTATTTTTAATGACAGCGGAAACTTGTTTCATGTTGTCCCTACTGACCACAAGATCCATATTGTTAAATGTATCGAAGGATTTTTTCTTGTACTGATCCGCATCCTTCAATTGATTGAAGAAGGGTCGGTACTCTGCAATAAAAACTTTGTCTTTGTTTGACATTTCAGGCTTTACACGCTGCTCAGGCCTTTCTTGATCGAACGTACCAAACACGCGGAATCTTATTTTGAGCTTGACATAGTTTTGATGACTTAACAGAATGTAGCCTGCTCCGCCATTTTGGGCTGTCACAGTAATAACCCTTCCATCGGAATCAGCCTTTGCTGTCACCTGATTGCCATCAAATGAGACGATTGCTATATCTGAGTATTTTACTTTGGATTGATCGCATGCCAAAGTAATGGTTGCTTGTCTAGAGGAGTCATCTTCTCTCAAAAATAACACTTGTTTGTCGACTGTGACTTTGCATACCTTTAGCAGACTAAGCGCCGACGGTTTGGCACCGGCAAGAGGTACGGCTGCGGTCATCATAATTACAGCCATCAGCATCATACAGATTCCCTTTTTCATCTTTCTGTTCACATTTTTTCTCCTCTCATTACTCTAGAGCTCTTGTTTTTGGCTGGAATTTGAAAGTATCATCGCAAACTTTTCTATTAACATCCTTAATTCCCTTCCATTTGATTATATAACAGATTTTAACGGCGGTTAAGTATTGTTTGTATTGCAACAAATGATACCTTAAGTGCGTGCGGGGCAGCCTGGGGGAGGTAGTGATAATTTCACTAGTCGCGGGGCATTAAGCGCTGCAACAGATTCAAGCGCGTTACCACAAGCAGAATGCGCGCGTCAATTTAGCCGTTGTGCTGTATGATAAGAAACGAAATATGGATTTTCTGCGCAGCCGCGACGGAGGGAAGACGTGGGGCGAGCCCATACCGATCGAAGCCAAAGGCAAAGCGGCGCCCAACAACAATGAAACGACCGTCCTTTGCCTGGACGGACGGCGGCTGCTCGCGGCCGCCCGGACGACCGGCGATCAGCACGTCGAGCTGTACGCATCGGATGATTTCGGCGAGACGTGGGAGGAGAGAGGAGCCGTTACCATGCCGTGGCAGCTCCCGGGCCATTTGTTGAAGCTAGAGGACGGCCGCATATTGCTGACCTTCGGCATTCGCTGCAAGGGATACTTCGGCGTAGGCGCCAGAATCAGCAAGCATGGCGGAAACCATTGGGGGGCCTCGATTTTTCTGGTCGACTACCAGGCGGTCGCCGACGGGGGCTATCCGTCCAGCGTCCAATTGGAAGACGGAACGATCGTCACGGCGTACTACAACCATAAAGCACCTCATCATCACCGATACCATATGGGAGTCGTGCGCTGGAAGGGCGACTAGAAGCATTTCTCTATGAAGGCTTACGAAGTTTCATAAGTTCCAGGCCTGTTGATTTACCACAATATGGGTTGTTAAAGATTAAAGAAACTTGTAGAATAGCCCCGTTTGGCTGGGGATTTATTCATATTGGCCGACTAAATGGATTTTCTACAGTTCGTTTTTTGTTTTGTTCGCTAGATCGTTGGACTAGATGGAAAACCTACAGTTAGAATGGTAGTTAGAGATGGATAAACTCGATTTGGCCCGAACTAGCTGGATGATTTCCAGTTAGACTGCAAAAATCGTCTGTTCCGGGTATTCTACCTGCATAAAATCCAGTTAGTTGTGGGGAAAGGAAGTCAAGCACAGATTTTAAGGTTGAGCCCTATGTATTACTTTTTCTGGATAATCAACAGACGTGCATAAGTTCCAAGGTATATTTGCGGCAGTTCCTTCTTTTGTTTTATTTGGTAAAGAGCGGCTGGCGGTTTGCAAATTTTATTAAGGTGCGGAGCCGTCTCACATAGAGGCAATTTTTTAGTCTTCCAGTTAATCGATTAGGCGGCAAAAGTAAATGAATCGTTGAATTGATGAGTGGACTTCGTTCCCTTCCATTCGCTATCATTCCAATGTAAGCGTTTAAAAATGGAGGATAAGGCGGGGTGCTCAATGAGGAAGAAGCTGAGTTTTATGCTGTCCATTTGTTTGCTGTTCAGTACGATTGGAAGCGTTCTTGGAATAGCGGGCGCAGTAAATGCGGCAGATGAAGGGGAGAATCGGATTGAAAACGGCAAGTTCGAAGCTGGCAAGAATGGCTGGGAGGATTGGGGGAACACGGAAATTGTTGCTGACCCATTAAACGGGCAGGGCGGGAATGCGGTGAAAATTGGAACAGGCGAAGGCGGCATGGGCTATTATATCAATGCGGCGCCGGGCGAGAGCTATGTGATCTCAGGATGGGGAAGAAGCGAAGCAGAGGATACTCCGGCGATTCTTGCCGTGAAAAGCCTGGGCGGGCAAGGCAATGGCAGTCCGAAGTCCATAAATTACACGAATACCGATTATGAATATAAATCCGTTTCGTACACAGTCCCTGAAGGCGCGACGGAACTGCTCGTTTATGTTTACAAAAACGAAGGCTCCGGCGGCAGCGCTTATTTGGCCGATATCCGCGCAGTGCGGCAGCAAGCGCAGCAGCAGCAGGTTCATAATCATGCGTATTTGCCGGAGGAATGGATTTTTCAGTCCCAAACGGATCAATTTATTGCCGCTAAAGTAAATGAGATGAAAGCGTATGCAATCGAATATCAGTTCAACAATATCGGTACGCTGCGCGATGACGGGACGATCGACCGGGAGCAAATTACTGACTTTGGCCACTGGATCAAAGTGTCGCGCGAGACAGACCCGAACCAAAAGATCATCGCCTGGATTAACGGAAATACAACGCTGCATGCCCATACAACGCCTGAGAAGCGGAAGACGATCGTCGCTTCGTTGAAAGCAATGGTAGAGGAAGGCTTTCAGTATGAAGGCGTGTTTTATAAAGTCGACGGCATCCAATTCGATATTGAGCCGCTCCGCGCTGTCTGGAAGGACGATCCCGAGCTGCTGGCGCTGATGAAGGATATCCGCGCCGCGGTAGGCCCCGAGGTTCATCTGTCTATGGCGACACCTGCCTTCGAAATTGTTTGGTCCGATGCATACATTTCGCAAATGGCAGAAGTGATGGATATGTTGAATCCGATGATTTACGATACGCAAGGACCGGATAGCTGGAAGCCGTATGTTACCCAGACGGGGGAAGAATATGAGCAGTTATGGAAAAATACCGCTTTGCGCTACAGCGCGGCTATCGCTGCCAGCGGCAATCCGGATTGCCAATATGCGCCTATTATACCGGCCTACGATAAAAAAGGCTATTGGGACGATGAGGAAGATAAGTATATCGTTTATCACGAGCCATTCATCGAGAATGTGTATCATGCGGCAAGAGGGTTGAAGCAGGCGATGGGGGAAGGAGCCAATGTATATGGCTCGGGTATTTTCTGGTGGGAATTGTTTATTAGCGACACCCCCGACCCGCGCGATAATCAGGACTACTCGCATGCTCGCGGCTGGTGGCTGACGGAATGGGTCAACCAAGGGGAGTCGGATGATTTGCCGCAGCCTCTTCCGGCCATATCGGACAAAACGGCACTGCGGCAAGCGGTTAACGATGCGGAGGCGCTCTATGCTGCAGCGGAAGAAGGCTCGCGTCCTGGGCAATACAAGGGGGAAGCGAAGGCGCTCCTGAAATCGGCGATTGAGAAGGCGAAGGCGATCATTGACGCTGCCGGCAAGCAGCAGGCGGAGGTTGATGCGGCGATCGAGGCGCTAAAAAACGCCGTAGCAGCATTTAAAGCGTCGGTTAACCCCGAGACAGACGGATACTACTGGCCTATCATTACGCCTGCTGCTGAGGATGGGAAAAAGACAGATGAATTGATCGCCGATACGCGGCTTGTGGATAGCGAAAACGGACGAAAGGTTGTCCAAGTAACGTTAAATGGCGCTGTATTGAAAAAGAGGCTGGAGGGGCTGAATGATGACCCGAAGGGCAGCATTACCCTTGATGCAATTGGTCATAAGCAGCTGTCGGAGGCTGAAAATGGCGTCATTGTCGAGCTGCCGTTAAGCGCGCTGCGTCAGGCGTCCGCTGATTATCCCGAAGGCAGCTTGTCGCTGCGGACCGCATGGCTGGCTTGCGAGCTGCGTCTGGGGACGCTCGATATGGGGAAAATTGCCCGCGAACTGGAAGCCGATCTGGAGGACGTCATGCTCCACATTGTCATGGAGAAGTCTCCGGAGCAGATGAAACAGGAGATGAAAAAAGAGCTTGACCGCTGGGGAGCTTCCCTGCTGACGGATCCAGTCCAATTTCACATGATGGCGGTAGCGGGGGAGAAATCGGCAGAACTGAGCGATAGCGGGTTAGCGTTGAAAAGAACGCTGGCGGTCAACGATTTGAGCGATGCGGCATCGGCGGCAGTCGTACGGTATAACGAGGCAGCGCACAAGATTGCTTTTTCGTCTGCAGACGTTCGCCAGTCTGGCAGTGTCACATGGTTTGAAATCAAGCGGAACGGGACTGGCGGAAACTATGCAGTCATGCGCTCTTCCAGAACATTCGCCGACCTCGGCGATGTGCAATGGGCGAAGGATAGTATAGAGCGGCTTGCCTCGAAGCTTATTGTTTCCGGAACCGGGGACACGAGCTTTGCGCCGCGTGCAGTCATCAGCCGCGCCGAATTTGCCGCACTGCTCATGCGCGGACTGGGAATTGAGGAGAGCGGAGAAACGAATCGCTTTACGGACGTGACCCCAGGCAAATGGTATAGCGGCATAGTCTCCGCGGCTGTGCAAGCCGGACTGATCGGCGGCTATGCGGACGGAAGCTTCAGGCCGGGAGACGGTATTACCCGGGAGGAGATGGCAGTCATGTCAGCAAATGCTCTGGCTTATGCCGGGTACGCCTTTCCTTCAGGCCTAACGGGGAACGGAGTGCTGTCGGGGTTCAGCGACTATAGCGAAATAAGTGAAGAAATGCGTGTATCCTTTTCGCAAACGGTGGAAGCTGGACTCATTCTGGGAACGTCCGGCAACAAGCTTCAACCGGGAAGGGTTGTAACCCGTGCGGAAGCGTCCGTGCTGCTTCTCCGGCTGCTGCAGACAGCCGGTCTTCTGCAGTAGGCGGCGGCCATACGGTGCAGGCGGCTGGGGGCTGATCCATTATCTCCGGCCGCCTGTTGCCGCGCTTGCCGGACAGTCAGGATTCTGGCGCAGGCGGTTTTCGGTTGCAAAGTTAAAGTTTTCGTTGCTGCTGTCAGTTCAAGAATGCCTGTTAGCAAGCTATGATGAATATATAGCAAGAGTGGCTTGCCACAGTGGAGAGGGTGAATTTTTGAGAACGCAGTCAGTAAGCACCAAGCCGGCCGCGATCGGCAAAACGTCTGTCTGGAGGAAGTTTTTGCGTCAATGGGATGCGCAAATCATGGTTATTCCGGCGCTAATCTTTATCTTTGTATTTATGTATATTCCGATGTACGGTGTCCTGATGGCCTTTCAAGAGTATGACATTTTTAAAGGCATTACGGACAGTACATGGGTGGGCGTGAAGCATTTTGCCGATTTCTTCAACGATCCCGAGTTTTCCCGCATTATGCGGAATACGATCGTTATCAGCTTGCTAAAGCTGGTAATCGGCTTTCCGGCTCCGATTCTTTTGGCGCTGATGTTGAATGAAGTCCGCCATATGCTGTTCAAGCGCATCATTCAGACGATCAGCTACCTGCCGCATTTTCTGTCATGGGTCATCGTCTCCGGTTTCGTGATGTCGATGCTGTCCACTGATAATGGAAGCTTGAACATGCTTTTGGAACGATTGAATCTGATCGACGAACCAATCAATTTTCTGGCAGTACCCGAATATTTCTGGGCGATTCTGATCACCGCAGGCGTATGGAAGGAAATCGGCTTTGCGACAATTGTCTATCTGGCGGCAATTGCCAATGTAGACCCGTCTTTGTATGAATCGGCATCCATTGACGGAGCCGGACGGCTCAAACAAATCTTTCTGATTACCGTTCCAAGCATTGCGCCGGTCATTACGATCTTTTTGATTTTGCAGATCGGCAGCATTTTGAACGCGGGCTTCGAAGATATCCTGCTGCTCGCCCCGAATCCCGCTCTCCGCGATGTGTCGGATGTCATTGATACGTATGTGTACCGGATTGGCGTTTTAAATGCCCGCTATTCGTATGCGGCGGCAGTCGGTTTGTTCAAGGCGGTTATCAGCGTCGGATTGCTTACGATCGCCAATGCTATCGCCCGCAGATTGGGGACGAGCTTGTGGTAGAGCAATGCGGCTGCCTGGAATGGATGAAGGGAGAGAACGATGAAGCTCAGTCTGGAAGATAAGCTGCTGCATGTTTTGATTTATACGATCCTGATTATTATGGGGTTCGCGATGCTTTACCCCTATTGGAACTCGCTGGTCATTTCGTTTAATATCGGTAAAGATACGATGAAGGGCGGACTCACCTTCTGGCCGAGAGAATTTACGCTGGAGAATTATCGGATTGTTTTCCAGGATCACCGGCTGGTGAATGCATTTTTTATCACGGTCCTGCGGACTGTTACCGGCACAGTTTTATCGATTCTGTTCACAGCGTTGTTTGGTTACGGCATGTCCATAAAAGGGCTGCTCGGGAAAAAATATTACATGATTTATTGTATTATAACGCTGTATTTCTCCGGCGGTCTGATTCCGTATTTTCTGCTTATCCGTGAGCTGGGCATGATGAATACATTCTGGGTATTCATCGTTCCGGGAATCATCAGCGTATGGAATATGATTATTTTCCGCACCTTCTTTATGGGGATCCCGGCTGGTTTGGAGGAGTCGGCAAAGATGGACGGTTGCAACAATTTAGGCGTGTTTTTCCGGATTATACTGCCGATTTCCGGCCCGGTTATCGCTACTTTGTCGCTGTTTACGGCTGTCGGCCACTGGAACGACTGGTTCAGCGCCAGCATTTTCATCTCCAAGCCGGATTTGCTGCCGATCCAGACGGTGCTGCAGCAGATTATGAACTCCAACATTGTGTCGGATCAGCTCATGCAAGTAAACAGCGCGGCCCAGGAGCAGATGGCGAAAAAGATCGGAGTCACCACCAAATCGTTAACGATGGCTACGATGATTGTCGCCACAATTCCAATCATTCTCGTCTATCCGTTTCTGCAAAAATATTTTGTTAAGGGTGTGCTGGTAGGATCATTAAAAGAGTAGATCAGCTCAGGCAAAACTAAGCGGATGCTTCCGAAGCGAGTTTTTGCTCGACTGCGTCTGCGAAGCACGCAAAAACTAAGCGGATGCTTCCGAAGCGAGTTTTTGCTCGACTATGTCTGCAAAGCACGCAAAAACTTTCAGGAGGACCAAAATGAATAAAAAGAAACGATTTTTTTCTACAATGCTTCTAGTGCTCAGTGTCGCGCTAGGAGCGGCGGGCTGCTCAAAGGACGCTCCTGCGAACGATAGCAAAGGCGCCAATAGAAATGGGGCCGGATCCGGCGGCGAACAGCAGCGGGAGAAGCCGTTCGTGCTGGGCGAGGAGCCGCTGTCGTTCAGCTTTTACGGCAATTATGACTGGTTTAATATGCAGCCTTGGGGTGAAGATCCTGCGACGAAATGGATTAAAGACAATAAGAAGGTTACGGTAGAAGCGATATCGTCCGGCGGGGCGCCGGAACAAAAGCTCAATACAATGATCGCATCTGGAGAATTGCCCGATGTGATCTTCCTGGAGCGAGGAAGTGATGTCGAGCGGCTGCGAAAAGCCGGCAAGCTGGTCGCGCTGGATGATTACTTTGAGAAATACCCTAATCTGCGAAAGTGGCTCGATCCCTCAGCACTCCAAATGCTCCGTTCCGAGGACGGAAAGCTGTACCAGTTCCCGAACTGGCATACGACAGAACCCCAAGGCAACGGCGGCTACATGATTAATAAAGGGATCTATAAAGCGCTGGGTTCGCCCAAGCTGGAAACATTTGACGATCTGTACGCCTATCTGAAGCTGGTGAAGGAGAAATACCCGGATGTCATTCCGTTCGAAACGACGATCGGAGGACAGGGCGTTGATGTGCTCTATTCCGGCTTCGCTGACGATCATCCGCTCCTTTATTTGTCGCAGTTGGCCGTTCCGGAAGGGAATGAGCTGAAGTCGATTCTCTCCGACCCGGTATACCGCGAGTCGATGCTGTTTGCCAGCAAGCTGGCAAGGGAGAAGCTGCTTACGCCGGACGCGCTTACGCAGACGCTTGATCAGGTCCGGGAAAGGATGACGACAGGCCGCGTTGCCGTTATCGCCGCCTATAATGTCATGAATATCGGCGGACAAGGCAATATGGGGCTTAGAGACGAAGAACAGGACGAGAGCAAAAAGAATGATGTCGGCTATCAGCTGATCTGGCCGCTGCATAAGGAAGGCGTCGATAAGAACAAGGTTTGGCCGACCCAATACGATAAGCTCGGTTGGAATGTAAGCGTCATTACGACAGCCGCGAAAAATCCGGAAGGGATATTCGCCTATCTAGACTGGCAGACCGGAGATGAAGGACAGCGGGTGTTGACATACGGTCCGGAAGGGCTTTATTGGCAAGGCACAGATGAGATCGGCACGCCAATCTTTAAACCGGAATTTTATGATGACGAGAAGGAATACAACCGTCTGTACGGCGTATGGGACACATTTACCTGGAGCGCGAATTCCAGCTTTCACAGAAGCATTAAAGAGAGGGTCGAAAGCCAGACACCACCGGAAAAAGCGAAGAAGATGGCGCCGCCGCAGCCGGACTACAATTTGCGAACAGCGTTCAATGGCACTGCCTTTGTTAATCTCGAACCTCCTGCAGGCTCGGATGAAGCGATTATCGCGCAGAAGGTAGACGATATTTTCAAGGAAGCGCGCGCCAAAGCGATATTTGCCAAGAGCGACGAGGAAGTTATCGCGCTGCTCGACAAGGCGGAAAACGATGCGCTCAAAGCGGGATACGACAAATTGCTGAAATATAAAACGGAGCGTTGGCAGGAAAATCTGAGCAAGCTGAACAGCGGCAAGTAAATCGAAAATAGGATAGGCTCAAAGCCTGCAAAAAGGTATACTTTTCTCTGGGTATACCTTTTTGCGAACAATAGAGGTGATTGAGCGATGTATAACGTATTGTTGGTGGATGATGATGAGCTGGATTTGGAAGGACTTCGCCGGTTTATTAACTGGCGAGAACTGGATATGGAGGTTACCGCTGCCGTTACCAGCGGCTTTACGGCTCTCCAAGTGCTGGAGAAGGAACGCATCGATGTTCTTGTGACCGATATTAAGATGCCTAATTTATCTGGGCTGGAGTTGGCCAGAAGAGGACTGGAGAAGCATCCGGAGCTGAAAATTGTATTTATAAGCGGTCATGCCGACTTTCAGTATGCGAAACAGGCGATAGCACTAAATGCGAGCCATTATATTTTAAAGCCCTTTGACCGGCAGGAGATGGTCGAGGTATTGCAGCGGACCAGGGAGGAGCTGCGGCGGGAACGCGAACGTTCGGAACGGGAAAGCGTTCTGCATGAAACGATTCCTTACTTAAAAAATGATCTGATGTTCCGCTGGTTGGAAGGGAAAGAGGAGTTTAAAGCGATAGCCGCTCTGATGGAGCGGTTTGAAATCGCTTCAATTGATTACCCGGCTGCAGTAGCTATTATTGAGATCGACGATGTAGGCTGGAAGCTGAACGCGTATTCAGAAGAGCAGCGGCAGCAGGTGGTGAGCGGATTATTCGGCAAGCTGCTTGCCTTTTTTCAAAAAAACCGGATTCGGCACTACTGTACGATCGGAGATTACCGTATCGCCCTGATCATTGGCGAGCCGGCACCGGACACGATGCTGGAAGATTGGATCAGTAGTGTAAAGGCTGATTCGCCGGTAAGCATCACGATCGGACTTGGGGATATAGCGAAGGGCCCGGAGGCCATCCCCAGATCGTTCCGGGAGGCGGATGAAGCGCTCGGCGGCAAGCTGTTTTACGGCAAATGCAGACTGATTCGGGCTTACGACAAGCAGCCGGAGGTGGACAGGGATACAAAGGATCTGAACCAGATTTTAGAACAGCTGTTCATCGCGATGACGAAGTACGAGCTGCTGAGCATTGACGACTGTATCAGCGATCTGTTCGCGAGCGTTAAGCGGCTTGACGGGAAGCTGCCGGTTTGTCATTTTCTGCTCCACGCCATCTCTGAGCTGAACGGCCATCTGCATTCGCTGAACGAAGACTTTTACAAGCTGCTGGACATGGAGACGAATTGTCTGGAACTGATTTATCATATAGAAACGGTTGACGATATGCAATCGTGGCTCAGGAGGAAAGCTTTTGAAATTTCCGAGCAGCTTGATATGAAGAAACGTAAGAAAAACCGCAAATTGATTGCGGAAGTCAGGTGTTATGTGGACGAACAGCTCGGAGAAGATATTACGCTGCGGCAGGTTGCAAGCTACTTTTCATTTTCGCCCAATTATTTTGGACGTATGTTTAAAGAGGAAACAGGGATGAACTTCAGCGATTACGTGATTGCGCAGCGTCTTGAACGGGCCCGAAGAATGCTGCAAAATCCGAAATTGAAAATTTTTGAGGTAGCGGATCATGTAGGCTATAACAATATCACCTATTTTAACCGCCACTTTAAAGAGGTATATGGAATGACGCCGGGCGAATATCGGAGGCAGAGCTGACCGTACCGGAGAGAGGCTGAAGATGAGAAGGAATAATTTTGTGCCGTTTGGCTATAAGCTGACGTTTTCTTATTTGCTGTTCGTCCTCATTCCGATTCTAATTATTGGCTATTTTGCCTATACGACTACATTGCAATCTGTACGGGAACAGACGAATGCCGGTTACCGGGATACGCTGCGGCAAATGAAGGACAACATTGCAGGGACGATAGCGGATTTGGAGCGGGTTTCCGATCTTCTATACCTGGATCAGGATTTGCAGGAGAAGTTGCGATGGTACTGGGAAGGCTGGAACAGCTATGAAGTAACAAGTAAGTTTTTGATCCCCAAGCTGCTCAATACGATCAAATCTACCGGGATTCCGATCTGGCTGTCGCTCTATCTGGAAAATGAAACGCTGCCGGAAATTATGATGAATCAAGATGCCGCCATCGATCCGCTGAAAGCAAAAGCCGGCAAGTATGAGATTTATCATCTGCAGCGGATTGCCGAACGCTCTTGGTATCAGGACTTGCCCTTGCATGATAAAAACTATAATCCGACGATGATCTGGCAGCAGATCGAGAACGATGCCGCTTTCCATAATGTGTCGCTCTTGAGGCGGCTGGATGACGCTTATGGGGAGAAGCAGATTGGATTTATGCGGATTACGATGAAAATCCCGGAGCTGCTCAAAGCGGTCGATGCCGGCAAGCTGCAAGGTGTCAGCCG
Source organism: Paenibacillus sp. GCM10027626 (assembly GCF_042676285.1). Taxonomy (NCBI): domain Bacteria; kingdom Bacillati; phylum Bacillota; class Bacilli; order Caryophanales; family Paenibacillaceae; genus Paenibacillus; species Paenibacillus sp. GCM10027626. The sequence goes on along the minus strand of NZ_JBHTHC010000012.1, from coordinate 228,662 downwards.
CATAACCGTTATGGATGGCGAAGATCGTATCCTGCTTACATCCGCAGCGGCAGAGGGGGCTATGCCGGAAGCCGCTTCCGCTGCAAGCGATCGCGACTATTTGACCATTGAGGAACGAATACCGAAAGCCGATTGGCGGATCACGACCTATATTCCGCGGGAAGTGTTCGAAAAAGATGCGGACAAAGTACGGCAATTGACGATTCTCGTTTGCTTGGGCAGTTTTTTGTTTTTGGCGCTGCTCAGTTATCTGGTGTCGAAGCTGTTCGCCAGACGGATCAGAAAGATCGTAACCGTCGTAAAAGCGTTCAGGGAAGGCGATTTTCAGGAACGGATTCACGATTCGGGCAATGACGAATTTGCCCAAATCGCTGCGGTTCTCAATAAGATGGGACAAAATATCGATGAACTGATCCGCGAGGTTTATGTGACCAGCATCCAGAAGCGGGAGGCGGAAATAGCCGTGCTGCAGGCGCAGATCAACCCGCATTTTTTATATAACACGTTATCCTCGATCAGCCGCCTGGCCGAATTTGGGGAGATCGGCAAGCTGAATGAAATGGTCATTGCCCTTTCCAGGTTTTATCGCCTTACACTGAACGGAGGAAGAATGATCATTTCCATCCATGATGAGCTGCAGCAAGCCAAGGCTTATATTCAAATTCAGAAAATCAGATATAATGCCAGATTGGAGGTTAGCTTTCAGATTGATGAGGAAGTTTTGCACTATGATACGGTTAAACTGATTTTGCAACCGTTTATCGAGAATGTGATGGAGCATTCATGGCTGGGCGACGACCGGGTTCATCTGAAGCTGCAGGCGTATCTGGCAGGCGGCGACATCGTGTTCAAAATTATTGACGACGGTGTCGGCATCCATCTGAGCACGCTTAATACTATTTTCGACAAAGACGGCATCGGCGTTGGCTTCGGCATTCGCAATGTCGATGAGCGGATCAAGCTTCAGTTCGGCGACCGGTACGGCGTAACGATTGCCAGCAGACCCGGTATTGGCACAGGTGTGCAAATCGTCATTCCTGCCTTCAAGAGCGATGTACAAGGCGCCAGATCGGACCAGGCCGCCGCAACGAGATGAAAGGATTGTCAGGACGGATCTACGGAGGCTATCGATTTTCTGTGGACAACTAGAAGTCTAGAAGTGAAGAATAAAAATCCAATTTTCGTTTCATGATGAACGAATGCTAACGGATGTCACGGCCGCTATTTTCGAAAATTCGACCGATTTGAAAATGTAACGGAACTGTGCGCCGCTATTTGATGATAATGAGCCCGATTTCGCAATAAAACGTCGAATTAAGATCGCTCAGTTCCGTTAGATTTCAAAAAGAGGGGTTAGTGGCGAAATAAGGTCTGTGGCTTCCGTTTAGGTGAAACCGCTTTGCAGCGTCCCTCTTCTTCGGGGCTCAAACCACTGACCACCGCTGCCGGCGATGGATGCTAATAAGAGTTCAGGGGAAGAAACTTGTTCCGCACCAAGGACGCCGTCAGGCGTTTTTCTTATGTGCGGCTTGCATACGAGGAATCGACAGTAAAGTATTATTTGTATTATAATAAGTGATACTTAATTGCAACAGCAGTTGAAAGGATGAGGAAGATGATCATTTCGTTGCAATTGGAGAGTGAGACGCCGCTTTATGAACAGCTGCGGAATCAGATCATTATCGGCATTGCTACCGGTGCGCTTGTCCCGGAGGAGAAGTTGCCAACTGTGCGCCAGCTGGCCGATGACTTGGGCATCAATGCGATGACAGTAAACAAGGCCTACGCCTGTTTGAAGCAAGAGGGCTATATTGCAATTGATCGCCGGCACGGAGCCAAGGTTAGTGCGGCCAGAACTTGTGATCCGGAGCCATCTCCACAATTGGAAGAGCAGTTGCAGCTGATTATTGCCCAAGCAACGATTCAGGGGATCGGTAAAGCCCGTTTTCAGGCGTTATGCTCGCAGTTATTTTCCAGGATGGCCTATCAGCAACCATAATTTTCAGAAAGAGTGATTGCCGATGATCACCGTTATTTTGATGGTGTCTGCCATCATATGCTGGTCTGTCGTGTGGGCGACCTACAAGCCGCAGGCCAAGTATAACAAAGGGATGCTGTTTGCCGTGATGCTGCCGGAGCATGCGATGGAGCATGAAGAAATTGCCCGGATCCGGCAGCGGTTCCGCCAGCAGTTTTTCCGCGCAAATAGTTGGGTAGCCATTACGCTGGGATTGGTCGCTGTACTGCATCTATGGACGGCTTATCAAGTCATTTATTCTTTGATCTGGTACTTCGGTTTCTTCTTCGTTATGATTGCCCCATTCCGCCATGCTTTTAGGCAGACTTTGGCGCTAAAGCGCGAGCAGGGATGGTTTATCGGTTCCAAACAGGTGGTTTTAAGCGATTTGCGCGCGGCCCGGCTCAAAAATCAACGTATGGCGCCGCTGTCTTTATTTATCGTACCCTTCATCATTGCGGCCGGGTTTATCGTGCTGACGGGACAAAAGTGGCAGGATGACATCAGTGTCGCCATTATTTTTGTCATCGGTTTGCTGCTTACGGTCATGTTCTTTGCGCTGTCGTTAGCGATGAGGCGAATGAAGGCCAAGGTATACAGCATGGATAGCGAAGTTAATGTGCTGCTTAATCAGTCGCGGCGGCGGATGCTGTCCTACCTGTGGTGGTGGCTGGCAATTGCTGAAAACATTCATATGTTTTTTATTTACAATTTGCTGGCGAATGAAAATGCAGCGATGGATGATATCTGGATCGCCAGCATTGTGTTATTTTCGCTTATTCCAGTTGTCATGATCTATCTCGTCTACCGCAAGCTGAATGAATTGGAGCAAGAGGTATTGTCCCAGGACGATAAGCCTGTCTACACGGATGACGACGAATACTGGGCGAATGGCTTTACGTACCACAATCCCTATGACAAAAGCGTGTTTGTTGCCAAGCGCGTCGGCATGGGGGAGACGATCAACACTGCTACAATCCCCGGTAAAATACTCGTCGGCGCGGTGATCGGCATTTCCGCGGCGGTTGTACTAGGCGTATCCTTCCTGTTAATTCGTTCGGAAGTAACTTCTCCGCAAATGTCGATTACGGCCGGGCAGAGGATTGAGGTTTCCTATCCGATGTACAATTATGAGTTCGATTTGGCTGCCATTGAGCAGCTTGAACTTGTAGATGAAGTGCCCTCCGGCCGAAAAAGCAATGGAGAGGCGACGGATAAATATGCGCGCGGGCATTTCCGGCTGGATGGGCTTGGCAAGACCAGACTGTATATTTACAAAAATAACACGCCTTACATCCGGATTAAGCTGGACGGCGCGTATCTGTTCTATAATGACAAGGATCCGGCGAATACGCGAAAGCTGTTTGAGCAACTGGAGAGGGCTAGTGAGTTGAATAGGCGAAATTAGAATGCGTAAGCCTTTTGATCATTTGATAGTGTAGAATGATAGTTAAAACAGATGCCTTTATGGCAGAAAGGAAGCCAACTATGAAAATCTATTCTGTGCTCCGCAGCAACCATTTGCAAAATAACCGGTATGTTAAAATTTTTGAAGCCGGCTCCATTTTGGAGGTGTTTCAAGGCTTTGCAGATTTTGCCAGGCAATCGGCCGAAGAGGGTGATGAGACGGTTAACGAGACAGAACTGTATTTCGGTGTTTCTATTTATGGTTCCTATGGATGGATTGAGGCCGTTTGCGAAGGGCTGGAGCTGAACACGTTAGCCGACCTGCAAGCTTCGCTTGAAGAGCATTGGTACACCGATGAAGTAATCGCCGAAGCCGGCTTCATGCAAATTTACACTGATGATGATGAGATCGACATGGTATGGTATCTGTTCGATGAACATTATGCTGCCAAACATCCGGAGCGGACCATTTTGTACACTGAATATGGGGACAGATTGCCGCTTCAGGCAGACGAAAAGCCGGACGCAGAAGGTTCTTTTAAATACGAGGGACAGCAGATCGATATCGCTCCTGCAGGTGACGGAGAAGGCCGGCTTTATATGGTCATGGTGGCTACATATGATAGTGGCGTGTTATGCGATTTACCGGGTTATGGACAAATTGACGGCATTCGCCTTCCTGAACTGGAGAACTGGCTGCGCGGCAGTCAGCCTGCCAGCGAGGAATGGGAGTATGATGCACCTATCCGCTATCTCTCCTTGATTGCCAAAGCGCTGCCGGAAGCTGATCTGGGAGCTATTCTGCAAGCATTTGCCTTTAAGCCGCTGTCTGATCTGTCCCAATCGATTAGTATCGACGATTTATTGCAAAAAGACTGGAGCGAGATTCAGACATTGCCGACGCGCAATAATACGGACAATACAGCTATCTATACGGGGGGACATATTGCAGAGATTCAGATCAACGCATCGAGCTTTGATCATGACCAATACTACGATTATTGCATCTTGTTTGATGATATTTGGGCTAATGCGCATCCGGTTCTGGCTGAGAACTTACTTCGTTTCGGGACGGGATATGAGCTTTGAAACCGGGAATAGTCGTGGTTCTACTGCTCAAAAAACATTGTTTTAAACATGAAGAATTGGTCTAATAAAAGATGTTAGAATTGGTTCTTTTCGTCGCATTCATTTATGTATATTATTCTGTTTATTAACTTATAGAAGAGGTGTTCCCATGGCAATCGAGTTCAAAATTAACGCTCCTCTCCATTCCGAAGATGTCTCGGAAGTATTTAAAAGTTCCGGAATTAAACGTCCTGCAGATGACCTTGACCGTATTCAAAAAATGATTGATAATGCCGATGTTAACGTTTCTGCCTGGGATGGGGAAAAACTTGTAGGAATCGCCAGAGCAATCACTGACTTCTCGTTTTGTTGTTATTTATCGGACTTGGCGGTAAGGAAGGAGTATCAAAAGAGCGGCATCGGGACAGGACTGGTTCAGTGTTTGCGGAAACACTTGGGAGAAGAGGTCTCTTTATTGTTACTCTCTGCCCCTACTGCAATGGAATATTACCCTCGGATCGGTTTTGAAAAAATTGGGAATGCATTCCTGATACCTAGAGTATAGTCGTTTTATTTTGCAGGAGCAGCTTTCGCGGTAAGCTTAATGAAGGTTTTAGCGAAAATCCTTAAAGATATGAATGCAAAAAAGAAGTAATCCACACCAACCCTCGAAAAGTTGATGGATTACTTCTCCTGCTACGGAGAGGTAGTGTGGGACTTTACAAAATATATCCATGAAAAAGTTCGTATTTTAGATCATTGTTGGTTTCTAAATACGAACTTTTTTATTTTAATTTGACACAAGGGGGGATTAGAAGATTGACTCTACCTTCGAGCAAAAATTTTGCACATAGGAGTCAATCTCATAATAACTACGCTGACGAGTGGGGGCTAGCGAACCTGAGACACGCTATTGGCCAAAAAATCGGCTTGCTCAGCGTGTAAGGAACCAGACACACGTTATTGGAGGAAAAAAGGCGGGAAAGCGGCCGATTTTTAATGAATAACGATCGGTAGATTCGTTACAGCTCACAAGGCCCCATTTTGAGGCGAATAAGGGTTGTCCGGTTCGTTAGCGGGTAGCTTATACCTCATTGAAGAGTTTGCCAGGCAAACCGTTAGATAGCTCATCCTCGAAGGACTTCGAAAGAGGCTTCTCCCATTAATCCGCACTATTCAGATGTGAATTAATAAAAAAGTCGTTGACCAATTTCCGAATATATGGTATCTTTCAATCAAATAATTCCGAGTAAACATACAGGAATTAAAGAGAGCGGAGGGGACAACGATGACAGCGACAGAAATTAAACAGGATGCCAAAACGGAGCTTCGCTCAGTACGGGCAGCTTCGCGGCGCATTAGCCGGTTTGCCAATATAAATGAAGTGCGGGGCTTCACTTTCCAGATTGACGAGCCGGTGAAGCTGGGCGGGACGGACACGGCGCCGACGCCGATGGAATATATGCTGGGGTCGTTCAATGGCTGCCTGCTCATTGTCATTGAAATGATCGCTAATGAGATGCAATTGGAGATTCGCGGCTTGCAAGCCGCATCTACAGGAACGGTCGATCGGCGCGGACTGTTCGGTACGGCCAATGTCAGCCCGCATTTTCAGGAAGTGTGCAACCGGGTCGTGTTTGATACGGATGAGCCGATTGAACGGATTGAGCAATTGAAAGAGCAGGTTAAAAAAAGATGCCCGGCTTACAATTTGTTTTACGATGCCGGGATTAGAATTGAACTAGACTGGAGCACGGCGAGAGAGGCGGAGCGGGAATGACGGTATACGGCGGCTGGATTATTGGATTTGCTCTTATCTATACAGCATTGCTCGTCGTTGCCGGACAATTGGCAAGGCGCCGCACGTCCAAAGCCGGCGGATATTTTGTCGGGGGGCGCTCGTTTAACAAGTGGATCGTCTGCTTCTGTATTACGGGCCTGTTTTCGGGCTCCACTTTTATCGCCGTCTTGGAAATGGCCTATTTGAAAGGCGTGTCGGCGATTTGGTACGGCGTGGCCGAGACGCTGCAAATTTTGATTATCGCGTTTCTTATTATCGGGCCCTTCCGCAAAAAGATGGTCGTTACCGTCTCGGGGTTGATCGGCGACAAATACGGGCGGAGCGCCAAGGCGCTGGCCGGGGCGATTACCGCATTTGCTTTTCCGATGTGGTCGGTGGCGACTGCGATTGCCTTTGCTTCTGCGCTGCATGTGTTTACCGGTTTTTCGCTCTCGCTTTCGGTTGCGTTCACGGCGATCTTGTTGTTTGCCTATTTGCAGGCTGGAGGCATGTGGTCGATCGCTTTTACCCAATCGATGAATGCGATCGTTTTCGTCATCATGTTCGCAATCGGCGTCATTGCCTTCTTTATTAATCCCGGAATCGACGGCTTGAAGGAGATGGCGGCAGCCCGCCCGGAAATGTTCGAATGGGGCAATGCGGGGCTGCAAGTAATTGTCGCCTGGTTCGGCACCTTCTTTGTCAATGTTATTTTGGCGCAAGCGGCATTTCAGATGGCTTTATCCTGCAAGACGCCGGAGGAAGGGCAGAAGGGGCTTAAGCTTGCAGCCATCTTCGGGATTCCGTTCACAGTGCTGGCTATTTTGTTCGGTTTGTCTGCGGCGGCTGTCATTCCGGAAGGTAAGCTTGGCTTGCTTGCTTTGCCGCAATATTTGGCCCAAGTATTGCCGGCGCCGCTGGTAGGGTTGTTCTTTCTCGGGATTTGGGCTTGTGCGCTGGGATGGGGAGCGCCTTGCCAGTTTTCCGGCGCCACCAGCCTGGGACGCGATACAGGGGGAGCGATTTTTCCTTCGGCAGATGAGAAGCGGCTCGTTACCTATACGAAATGGTCGCTGCTGATTTTGACGGGACTGATGGTGCTGTTCGGGCTGCTGCGTACCGAGCAGTCGGCCTGGTGGAACATTATGGCCTGGACCATTCGCAATTCCGCGACCTTCGCCCCGGTCGTCGCTGCGCTGTTCTGGCCGCAAGTAACGAGGCCGGCTGTCTTGTCCTCGCTGGCTGCCGGCTTTGTTTCGGGACTGGGCTGGTACTGGCTTGGCGGTTGGGATGTCAGCAAGTTTTATTTGAATGTCCATCCGGTATGGGTAGGTATGTCAGTCAATGTAGTAACCATTGTAGCCGTTACGCTGCTGTCGACGGCTGGCTCCTTTCGGATTCGCAAATTTGCCGAAGCGCCGGTTCATTATTTCTCCTTGGCGGCAGGCATCTTGCTGTTTGTCATTAACGGATTGAACTTTGCGGCACTCCACGATAAAGGCCTGACAGGCTTGATCGTATTTACAGCATTGATCGGTATCTTTATAGCGATTATCGGGATTGTGAGAGCGGCCGGCAAGCCCGTGCCGGGTGCAACAGAAACAGAAGCGGTTGCGGCAGTCTAGCTCAAGTGCGGCGCAAGGAGGCAAGCGATGTCCTCTATGCGCCGTTTTCTAGTGGGAGCTGTTCAGCAGGGCGCCCAAAGCTTCGACAGCGCAGTCTGCTTGCTCCCCTTCGGCTGCCACTACAACCTCGTCGCCGAATTTGGCGCAGAGCGTCATCACGTTCAAGATGCTTTTCGCATTGAAACGGATGCCGTTCTTCATGAAATAGATCTCGCAAGGATATCGTTTGGCCGTCTCAGCGATGATACGGGCTGGCCTTGCATGGATGCCCGCGGGATTCTGGATGATAAATCGTCTATACAATCAATAAAGCCTCCTACATCCTCGATTTGATCTCGTCTTTCAGTTTTTCGGCCTGCGTGCCGAAGACGGCCTGCACCGATCCTTTCCCCAAGCGAATGACCCCGAGTGCGCCCGATCTTTTCAAGGCTTCGTCATCTACGGCCTGTTCGTCCTTGACGACAAGCCGGAGCCGCGTAATGCAAGCGTCGATGCTTTGAATGTTCGTTTTGCCGCCAAGCGCCGCCAGCACAGAGTCTGCCGGATCGCCGTCTGCGGGAAGCCGGGCTGCCTCGGGGACCGGGGCAGAGGCGGAGGCGGGTACGGAAGGCTGCGGGCCTGTCAAGCTGTCGTCCTCTCTTCCGGGCGTCTTTAAATTAAATTTGACGATCATGGTGCGGAACAGAAAGTAATAGACGACGCTGAATCCGAGGCCTAGCGGAATAATGAGCAGCGGCTTCGTCGCCTGCGGCAAATTAAGGGCGTAATCGATAAAGCCTGCCGAGAAGCCAAACCCATACTTGACGCCGAATTCCGCCGCGATCAGTCCGCTGAGGCCTGTCAGCACCGCATGCACCACATACAGTAAAGGGGCGACAAACATAAAAGCCACCTCAAGCGGCTCCGTAATGCCCGTCAGGAACGAGGTCAATGCCGCTCCCAAAAAAATCGAAGAAACCACCTTCCGCTTCTGCGGCTGAGCGGTATGAATGATCGCCAGCGCTGCCGCCGGAAGCGCAAACATCATGATCGGGAAGAAGCCGGTCATGAATAGGCCGGCATCCTTGTCCCCCGCAAAAAAGCGGTACAGGTCGCCATGGATTTTTCTGCCGGCTTCATCGGCGAATTCGCCGATCTGGAACCAGGCAATATTGTTGAGCACATGGTGCAGGCCGAAGGGGATTAGGAGACGATTGGCGGTGCCGAAAATGAAGGCGCCGATCCCGTTCAATTCCACGACCCAGCGGCCGAAATCGTTCATTGCCGTTTGCACCGGTCCCCAAATCAGCCCGATCGGCAGGCCGATGACAATCATTAAAAATGATGTGACGATTGGGACGAATCGCTTGCCGCCGAAGAAGCCAAGCCAGTCAGGGAGCTTGATTCGATGATATTTTTTGTAGCAGTAAGATGCGGTAAGCCCGGCTAAAATTCCGCCCATCACGCCCATATTCAGTTCTTCAGCGCCAGGCGCCATTTGAAACACCTTGGGCACCTCAATCAGCACATTCGTGAGCACCAGGTATGCCATGACCGCGGCAAGCGTCGCGACAGCATCCCCGACGATTCCAATCGAGATGCCGACGGCAAAGATGAGCGGCAGGTTGTCGAAGATGGCTGATCCGCCTGCCTCCATGAACGGTGCGACATAATGGTTCAGATATTTTCCGAAGGTGCCAAAATGAAAATCCTGCGCGTAATCGATTTTGCCGAAACGCTGCATAATCGCGGCAGCCGGCAGCGCGGCAACAGGCAGCATGAGAGATCTGCCGATTTTTTGGAGTAAAGCGAGCATGCGCATGCGCCAATCTCCTTTCACTGGAACTTGTTCATTGCGATCCTGAACACCGGTTCTGAAGCGCGAACTTGACGGTACTTGCCAACTTGCATATCGACGCCTTGCTCATTGATGACGACGATAAGCGTAGTGGCATGAAAACCGGCTTGTCTGAGCAATTTGAGGTCAAATTCGATCAGCCGTTGCCCCGTTCGAACCCGGTCTCCTGCCTGAACCAATACGTTGAACCCTCTTCCTTTGAGATTTACCGTATTGATTCCGATATGGATCAGCAATTGCAAGCCCGATTGGTGCTCCACGATAATCGCATGCCCGGTATGAATCAGATGGATGACCCGGCCATCAAATGGCGCCACCGCGAGGCCCTCGGACGGTTCGATCGCCGCGCCGGTAAACCCCCGGGCGAATACTTCATCCGGCACATCGCACAGCGGGAGCAGAGTGCCGGATACGGGTGCGGCAGCTTCAACGCAGGAAGCTTTCTTCTTGCTGGCAAACCATTCATGAAACATTTCGGCCACCGCCCTTTATCTTAAAATTTCCCGAAAAACGCCAGTGCGCCCTTCGTGCAGGCAGTCGGCCGTTATTGAAACAAGCGATGCAAATGCATCGACATGTAACCGATTTCATCTATGGATACTTTAATCTTCAACTCCTGTTCGATAAATTCGGTTATTTCGGTCGCGACGGCGAATTCCTGCGGGTGCTGCTCACGGATTTCCTTTACTAGCGGGTTTGTTACAGTTTTGCCGTGCAAGAGCCTCTCCAGCATTCCTCTCAGGTGGGCGATAAAGCGGGCGTGGTTGCTGCTGTTTCTGGCAATTGTCCGTCCGTACAGCTGCTCGACGCGCTCCACGATCGTGTTGATCAGTCTGGTCAGCTTGACCAGTTGGACGACCGAAACCGGTTCAGTACAGGAATAAACGTGAAGGGCAAGAAATCCGATTTCGTCCTCTGGTATGGGGACGCCAGTTTGTTCACTGATCATGGCGGCTGCTTCCGCAGCGATTTCGTACTCTCGTGGAAAGCTCATTCTCGTCTCGAACAGAAACGGGTTATTAATGTCCATCCCGTTGCGCAAGCGATAAATGGCAAAATGAATATGGTTAGGCAGCGCAAAATACACTTTCGGATTGACCGGCGTTCCAATTCGTTCCTTTATCCTCTCGATGATCTGCTCCGATAGCTGGATGATTCCCGGATTAATGTCCTCTACTAGAGAATGATACTGCTGCATCGGCTCCTGTTCGTCGAGCCGGTATCGCTTCTCAATACATGGATTTTTCACGTCGATCCATTTTTCACCTCGCGAGGAAAACCCTATACCCTTGCCAAACAGCACGTATTCCCTCGAAGTGTGCGGATCCAATGTCAGAATAACATTGTTGCCCACGATGCGCTCGATTTGTAGCAGTCCATTCATTGCATCCTTCCCTCCGCTTTAAGGTCGTATTTTTTCAGGAAGATCGCGAAAAAAATAAAAAGCCGAAAAACGCCCGCCCCGCAAGGATCGGCCATTCCCCGGCTCATGCCTAGACATTCTAGTAGCACGCCATTTTTACGATCTATTAATACAATAAAACAGATTGGCAAGGTCGTCAATCTCTATATTCCTGGTATAGAAAGCAATGGCGGAAAAATCGCTGTTGGAGCGCATAAAGGGCCGCCCGCCAGTCTGAAATAAGACCGGGGGCAGCCCTTGAATGAGCGCAATATAGCGGCTTCATTTTACAGCTCCAGCTGTTACGCCTTCAGCTATTTGGCGTTGAAAGACGATATAGAGGACGATGACGGGAATCATTGAAAGCAGCAATCCGGCAAACAGCGGCCCCCATTCCGTGCGGTACTGCATTTCGGCCTGCATGACGGCTATTCCGACAGGCAATGTATATTTCGATGGATCATTGATAAATACGGTTCCCATAATGTATTCGTTCCAGATCGTCAAAGCATTCATAATGCCGACGGCAATGAGGCCGGAACGGGCAAGAGGGAGCATCACGGCAAAGAAGGTTTTGTAATGCCCGGCTCCATCGATAGATGCCGCTTCCTCCAGCTCCTTGGGAAGTGTCTTGAAGAAGCCGACAAGGACGAAGATCCCGAAAGGCAGTACGCTGGCGGTGTAGACAATGATCAGTCCGGGCAGTTTGTTAATCAGACCCAGGTCATTCAATAGAAAGAACAGGGGAACAAGACCGAGAATCATCGGGATCATCATGGCCGACAGATACAAATAGTACAGCACCCGGCTAACCCCGGAAGCGAACCGGGCCAAAATATATGCGGTTGTAGCGGCCAGCAAGATGGAGAGAAACGTGCTTGCTGCTGTCACAACAGTGGAGTTGATAAAATAGCCGCTGAATCCGTACTTATCCCAGACATAAGAGAAGTTGGACCAAAGCAGCGGAAACTCGGGCAAAGCCCAAGGCTTTTTGAGCAAAAATTGCTGATTGTCCTTCAGGGCACCTAGCAGGGTCCAGATTAGCGGATAAAGCACGGCTGCCGTCCAGATCAGCAGAATAGTAATGGTCAGTATTCGGGCAACCGGATTTTGTTTTGTGCTATTCACGTGGGATCACTCCTCAAGCCAATTCAATTGTATCCCGGCGAAGCAAGCGCTGCAGGACCACTGTCGTAATAAGAGAAAGAACAAGAATCAGGACACCGATCGCTGAAGCATACCCCATATGATACTGCCTGAATCCCATCTGATAGAGATAGGAGCCCATGACTTGCGTCGAGTTGTCCGGACCGCCTTCTGTCATGATCCAGACGATGATGAAGGAGCCATTCAAGGTTGTCATGACGATGTGCAAAATGCTGACCTTCATCTGCTCCCAGACGAGAGGGACAGTAACGGTCCAAAATTGTCTGCCTTGTGTTGCGCCGTCCAGATCAGCGGCTTCGTACAAATCTTTCGGGATGCTGAGAATGGAGGCAATCAGCAAAATCATATAAAACCCGATGCCTGCCCAGATGGAGGGCCATAGCAGAGACCACATTGCTGATCCCGGTTCTCCAAGCCATGCCTTCTGGACCGGCTCATCGGTGAACAGCGACAGGAAGGCATTCAGAAACCCGGTGTTCGGATTGTAAATATATCTCCACAGCACGCCGATAACGACAACGGAGATAATGTTCGGAATAAAAAAGATGACGCGGTAAAAGCCGCTTCCCCGAATGTTAAACCGGGTAATAGCGACCGCGAACAGCGTAGCCAGGGCGATAATGCCGATAACCTTGCCAATGACGAGAAAATAATCATTCTTGATGGCTGTCCAGATGATCGGGTCTTGCAGCAGCTCCCTGTAATTGTCCAAGCCGATAAACTTCATCTTTTTGGAGCCGCCGGACCAGTCGTACAGCGAAATATGCATGCCTTTCAAGATGGGATAAAGTGTAAACAGAGAAAAAAACAAAAACGTAGGTGCTAGAAAGATGGTGACAAACAAGCGGCGTTTTGCTAGTCGTGACATCACGGTTCCCCTTCCAAAAGAGTGATCATCATACCGGACAGCGCACAAGGCAAGCGCGGGTCATTCCTTGTACCTGTCCGGTCTTACTGCGCCGGGATTGTGCCAGCAAGCTATTTTCTTGCTTTAGCTGCTGCGTCTTCCAGCCGTTTCATCCACTCGTCAGGGTTGATTTTGCCAGTCGTTAGTGCAACGGTAGCGTCCTGCTTCACTTTTTCCACATCTGCATTCAGGACGGCAACCGGGGCAACGGTTGTCTTGTCAGAGTTGAAGAATGCCATCGCGTCCTTCACGACCGTGCTTGCAGAGGAGGAGCTCAAATCGGCTTTTACATTCATAATGGCGCCAGTTAGCTCCGCCCAGCGGACAGCATGCTGCTTCGTAAAGGCAAACGCCAGAAATGCCTTGGCCGCTTCCGGATTTTTGGCGTCTTTGGCGATGGCAATCGTGTTGGTGTAAGGGATGACGATGTTATTTTTGCCGGCTTCCTGAACGACTGACGGAATAAATCCGAAATCAAAGCCTTGCGGAATATCCTTCTTCATCTCGTTTTCCAGCCACAGTCCGTTAGGGATAAAGGCTGCTTTGTGCTGAAGCCATTGTGCCTGGGAATCGGTATGATTGAGCGATACAGAGCCCGGATCGATAAAACCTTTGTCGCGAAGCTCGACGATTTGGTTCAGCGCCTGCTTTACAGCATCGCTTGCGAAGCTGCCTTCCTCCAGCGCGGCCTGCTTGGTCAGAATCGACCCATCGCCGCCATTTGCGGCCACCATTGCGGAATCGAGCAGCCCGCCGTTGATGTAATAAGGATATACGCCCGTATGGATGAACGGCGTCATACCGGAATCCTTGATCTTTTGGCTCGTCTCGATGAAGCTTTTCCAATCTGTCGGAACGGTCCAGCCCTTTTCGTTGAACAGGGCTTTGTCATAGAACAAGCCCCATGACCCGAATACGAGCGGGAGGGTGTAATTTTTGTCTCCCTCATAGGCGGTAGGCTGTGAAATAAGAATGTCGGACAGCTTCTCTCCGTCCTTGTTGACCGCTTCCTTGATGAAGGCAGTGATGTCCAGTAGCTGTTCATCGTCAATCATCTGCCGCTCATTGGAGCCGGCGCCGTCAATGTATACGACATCAGGCGGATCGCCTTGAATCCAGCGCGGTTTCATTTGCTCGTTGATTTTCGGCCCTGCGGATTGCTTGATGTTCAGGTCGGGATTGGCCTTCTGGAATTCCTCGATCACTTCTTTCCACCAAGCATCTCCATACCCGCCTACAAAATATTGAATTTCGAAATCGCCGGTAAGTGATGCTGTCTTTTGTTCATTGCTGGACGTATTGCCTGGTGCGGTCTGGTTCGGTTTCTCTTCAGGCTTATTATTGACCTTGCCGTCATTTGCAGAGGAGCCGCAGCCTGCGACCGACAAGGCTAACAGCGGTACGGCAAACATTCCAATCGCTTTTTTGATTTTCATCGTTAAGAGCTCTCCCTTTTTATTTTGTGGCCGGGATACGTCAGGCATACATGGAGCGACACGCGAAAAAACGGTTTTCATGTCCGTCACGGCATGTTTGCAGGGTGGGTATTCTGCCATAACAGCAAAAAAAGGCATAAGTCGTGTAAGCATGGGGATGCTTACATGACTTATGCCCTTGCGGTCGCACGTCATGTTTTCCTGTGTATTTGGCTACACGTAGCATATTACCAGTAATGCACAAATGTCAACTGAAATTTTTTCGGGAACAAAAAAGTTGACACATGTTTCTTTTACGCCTATAATACGGATTGCAATGGATGTAACCGTTTGCAATGAAAGCAGGACGCAAGCGGCACAATTTCATATTAACGTGTTACCGTTCAGGGCATGAGTTAAAGGGCAGAATTCCGCTGCTTTTTATTCGTGCCCTTTTTTGCGCAGATTTTTCCAATTATTGGGTATTGTGAGGTGGTTTGCTAAACAAATCTAAACAAGTTAGAGGATTGGTCATCGTCTCACTTCTAAAAAACGAGAAAGAAGGGGTTTCTACAACATGAAAGAAAGACGACAGTTTAACCGCTTACGAGTATTGGTTTGTGTTACTGCACTGCTATGCTTCGTTTCACAGCTTTCTGTTTTTCCGCTGCAATCTGCGCATGCCGCTTCCTCAGCTTTGGAGCTGGAAGCCTTAAAACAGCCGCCAGTCATCAATCCGACTCCACAGCAGCTTTCTGTCAAGGGAGACGGGTTTTTGATCGGCAGCGAGGTTGGGCTCATTAGCGGTCCGCATACAGATCCGGAGGCGTTAAGAAGAATAAAGGCGCTGTTAACGGCGATAGGCGTTACGCAAATTATAGAGGCGGCAGATACAGACAGCCCGCCTGCAGCACCTGTGAATATTTGGCTTGGCGGTCCAGATGAGAATCAGGGAGCAGAAGCGGCGCTGCAGTCGATCGGCAGCAGCTGGCCGCAATCGATAACGAGCGGCGAAGGCTATATTGTGGCTGCCAATGCTGATGTTTCCGGTCAGAAGAACATTGTTATAGCCGGCAAAAGCACTCACGGAACTTATTATGCCGAGCGTACATTTGAGCAGCTGCTCGTTCAGACCGGGCAGGGCTACGGAATTTCCAGCGTTGAAGTGATCGATTGGCCGGTGTTCGAATATCGCGGTGCTGTCGAGGGATTTTACGGCAAACCATGGACGCACGAGGATCGGCTGAGCCAAATTGCATTTTATGGCGAGCAGAAATTGAACACCTATATTTATGCGCCGAAGGATGACAAATACCATCGGGACAAATGGCGGGAGCCTTATCCGCCGGAGGATCTGGCTCGCTTGAAGGAATTGGTCGACGCAGCGAAAGCCAATCATGTTGATCTTGTATTTGCAATTTCTCCGGGCGGGGACATGATCTTCTCCAGTGATGCAGAGTTTGAACTGCTCGTTCAGAAAGCGCAGGCGGCTTGGGATCTTGGTGTCCGGTCTTTTGCCGTGTACATGGACGACATCGATCCGAACCTGAGACATCAGGAAGACAGAGCGCGGTTTGGAGCGGATAGCAACCCTTCTGCTGCTGCGCAAACCTATGTGCTGAACCGGTTTAACCAGCAATTTTTGACTCCCAAAAAGAGCGAAGGCGCAAAGCGGCTCATTACGGTGCCGACAGACTACTTCGGGCTCCATACGACGCCTTATATAGACCGGTTTGCGGATCTGCTGGATGAGGATGTTCTTGTTCACTGGACAGGAGCAAGCGTGTTTGATGATCATATTACGACAGAGAAAGCTGACGCTGCACGAGCATTTTATAAGCATGATATTTTATTCTGGGATAATTTCCCTGTAAATGATACATCAAGGGATAAGCTGTACATGGCTCCGCTGCAGGGCAGAGATGCCAAATTGTATGAGCACGGCATTATTGGCATGGTCTCCAACCCGATGAATGAAGCCGAGGCTTCCAAATTGGCGCTCTACAATTACGGCGATTACTTGTGGAATCCAGAACAATATGATTATGAGCGTTCATGGCTGCAGGCACTGGATTATTTGGGCGGAGATATTGCAGAGCAGCTGAAAACATTTGCTGAAAACAATTATTCCACTCCAGTCAGTCCTAATCGGGAATCGCTGACGATTGCCCCGATTGTAACTGAGTTTTGGACACAGTACGTTCAGGAACAAATCGACATCCAGCCAATTGCGGATCAATTGATGACAGAGCTGGTCAAGCTGCAGCAAGCTGTATCGACAATTCGCCAACAGTTGCCGAACCGTCAAATGGTAAGCGAGATCGAGCCGCATTTGACCAAAATGGATTGGCTGACCCAGGCTGGAATCGAAGCGTTGCGCATGCTGCTTGCACAAAGAAACGGATACAGCCAGCCGGTCATTATGGAGCATCGCATCGGTCTTGTGATGCAAATGGATAAAATCAAAATGATGCCAGAAGTGCGCAACAATACTGTGATCTGGAGCTTTATCACCCGAGCGCTTGAAGAGAACAGCAAAATGTGGGGAAAAGAAGAAGTGGTCGAGCGTGTTCCGTTCTCTTCCTTAGTTACGCATGAGGATTATGCCATCGAGCGGATGGTCGACAATGACCCGAACTCGTTCTATTGGGCACACGGTAGTGTCTACGCCATGGATAAGGGAGAATTTTTCGGGATCGATCTTAAAGAGGCACGAACGCTAAAAGGAATTAAAGTGGTTATGGATGAGGGCGATTATCTGGACAAAGCCGATATCGAATTATCAATGGATGGCGTCAAATGGATTAAAGTCGCCAGCTCCTCCGGACAACCGACGATCGAAACAGCACTGCCGAATTACAGTGCGCGCTATATTCGTCTGGTTGCAGCAGCCAGAAACAGCAAATGGATCAAAGTAAAGGACTTCAACGTCGAGTTGGCCCGAAGTGATGTTAAGGTGAGTACGACATTAAGCTATACCGGCTATATTCCGGAAAATATGATCGATAACAATCCGAATACGTATTTCTGGAGCGGCAGCACACCTAAGGCTGGAGACGAGATTCGCCTTGATTTCCCGGAGCCGAAAGTGATGAACAAGGTCAGCTTGTTTATGGACTATAATTATAATGTCAAAAAAGGTGTCGTAGAGTACTTATCCGAGGACGGAAGCTGGACCAAGCTGTGTGATCTTCAGGGTGACAGCTTCAAAAGCGTCTCGTTCCCCGAGAAGCTGATTAAATCACTGCGTTTGCGCATTACGGAGAGCCAGCAAACTTGGCTGCAGGTATTTGAGTTTATGGCGGAAAGATCGGATGCATCCGACAAGCAATTCCCGGAAGTGTCTTTGGATCGTATGGCATATCAACTGCTCAAGGACGGTCAGCATCAAACCAGGGTGATTGCGCTTGATGCGGAAGGGAATTCAGCTGATGTGACGGCGAAGGCTCACTTCGTATCCACCAATCCGAGGTCTGCTGTTGTCGACGCATCTGGTCTCGTAACGGCTGTAGCTAACGGGAAAGCAGAAATCATCGCCTCCTACGAAGGACAGTATCGATTAGTCAATGTTACTGTAACCCCGGACGCTGTTGAAGTTCCTGAGCTAAGCTCAATCGAGCTGGGTACGGGCGAGTATCGTCTGGAAATCGGGCAGACCCATCAATCGGTCGTCTACGGATTGTACGATCATGGCGACAAGCAGATCATTACGGAGGCAGTTGAATTTGCTTCTGCTCATCCGGAGATCGCTTCAGTAGACAGCACAGGCAAGGTGACAGCGCTGAAGGAAGGCGAGACGGTGATCACCGCCAAATTCCAAGGTTTCGAAGCAACAGCTGCGGTGACCGTATCCCCGAACGCCGTTGAAAATCCTAAGCTAAGCTCAATCGAGCTTGGTACGGGCGAGTATCGCCTCGAAATCGGGCAGACCCATCAATCGGTCATCTACGGCCTGTACGATAACGGGGACAAGCAAATCATTAAAGAGACGGTTGAATTTGCCTCCGCTCATCCGGAGATTGCTTCTGTAGACAGCACAGGCAAGGTGACAGCGCTGAAGGAAGGCGAGACGGTGATCACCGCCAAATTCCAGGGCTTCGAAACAACAGCTAAGGTGACCGTACAAAGGGATAATCCGGGCGATGGCGGAAGCGGATGGATCCCGCCTGTAACTCTGCCAAGCATGAAAGGAATCCAGTTCGATGCGGCACCGTCTCGCATCAAGCTTGGAGACGCCCGGAAGCTCACTGTACGTGCTTTGTATGAGAACGGAAAGTCAGATCCGTTGACAGCGAAGGCTGTATTTACTTCATCTCATCTGGATATTGTGTCTGTGGACGCTGAAGGCAATATTACCGGACGTTCAGTTGGCTCGGCGGCCATTACGGCTAAATATGACAGCTTTACAGCAACTGTTGCGGTACAAGTTGTCGACGGCAGCAAACTGCAGCAGCAATCCGAACGATTCGAAGCGAATCAAGCGGGAGAATTAAAGCTGGGAAGCCAGCTGATTGTGCGCATACCTGAAGGCGCATCCGCGAAACCGGTAGCGATTACGGCAACCATCATCGATAACCCGGGCGGCATTGCTGCGTCTGGAATGGTCCTTGCCAGTCCTGTATTCGAAATCGTCAAAGAGCCGGCAGATGACTTTGCCAAGCCGGTTACAGTTGAGTTGATGATTGATCCAGACAAACAAGAGTATGAAGGGGCAGCAGTTTATTTCTTCGACAAGTCGAAGCAGGAATGGGTGAAGCTGGAAGGACAAACGGCTGGAAGGATGATTACTGTACAGGCGACCCGCGGCGGCGTGTTTGCCATCTTTGCTGCTGAGCCTGCCAAAGCAGCCCAAACAGAATTTAAGGACACGGTTAACCATTGGGCAAGGAACGCCATTGCTGAAGCGGCTGCGCGCGGAATCGTTAAAGGCATTGGCGAGGAAACCTTCCGTCCGAACGGCCTTGTTACCCGCGCAGAGTTTGCAGCTATGCTTGGCCGCGCGCTGCAATGGGAAGCGGAAGATGCTGAAGCTGTATTCACCGATCCGATCCCAGCCTGGGCAGCGGGTTATGTCGCAGCCGGAGCGAAGCTGGGGATCATTACCGGCTATGCCGACCAAACGTTCGGTGCCGAGCAGCAAATTTCCAGGGCAGAAATGACAGCTATGATTGTGCGAGCGCTCAAGCTTCCTCTTGATGCCAGTACCAAACCGGCGTTCAAAGACGCGAACCAGATCGCGAAATGGGCGAAGCCGTCCGTGGCAGCCGCAGCCGAGGCAAATCTTATTCGCGGCAAGGGCGGTCAGCTGTTCGCACCGCAGGACAAAACAACCCGCGCAGAAGCAGTAACTGTTGTCATGAACATGCTGAATATGCTGGACAATTAATAAAAAACGAGGCTCTAGGCTTGTCGGCAGACGCTAATTTATTAGCACCGGTAAGCCTAGAGCTCGTTTTTGTCTAGGGCGGCTAGTCGCGTACAGCCGGTTCCGGCGGAGCGAGCGGGATGACCATATTCCACGTATGATCAAAATGCCAGGCTTTCTCCCCGGTTCCGGTAGCGGCAAACAGATGAGTCGGCACCCCGTCTTCAATGAGCAGGAAGGGGCGTTCGAGGTTGCACATTTCCTTGACGCTGCCATCGTTCCAGACGACGGTTCGCGAGTAGGCTTTCGGCTCAGGGCAGATCGTCCAGTGCAGGCAATCTGCGCTAGTGGCGTAAACGCCGGCTCCCCATTCTCCCGTTAAACCGGACGAGTCGTTTTTGAAATCATCCTTGATCAGCAGATGGAACTGCTGGCCGTCATGCCACAGATACGGATCTTCGACATGCAAGTCCGGATTGGAAAATTGCAGAATCGGATCATCGGACAATCTGCGGAAAGGCCCGGCAGGGTGGTCGGCTACAGCTACGCCAAGCTGCAAGGTTGAACTGGCATATTCGCGCGATTTGTAAATCATATAGGTCGTACCGTCGGCCAAAATGGCGACGCTGGGATTGGTCGTTGCCGTACAATCCCAGCGGCCGCGCCGCGGCTCCAGCAGCGGCTGCTCCATTCTCGTCCACGGTCCGGCAATCGAAGGGGAGGTGGCCAGCCCAATCCGCTTGTTGTTCCATACTTCAGTGCCCCGTTCCGATGACACATGATCTCCTGACCCCGGGACTGGCCCGCCATAAGTCGTCCCCATATAATAGAGGTAATAAGTGCCGTTCCAATAACGGATATGCGGGTTATGCTGATTCATACCGTCAAAATAATGCCGCTCGCGCCGGCCAAGCACGACCTCTTCAATCGATAACGGATAGGCGGTCAGGACGACAAGAACTAAATTAATTATCGTACCGAAGACAACTCGCTGCAAGGTTATTCCGACAGAAGTGAGAAACTTCGGATTGTCGAGAATAAAGGAATATGACTTCAACGTCATATCGACAGGCCAAAAAGCTACCTCGCCGGCTGACACGGCAGCACTTGAACTGAATGAGATTGCCAAGATGTGTACAAGCGGCAAAACACATAAAATAGATATCGTAATGAGAAACAAATAGTTGAAAAGTTGAAACGCAGTCCGCTGCCACGATTTAGCTTGCATGATATGTCCCCCCCCTTTATTTAGAAAATGCGATAATTGGCGAAGCGGTAAGCTAGCCAGTAGGAGATAGAGATAAATGCGAACGAGACGACGGATTTTACTAGTCCAAGTGCAGTAGCTACACTATACTGGGCATCCTCCAGCCCTACCCGGTAAATGAGCGTATCTAGTACATCGCCACTTTCATAGACTTGTGGACTATACAGATTGAAAATTTGATCGAATCCGGCATTGAGCACATTGCCCAAGCTTAATGTTGCCATCAGTACGATGATGGGCACCATGCCAGGCAGTGTGACATGCCAGGTCTGCTTGAGCCGTCCGGCACCATCAATGACCGCAGCTTCGTATAAGGCAGGATTGATGCCAGTCAAGGCTGCCAGATAGACGATCGTACTGAAGCCAAATTCCTTCCATGTTTCCGTGATGACAAGAATATAGGGAAACCAGCGATTATCGCCAAGAAAAAAGACCGGTTCAAAGCCGAGCCAGCCGATAACCTGGTTAACGATCCCTTCGGATGGGGATAACAGGTCAATCACAATGCCGCCGAGGATGACCCAAGACAGGAAATGCGGCAGGTAGATCAATGTCTGAACTGAGCGCTTAACGAACATTTTTCCTACTTCATTCAGCAGAAGAGCGAATAAGATCGGGACAACGAGTCCAGCGGCGATCTTCATCCCGGAGATGACGATTGTATTGCGTATTATTTTCCAAATATCGGGCAATTCAAAGGCGTATCTGAATTGTTCTAGTCCCACCCAATCTGAGCCAAACCAGCCCTTGAAGGGTTGAAAGTCTTGAAAGGCAATAACACTGCCTGCGAGCGGGATGTAACTATAAACGACGACAACGATAATTGCCGGAATCAGCATGGCGTACAAAGGCCATTGACGCTTCCAGCGATTCATGGCGCCCTGTTCTTCCATCGGCTCAGCTCCTTTCCATACCGTAATAAGAAAGGGAGATGCTTAGTTCTTGCTTTCAGCATCCCCCGAACTGATTTGTTGCTATTGGGAAGACAGGTCGCGATTGATTTCTTCCGTAATTTTTTGTCCGCCAAGAGCATGCCACTTCTTCACAAACTCATCAAATGCAGCTATATAAGTTGAACTAAAGATTAGAAAACTATGGTAAGGATTTCACCCCTGTTTGTCGAATAAGTTAGAAAACCTATTCGGATTGGCAGGGAGCACAATGGAAATCAACTCAAGATTAGAAGAAGTTTTAAAGGCCATGAAGCAAGCAAAGGATCGTCGCATGTACGAACGTTATCAGGCGGTATATTTACACTTGAAAGGTACCCACCCCGCAGAAATCGCTTCGATTATCAACCGAAGTATGAAAACTGTCAAAGGATACATTCGTTCGTATGAAAATGGAGGGTTACCAGCCATGCAATTGAACCATTCTCCCGGTGCTCCCGTTCGCTTAACCAAAGAACAACAAGAAAAATTGAAGCAGAAGATTGTAAACTGCGTACCTCATGATGTTTGGTTTATAGCTCGTCACAACTGGACGCTGGAGATCATTGCGGCCTTTATTGAGCGCGAATTTGGATTCTCATATTCCCTGCGCGGCATCTCCAAAATGATGCATCGCCAAGGGTTGAGCTATACAAAACCGACCTATACATTAGCAGCAGCAAATGAAGAAAAACAACGCCATTTTACAGAGGCAACCTTTCTAGGTTTAAAAAAAGACTGATCCATGACGAGATCGATCATCTGCTCTCTGAAGATGAATCGATGATTCGTGATTACCAGGCGATTCAAAAAACGTGGTTTCTGCGCGGCAAACAGCGAATCATCCAGACCACCGGCAAGCATCGCGGAGTCAAACTGCTAGCAACGGTGGATTATGCCACGGGTCAGATCGTCTGGCAGGAAGATGATCAGTACACAGCGGAGACTTTTTTGGATTTCCTTCAAAAAGTGGTGGCTCATTATCCGACAGGCAAGATCGTCATGGTATTGGACAACGCCCGCATTCATCATGCTAAATTACTACAGCCGTTTCTGGATGAAATGAACGGCCGGCTGGAATTGGTTTTCCTACCGCCGTACAGCCCGCAATTTAATATTGTCGAGGGGCTATGGAAGTGGCTCAAGTCCGATGTCGTCAACAATGTGTTCTATCACACAGTGACGGAAATCCGCAACAACGTCCGGCAGTTTATGGATCGAATTATGCAATCCCCTTCGTTAATTATCGATCGTTTGTGTGTAAGGCTCTAGTTTGGAAATTCATTGGTTCAACTTATATAGATGCTACCCGATGCTAGGGGGTTCGTTAGCGGGAAGTTGATACTAGCTTATACCTCGCTGAAGAGTACGAGCTCTTGAATTTTCCTTGCGACGGTTCAGGAGCTTTTTTTTCATACTCGAAATTTGCAATATGTTGTTTTCTGCATCAGGCGGCAGGAATTTTTTGCGTGATGAAATGAGCAAGCTGTCGTATACTGTGTAGAAAAAGGGGAGGTGGATGATCTTTGATGGGGATCAAGCGAAGAATTGATAATATACCGATTTTTCCGAAGCTTATCATGACGTTTTTGATAATAACGCTACCTTTATTCACGCTAAGCCTTGTGCTGAATGAGCTTGGCAAGCAAGAAGTGAAGAGCCAGATCTCCAACTCGATTACGATGAATATCCATTATTATTTCATGTCGCTGGAGAAAGAATTGGAGCGCATTATTCGGACGCAGCAAGAATTCATTAATGACGAAGATCTCACGCAGCTAAGCAATTCTGTGTCGGTTATGTCGGATTATCAACGTACAAAAGCGATCAACGATTTGCAGCTTAAATTGACGACGTTAAAGGACTCCAGCATCTATATTAAAGATATTTATGTCTATGTGAAATCGCTCAACGGGACCGTCTCAACCTCCAGCATGGAGGGAGCTCCAAACACGGGAGAGGTAGCGCAGAAAATCGCCAATGCGACATATACGAGCGGGATACCAATTACTTTCTGGCAAGATCGTCTGTACTTAAATTTGACGTATCCAAACTATTTGACGAAACCGGATAAATCACCGCAGTTTATTCAGAATATCGAACTGTCCATGGAAGCGCTGACAAATGCATTGAACGATTTCCCGCAAGAGGGCGGGGCTGTCTTATTCAATGATAGCTGGGCGATTGCCAATGACAAGTATCGGGGGCCCTTTGCTGAAATCAGAAGTAAGCTGGCGGAGCCCATGCGGCAATCGGCGGCTTTTACGAAGCAAGTCGATGTGGATAATGTCAAATATATGGTCGTGTACGAAAAATCAATGTTTCTGGATGCTGCGCTCCTCTTTTATTTTCCCGAGAACGTCATTGTAGGGCAGTTGAAGACGTATGGCACCTGGTTTTGGCTGCTCATCGTCAGTTCAATCTTTATATTGATTTTGTTTTCCTACGGCATCTATTTGTTAATTCACCGACCGCTCCAAAATCTGATCAAGCGATTCAAGAGGGTAGAGGGAGGCGATTTAAATGCTGTATTATCCTCGCCCCGGCAGGATGAATTCGGTTATATTTTCAACCGTTTCGAGCGGACTGTACAAAGTCTGAAGACGTTGATCGACGAGCTTTATGTACAGAAAATCAGGTTGCAGCAATCGGAATTAAAGCAGCTTCAAATGCAAATTACCCCTCATTTCCTCTACAACAGCTTTTTTATTCTTCATCGCCTGATTAAGCACGACGAGAATGAAACGGCCGAATTGATATCGAAAAACTTGGGTGATTATTTTCACTACATTACGAGGAACGGGCTGGAGGAAGTTGCCTTCCAAGATGAAGTCAAGCATGTTCGATCCTACGTGGAAATACAGAATGTCCGGTTTTCCAATCGGGTCACCGTCGATTTCGAGCCTCTTCCCGAAAGTTTCCGAAATGTTATGATTCCGCGCCTGATTTTACAGCCGATCGTAGAAAATGCTTACGAGCATGGGCTAAGCGATATCGTAATGGAGGGGAAATTGCAAATTCGGTTTTCAGCAGTCGCGGATCGGTTATATTTTTCGGTCGAGGATAACGGCGTCGGGCTGACGGAGGAACGAATGGCTGAGATGTTTGGCAAGCTGCGTTCCGAGGAGGAAGGAGAGACGACTGGGCTGATTAATATTCAGCGCCGTTTGAAACTGAAATATGGCGCAAGCGGCGGGCTGGAAATGATGCCTGGCGCTATGGGCGGGTTGCTTGTTCGGATTTATATCCCGAGAGAAAAAGGAGACTAAACATGTATCGCATATTGATCGTCGATGACGAACCGCTAATCGTAAACAGCATGTATCGTATGCTTCAAGAAGCCGCGCATTTGGAGCTTGAGACATACCGCGCGTATAACGTCTACGAGGCATTGGAATGCCTGAAGCAAACCCGGATCGATGTCGTGATATCGGATATTCGCATG
Source organism: Paenibacillus sp. GCM10027626 (assembly GCF_042676285.1). Classification (NCBI taxonomy): domain Bacteria; kingdom Bacillati; phylum Bacillota; class Bacilli; order Caryophanales; family Paenibacillaceae; genus Paenibacillus; species Paenibacillus sp. GCM10027626. Next base: position 203,031 of record NZ_JBHTHC010000012.1, on the reverse strand, counting down.
CCGGGAATGAGTGGGATTGATTTGCATCGGAAAATTATGGAAAGTTGGCCGCGCTGCAAAGTGATTTTTCTTACGGGCTACAACGACTTCGATTACGCGCGTCATGCCATACGTACAGGCGGCGTGATCGATTACGTGCTGAAAAACGAAGACGACCACATCATTTTGACGGCAGTGGAAAAGGCGTTTGCGCAATTGGATCAGGCGGATGACAGAACGGATTACATGCTGAACGCGCGAAAGATGCTTCAGATGGCTATACCGGCCTTGCAAAAAAATACGTTATTCGATTTGATGCGTGATTCGCCAACTTCTCGTAAGGAGCTTGAAAAACGATTCGAAGCGTCAGAGATCCCGCTACTGGCTGACAAATGCATCTACCTTGTTACGGGCAGAGTGGACAGTTGGACGGAGGACATTGGTGAAACGGATCGAATGCTCCTGCTTTATGCCTGCCAAAATATTGCGGAGGAATATTTGGCTCCGACTATCGCAAACGTATCAGTCGTCTTCGAGTCGAACAAGTTTGTTTGGTTTATGCAGCCTAAGGAATTTCTGACAACGGGCAACGACTGGAATGAAGCGCAGGAAGCTCAAGCTTGGCATCATATGAAAACGCGGGTATACAGCATTTTGGAGGCTGTTCAACAGACGTGCAGGCAGCTGCTGAAAATATCGATTTCACTAGTAATGGGACGGGAGCCTGTCGAATGGAAGGAACTCGGCGTTCAGTTTCATTACTTGAAATCGCTGCTCGGTCCAGGCGCCAATAGCGGGCAAGAGCTGCTCATCCTGGACTCGGATCAATTCGGGCTGAATACGGAACAAGGCAGACGTTACTACTTATCCGAATCCCAGCAGGGCAGGAAGCAGCTTGAGCTGTTGGAGCACTACTTGGCAAACGGCCAAAGGGAGAGGTTCACCACGCTATTTGACGAAATGATGAGCCAGCACGATATACCCGAATACAAGTTTCAACTGGAGATGTTTTATAGTTTATCGCTAAGCCTGATTTCTTACGCCATTCGAGTCGGGTTGTTCGACGAGCTGTTCAGGCGGATGGATCTTGGGAAAACGACGCAGTACGACGCGCATGAATCATGGAGCGACGCCGCTGCTTATTTGTTCAAGGTTGCCGATGAATTGCTCAGACAATACGAGCCTGTTCCCGAAGAGCAGAACCAGCGGCTGATCACCTCTATCCATGAATATGTTCAATCTCATCTCGGCGGAGATCTGTCTTTAACGAAGTTGGCAACCGTCGTTCATCACAGCCCGACGTATTTATCCCGGCTGTACAAGCGTATGACGGGCAAAATGCTGTCGGACTATATTACCGAGGAAAGAATGAAGAAGGCCCAAGATCAATTGGCTCATTCAAATATGAAAATTCAAGAGATTGCGGTGCAGGTCGGATACGAGGCGGCCCCTCAATTCAACCGATCATTCAAAAAAATGTTCAAAATGACGCCGCAAGCGTACAGAGATTTGTTTAATACGGGGGCTGATTAGAAGAACGCAACAGAAGTCAAGGAAGGCAACAATGGCAAATAGTATCCGCTCAGCTCTTCATTTATGCTAAGAATGAAAGATCATACTGATAGTGGGGGGAGCAAAGTATGAAAGGCAAGGCCGCAAAATTGATTTTGTTATCCGTATTGGCAATCGCAATGGTTACTGTTTCGGCCTGTTCCAAGAACAATGAGGGGAAAGAAGGACAAACGTCCGGCACTGCGACAAGCAGCGGAGAAGCAAGCAATACGCCGGATGAGCCGGCAGCCAGTTACGATCCGATGGGCAAAATCGACCCGCCGATCGAAGTGACAGCCGTAAGAGAGCTGGATTCAACAACGAAGTTTGCAGAAGGAGATTCTATCGACAATAACGCCTGGAACAAGCTGTACGAAGATGAGTTCGGCATCAAACTGAAATATTTGTGGGTCGCCGATCCGTCACAATATAACCAAAAATTCAATGTCGCAATGGCTTCCGGCAAGCTGCCTGACATTATGCCGGTCGACGCTACGCAGTTTAACCAGTTGGTCGAAGCGGATCAGCTCGAAGATCTGACCGAAGCGCTGGAAAACTACGGAACGCCGATAACGAAAGAATTGTTAACGAAGGACGGCGGGCTGGGGCTGGAATCCGCTACGTTCGGCGGCAAGCTGCTAGGAATTCCCGTAAACCCCGGAGCAGTTGACAACGCCCCGCTGCTGTGGGTCCGCACGGATTGGCTGAAGAAATTGAATTTGCCCGAACCGAAGACGATGGAAGACGTATTCAAAATCGCGGAAGCGTTCGTCAAGCAGGATCCGGACGGCAACAAGAAGGACGACACTTACGGACTTGGTCTGGATAAACTCTTATACGACCCGGTATTCGGACTGACCGGTTTGTTTAACGGCTATCATGCGTACCCGAAAATATGGGTAGAAAATGCATCCGGCGAATATGTATACGGCAGCATTCAACCGGAGATGAAAACCGCGCTGGCCAAGCTTCAGGAAATGTACAAAACGGGATTGATCGATCGCGAGTTTGGCGTTAAAGACATTGAAAAGCTGATCCAGCTCGGCAATTCGGGCAAGTTGGGATTATTCTTCGGCGTTATGTACGGCAATGTTTATTTCCTGGAAGGCAAGAAATTAGATCCCGAGATGGAATGGAAAGCCTATCCGCTTCCATCGATCGACGATAAACAAGCCAAGCCGCAACTGGTATTCCCAATAGGCAAATATTACGCCGTGAAAAAAGGAATGGCGCATCCTGAAGCTATAATCAAAATGTTGAATGCATTTGGTCACGATTGGGATCGCACGAAGTATCCACTTACCGCGATCAATCAAGACGGCGATATCGCGAAGTGGGTATATGCGCTTGTACAAGGCTCTAACCCGACGCAAAATCTGGACATGTACGACCACGTTTCACGGGCGCTGGAGGCGAACGATGAATCGCTCCTGGATCCGAAGGCGCCGGGCCAGAAAATATTCTGGGACAGCATTCATCAATGGCGGGAAGGGAATATCGACGGTTGGACCTATGCCACGATATACGGAGCGCAAGAACTTCTCTATAACTACAACAAAAATAACGGGCTGCTAATGACGAAATACATTGCCGGCCCTACGGAAACGATGGTAGAAAAAGGAACGACGCTTGACAAGATGGAACTGGAGACGTTCACGAAAATCATTATGGGGGAAGTTTCCATCGATGCTTTCGACGAGTTCGTCGCGAATTGGAAAAAGCTCGGCGGCGACCAGATTACCGCGGAAGTGGCGAAGTGGAAAGCAAGCAAATAAAAAGCTAGATGAACGGAAAAGCCGGCGAGGCAGGTTGCCCCCGCGTCGTCGGCCTTCCCTGAAGTTCATCCGATCATGAGGAAGTGAATGGAATGTCCGTTATGACAGTAACTGGGAAGGTGTGTGCGGACAGTCTGGGCCTGGTGCTGCCGCACGAGCATGCTTTTATCGACCTTAGAAATTTGGTGCCGGCGCCGCAGACGATTTCCGGCAAAGTGCTGGCACAAGAGAAGGTAAGCTTGACCAATCTGGGCAAGCTGCACAGAAATCCTTACGCGGTGCTGGATAACGCCGTACTGGATGAAGAGCAAGTCATGGAGTGGGAGCTTCACGAGTTCAAGAAAGCCGGCGGAAAGACGTTCGTCGATCTGACGCTGAGGGATATCGGCAGAGATCCCGTTCTGCTGGCCCGATTGTCCAGAGCTCTGGACATTTACATTATCGCAGGCTGCGGTTATTATATCCGCCCATCCCATCCGCCCGACATGGACGACAAATCGGTAGATGATATCACCGAAGAAATTCTGAGGGAAATCAATAGCGGAATCGACGGGACGGATATTAAAGCAGGTGTCATCGGCGAGATCGGCACAAGCGAAATCATATATCCAAATGAGCGGAAGGCGCTTATCGCCGCAGCAGTCGTTCAGCAGGAAACAGGGCTGGGCGTTCATGTGCATACCGATCTGTGGGCGCAGCAAGGCAGCGAGGTCATTAGGCTGCTTAAGGAGCATGGGGCATCAGTGGAAAAAATATGCATTAATCATATTGATGTAGATATTGACCTGGATTACATTAAAAAGCTGCTTGATCAAGGAGCTTACGTGGAATTTGATAATTTCGGGAAAGAGTTCTACGCCGACAAGAGGCATAGAAGCGTGCTAAAAGGGTTGTTTGCCAGAGATATTGAAAGAGTACGCGCAGTCAAGGAGCTAATAAGCTGCGGATATGGTTCGAAAATATTACTTTCCAACGATGTCTGCTTGAAGACATGCATTCATCATTACGGCGGCTGGGGCTACGATCACATAATTACCAATATTGTTCCGATGATGCTGGATGAGGGGATAACGACGGAACAGATCGATGCATTAATGGTTAAAAATCCGGCGGCGTTCTTGGACGACGGCAAAGACTGAGATTGAGAGGTATGGTATGAAAATAATCGATTCCAGCTGTGCCATTGGCTATAAAACGATAAATTACGAAGTGGTCAATCACGAAAATTTTCTGGTCAGGGAAAAGGTAAAGCAGGCGCCGGATGCCGAAGCGCTGTTGGCTGAACTTGATTTTTGCGGCATACACAGCGCTGTAGTCAGCCACAACACGATGGCGGATGTAGATCCGGATTACGGCAATCGGGCTGTCATTGCCGAGGCTGCCAAAGCTCCGGATCGTCTAATTCCGACTTGGACCATTTTGCCGCCGATTACGGAGAAGCAGTATGCGCCAATAGAGCTGTTTCCAGCTATGAAAACCAATAACGTAAAGATGCTGAGAGCTTATCCAGAACGAAATCGTTATTTTCTTAACCGGGTCGTAATGGGCGAGATTCTGGAGGAAATGTCGGCAGCACGTATTCCTTTGTATCTTTCTCCAAGTGAAGGCTGGCAGAGCCTATACACCGTGCTTCGTGAGTTTCCGAACTTGACGGTTATTTTGCACAACTATGGATTGTGGAGCCACGCCAGGTTCACCTTTCCATTACTGCAAGCTTATAAAAACTTCTATATCGAAACGGGAGATATGCAGACAGCGGGGGAAATTCGTGAAATTTGCCATAAGTTTGGCTCGGAAAGATTGCTTTTCGGATCTGATTTCCCGAGCAATGGCATTGGAGGACCTCTTGCTGCCCTGCTTGGATCCGGCATAGGCAGTGATCATATAGCGAATATAGCGCACAAAAACATCGAAAGATTGCTAGGGGAGGTGGCGATATGAGTCTGGCACGCATGACCAATCATTCACTGCTTGCCAAGGAGTTTGTAGATACCGGACGGTTGTCCAGCATATCGATTCTGGATATGCATACGCATATGGGACCTTTCTATGGCACGTATTTGCCGGAAGCTTCCTTGGAAAGCATGCTTCAAACGATGGACAGGGAAAATGTAGAGTGGATTATATCTGCACCACATAGCGCTTTATTCGATCCGTTGGGTGGGAATATGGAAATTCGCGAAGCCATGAAGCGTTATCCCGACAAGATTTATGGCTATTACGTAGTAAATCCGCATTATAATCATCAATTGGATAGAGATTTGGCTGAATTCGATACCGTCAATGGCTACGTTGGTTTTAAATTTTTGCCGGATTATCATAAATATCCGTTAAACGGAGAGAAGTACAAGAGAATTTATGAATTTGCCAATGAGCGAGGTTTGCTGCTGCTGTCCCATACTTGGGGCTACAGCTGCTACAACCCTCCGCAGATGATTGAAAAGCTATCCGAACAATATGAAAATATCACTTTTTTGCTTGGCCATTCAGCTCCTGGAGAGACTGAGTATGCAATTGAGCTGGCTAAGAAACTTCCGAATGTTTATTTGGAGCTTTGCGATACGGGACGTCTAAACGGAATGATCGGTAAAATGGTTCGCGAGGCATCGTCAGAGAAGGTTTTATATGGAACCGATTTTCCTTGGTACGATCCGAACTACATGCTTGGCAGCGTATTATTTTCCGGAATCGGCGATGATGATATCCGAAATATAATTCATCATAATGCCGCAAGGCTTGTCAAAGCTATTACGAAGAAGCAACAACAATCATAATATTGGCAATAACTGAAAGGATCAGGTGAAATGACAACCTATATAGAATCGTTTGAGACGGCAAAAGGCAATGTGTTCGGTGATTTATTATCAGCCAAAGTAGAGCGCAGGCCGCTAAGAATCGGGCTCGTAACGGTAGCTTTTTTCGAATATTGGAGAATGTTTTCGGAAAGCTTCAAGACGAACGTAACGGCGGACATGACACGGGTATACAACAACCTTTGCAGCCATATGGAGCAGGAAGAAATCGTATGGTCGGGCATCATTGATACATTGGACGCTGCCGAAGAAGCAGGCGTACAGCTAGCTGAGAACCAGGTCGATCTTATCATTTACGTAGCAGGAACGTACTGTCCCGATTATATGGCTATCCAGACGTTAGAGCACGTTAGGAATGCTCCGGTCATGCTTTTCAATACTCAAAACGATAATAAAATTCATCTTGATACGGAATATGAGAATATTCTGAGAAATTCCGCTCTAATCGCTAATTTGCAGTTGGCGGCTACGTTTAAAAAGATGGGCTGGTACAGCGATCTGAAAGTAGTGGTAGGCTCTATAGACGATCGAGACGCTTATGAAGAAATGACGAAATACATTCGTGCATATAAAGCATATATGTCGCTGCGAAACACGAATATCGGCGTGGTTGGACATGTGTTTAGAGGGATGTACGACTTTGAATATGACAAGACGATGATTAAAGGAACGCTAGGTCCTAATCTTATTGCCATTCAGGTGGATCACCTGATCGAACAGTTCAACAAGGCGGCCAATGAAGAAGTCGAAGCCATAATGGAAGAGACAAAACGCCGATTTAATATCATTGGACTGGGTGAGGATGACATCTACAAATCATCCAAACTGCATGTAGCTTTAAGTAATACTTTAAAGCGATTCAGACTGGATGCGCTTACTCTGCTTGGTCAGCATTATGTGGAGCAGAAGACGGGAACGACTCCTTATTTGGCTAACACGATGTTGCATGAGGAAGGAAAATATGTCGTGAATACCGAGGGTGATGTTCATGGCTTAATTATAATGACTTTGATGAAGCTGCTGACCGGTAAAGTTCCTACCTTTGCCGAATGGGGAGAATTCGATGAAGAACGCAATGCGATTTTAATGGTTCATCACGGTTATGCGAATCCCGAATATGCAACGGATCGCAATACGGTAAAGGTAAATCGATCGCCTGAGCAATGGGGACTGCAGGGCGCCGGCTTTGGCTTTGAATACACGTTGAAACCCGGTGTCGTGACGATCGGCCATCTCATTATCGACGCCGAAGGCTACAAGATGCTTATTGTGAAAGGCGAAGCGCTGCATATTCCGGATAATATCCCTTGCGAAGAAATTACGGCCGTCGTCCGGCTCAAGCCACCGATCAAGCAGTTTCTTAAGGAACTGATCAAGGAAGGCTTCGCCCACCACTGCATTATCGGCTATGGGGATCTGGCGGAAGAACTGTCCATGGTTGCCGACTTTATGAAAATACGAAAATTCATATTTTAATGGAGGGATGCTTCCGTGGTCAACATTCCAAAAAAAGAGTTTGTCGACAGAGTCGAAAAGTTGAGAGCGCTAATGGATGAGCAGGGGATGCAAGCTTGTTTGATTTACGGCGATGAATACCGCAAGGAGAACTTGCGCTATATCGGGAATTACTGGCCTTTATTCGAGAGGGGAGCCGTCATGGTTCCTTTAACCGGCGAACCGTTCATCATTGCCGCGCCGGAGGGTGAGATGTTCTGCCGCGAAATGAGCGCATGGCCGGACGTGCGGCTTCTTCCCGAGTTCAACTGCGTCACCGTGCCGGATGAAATCGAATATCCGCTTGCGCAATATACAAGCTTGGATGAAATCCGCGTAGGGTTGGAAAGCGGCGAACCCCTCAAAAAAATAGGCGTTGCCGGCATAGACGCGATGCCCGCGCCGTTGATGATGAAGATCGAGCAAAGCTTCGCGGGCGTCGATATCGCGGACGCGGGAGACCTGCTGTTCAAGCTGCGAATGAGCAAGTCGGCGCATGAAGTCGCCTGTTTGCAAGAAGCGGCGAGAATTGCCGACGAAGGGTATAAGCTGATGATCCGGCAAGTTAAGCCGGGCATGACCGAACTTGAGCTGGCGTCGCTTGCCTACGGGGAATGCACGAGGCAGGGCGCGGAAAGCATCCCGTTCTGTCTGCTAACTAGCGGTGAAAGAGTGAATACGATCATCGGGAGAGCGTCGAGGAAAGTGATCGAGGACGGAGATCTGATCATGGCCGCCATTGCGGTACAGGTCGAAGGATATGTGGCGACATTGAATTTTCCGTTCGTCGCAGGCGAAATTAGCGAGGAGCAAAAGGCTTTTATCGATCTGCTCGTAGAAGCGGAGGACATTGCTTTATCCCATATCAAAGCGGGCGCCAGGCAGAGCGAGGTTGTTCGTGCGGTGAAAGCGTACTTCAAAGACAAGAACGTGACGGAGTACGACTTGTATCCGCCCATGCACGGATGCGGACTGGCGGAGGCCGAATCGCCGTATCCGGACGAGCACGCCGAAGCGCTGTTCGAAGCGGGGATGACGGTTAATACGGACATCAGTCTGTTCGGGCATCCGCACGGTTCAAACCGGATCGAAGAAAGCTTGCTCGTAACCGAAACCGGTTATGAATCGATGTCCAAGCTCGTTCGTCAGCTAAGCGGTACTTGGAAAGAAAGAAGAATCATATCGGTAGATTAACGGAGGACGACTATGGAAAAACAAGGCGCGAAAAATTGGTACATCATCGACGGATATTTGCCTTATAAAGGGAAAGTAGATCATGAAAATCTGGAAGGTCACGAAGCGATCATAATCCTTAATTGCCACGACGAAGACGCGCATATCGCAATGGACATTTACTATGAAGACCGGGAGCCGGATATCGGTATCGGGATTTTCGTCCCAGCTCGCAGAGTGAAGTGCTTCCGGATGGATCATCCCGAGGAAATCGGCGGCATCGTGCTGGCGCCGCAGGTTCAATATTCCTTGCGGTTCAGAAGCCGGATCGACGTAATCGTTCAGTACGGGCGGATGGACGTCGCTCAGCCTAATCTGGCGTACATCGGCATGATCGGATATTCGGAATGATTAACAACGCCAAACTGAAACGCGAAATTCCGTTGCATGTGATGCTCGTTCCCGGCATAATCGTCACCCTGATTTACAGCTACTTTCCGATGGTCGGCATCATCTTCGCATTCCAGAAGTTCATCCCTGTGCAAGGGCTTTTTGGCTCCAAATGGGTGGGACTGGATAATTTCCGTTACGTGATGCAGATGCCTGATTTTTGGCAGGTGCTTTGGAACACGTTCTACATCGCGACGATGAAAATTATCGCCGGGCAAATCGTCCCGATCGCAATCGCTTTGCTGCTCAATGAAATGAAGTGCAAGTTCATTAAGCGAGGCGTTCAAACGCTCATTTATTTGCCCCATTTTTTATCCTGGGTCATTCTCGGCGCGATATTGGTCGATATTTTGTCTCCGTCGGAAGGGTTCGTCAATCAAGTGCTCCAATCGTTCGGTTTGAATCCGATCTTTTTCCTGGGAAGCAATCAATGGTTTCCTACCGTGATCATTACCTCCGATGTGTGGAAGGAATTCGGGTTTAGTACGATCGTCTATCTGGCTGCGATTACGAGCATTAATCCTGCTTTGTACGAGGCGGCGATCATGGACGGCGCGGGGCATATGAGGCAGGCTTGGCATATTACGCTGCCGGGCATGGTGCCGATCATTATCTTGCTGGCGACGTTAAGCTTGGGAAGCGTTCTGAATGCGGGCTTCGATCAGATTTTTAACCTGTACAGCCCGTCCGTATATGAAAGTGGAGATATATTGGATACGCTCATTTATCGAATCGGCCTTGTGGACGCTCAGTTCGGCGTTGCGACGGCAATCGGTTTGTTTAAATCGGTCGTTTCCTTGGTCCTCATTTCCGTGTCGTATATTTTGGCCTATCGTTTTGCCAACTATCGCATTTTCTGACAAGTGCGGCATGGAATGAGCCGGTCACGTTTTAAGAAAGGAGTCGAGCTGCCGTGCGTTATGCATCCGTGAGCCGAAAAATTTTCGTTTCCTTCAACTACACATTCCTCATTCTAATTTCGCTGCTCTGCCTGCTGCCCTTGCTCCAGGTGCTGGCCATCTCGTTCAGCTCCAGTCCCGCGGCATCCGCGGGGCTGGTAAAGCTGCTGCCGGTCGATTTCAGCCTGGATTCTTATCAGTATATTTTGCAAAAAAAAGAGTTTATCAGCTCTTTCGTTATTACGATGCAGCGGGTAGCGATTGGATACGTTCTCAATATGGTATTGGCGCTTCTGTGCGCGTATCCGCTGTCCAAAGAAGTGAAGGATTTCAGAATGCGCACGTATTATGCCTGGTTTTTCGTATTTACTATTCTGTTCAGCGGCGGTCTCATTCCAACCTATATCGCGGTCAGTGAAACGGGACTGTTGGACTCGCTCTGGGCTTTGATCATTCCGGGAGCGGTCGGCGTTTTCAATGTCATTTTGCTGCTCAACTTCTTTCGCGGCTTGCCCAAGGAAATCGAAGAATCGGCTTTCATGGACGGCGCGGGTCATTGGGTCGTACTCGCAAAAATGCATGTGCCCATGTCGATGCCCGTTCTTGCCACGATCTCTTTGTTTACATTGGTCGGCCACTGGAATGCATGGTTCGACGGGTTGATTTACATGAATTTCCCCGACAAATATCCGTTGTCCACCTACTTGCAGCTGATGGTCATTAACAGCAATCCGATGAAAATGGACATCAACAACTTAAGCGGAGCGTTGGAAATTTCGGAGCGTACGACGCGGGCGGCGCAAATCTTCTTGGGCGCCCTTCCGATTTTGATCGTTTATCCGTTTTTGCAGAAATATTTCGTTAAAGGGATCGTGCTCGGCAGCGTAAAAGGCTAATGAGGTTAATGGAGGAGAATCGGGATGACTGCTTCAAGTTATGAAAAATGGGTGTGGATTGAATTAATCGGGTTCGATAATACAGAAAGCGACTTCGGCGTTGCCGCTTATTTGGACACGGTCGGCACCGTTCCGGACGGAATTTCCCTGCTCTTCTTTACGCCGGATTTCGTACATGCTCACAAAGGAATGGAACAGGAATACGCACTGCCGATCGAGATGTGTTCTTATGCCGCGCGTCCCTATGGCAAGCTGCACGATCGGCAGCAGTGGACGAACTACCAGCTGCGCGGCTTGGTCAAGGAATTGCAGAAGCATGGTGTCAATGTCTATTGCAGCTTTTTTAATTTGTTCCTATATCAGGACAAGGGACTGGCAAAAGCGAGCGAATGGTGCGCGGCGCATCCCGAGCTGTATGAAATGAGGAAGACGGGCGAAGCATTCCCGGTCATTAATCCGCTGAAGCGGTTCAAGGACGGGACGTACTACGAGGATGTATTTGTCCGCGATCTGATGACCGTCATGCGGGATTACGGTTTCGATGGCTATCATGGCGCCGACGGCTATACGAGCCCTCGTCTTAGTCTGGCCGAGGCCGATTACTCGGACGACATGGTCGAGCAGTTCGTTCGGATAAGCGGCGTGGAACTGGCGGTTGGTTTGCAGGCGGCGTGCGACGGCGATCCGCTTGCATTGGAGAAACGCGCCGATTGGATTTGGACGCACAAGCGGATGGCGTGGATACGATTTTATGCCGTCCGTTGGGGGGAGTTTTGGCAGAAAATCATGCCGGCGCTTCGCAAGGAAGGGAAAAAAGCCGTTCTGAATTCGGTGTGGACGAGAGATCCGTTCGAAGCGTTGTATCGTTACGGCGTTGATTACCGGCTGTTGGCCGCGTCAGGTGTCGATGGCTTCGTCATCGAATCGGTCGCCGCATCCCTTTCGGCGGGAGCGGGAGAAACGGAATACGCCGAGCCCGGCTCCGAATTTATGGCGATGATAATGGCGATTAAAGCCTATGTGCCCGACATGAAGTTCATCTGTCTAAACGCGATCCAGGATACGAACGAGCAGTGGGACGGGATTAACCACGTGCCGACCATTGTGGAAAGGGATATTTACGCCTTCTCCAACGTTTATTTGCAGGATCGGGCAGGGCTGCAGCGCTGCGCTTCGGGGTTTGTCGCCTGCCTGGGCGACGGAATCGAGAAGATGAGCTGGGCCAAAATTTTGCGGCGCTGGGATCTGGGCTTCGACGGTGCGCCGGAGCGGGTTATCGGCGCGAGTTTTGTATGGTCGGACGAAGCACTGCAGCGTTCGCTGGAAGCTTATCCCGCGACCCGGAGCTGGAGCGCGCATAAATGGCTTGCGGAGTTGATCGAACGGGGCGCGCCGCTGTACGCCGTCGTGAACGTAAGCGAGCTGCGGCAGACGAACGGCGCGATATGCGTGACGGATTTGCATTTGCTCGGCGACGAGGACTTGGAGCGCGTTCTGGCTTATAGGAACGGACCGTCCGTGCTTCTCGGCACGATGACGGAGCGGCTGGCGCAGGCGCTGACTCGCTGCGGTTTGGCGGTCGAATGCGAACGGAATGGGCTATTTGGCGTTGTCCGCGATGAGAGCGGCGCATTGATCGAAGCGTTCGCCGGGGACGAGGCGGATCGCCGCCGCACGTACGAAGAACAGGACGATCTGTCCGCACTGAACGACATCAAGAGCTGGCTGGAGCCGTTATTTTACCGCGACGTTCCCACGGCGTTTTTGGATCGCTGTGTTCAGTCGCTCACCGATTGCGCAGGCGCGCCACGAGCGGTAAGCAACGCGCCGTACATTCGCGCTACCGCGCTGGAAATCCAGTCCGGCCGCTGGCGGCTGCTGATCCGAAACTTGCACATCAACTACAAGTCGGCACATCTGGATCTCGGCCGCTCCATCGTGAACATTAAAGTTTTGACCGAATTTCCGGGCATCCCGATATTTCCAAAAGGTTCAGAGTTCAGCTTGTACGTACCCGGACGCGGCATGGTAATCGTCGAAATCGAGTTTTAGGAGGCGCAGCTGTGCAAACCTATCGTCAAGCGTAGATTTCAAAGGCTTCGTGCTCGAGTAGCCGAACATCATTTGAATGAAGATATGAGGTGCAAACCAATGGGAAAACGTAAAAATAACAACCCGACGCCTGCCGTTTCCGGAGAATTTCCGATCGGCATATTTGTCGAGCCGGCGCCGGACAGGACGTCCGATGACACTTATGCGGAGATCAGGGCGATGAATGCAAATTTTGTCGTCGCCCAGCAGCTGACGACGCCGGCAACGACGGATTGGGCGTTGGAGAAGGCGCTAACGAACAATTTGAAAATACTCGTCACCGATACGGGCATCCGCTGGATTCAATCGGAATGGCTGTCTCAGAACGCAGACGACGGGGAAGGGGTGTATCTGCATAATGATGGCTCCATCGGCCAGACGTTTACGACACCGGATGTAGACGATTTAAGCCTTGCCGTCATTTCCTTCAAGCAAAACGGCGAGTGGCCGGCTGGTGCGTCCGTTACGCTGAACGTCTACGACAGTCCGGACAAGGGCACGCGCATTGCAGCTATGACGCTGAACGGGCCGATCGCCAGCCGTTATCCCGAGTTCAGGCTGAATGCAATGCCAGTTGCGCCCGAGACGCCGCATTATTCCGTGGCAGCCAACGCGACGTATTATTTGGAGTTGACGACAGATAGCGAAACGGCACTTGGCCCGTTCTGCACGAGCGCGATGGATCGTTACGAAGGCGGTCAAGCTTATGTCAACGGCGCCCCCATGCCTGACGATCTTTACTTTCAAATAACGTTAAAAACGTCACGCGGCGGCACGATATCCGCTTTTTCCCCGACGGGAAGACCGTCCGACGCTTACATTGAGACACTCGTCGCGCATTATAAATCCCATCCCGCCGTGCTGGGCTACAACTTGATTGACGAGCCTTTTGCTGAATTATATCCGATGATGAAGGAAACTTCCGACAAGATCAAAGAGCTAGACCCAGACAGACTCATTTATGTCAATCACTACCCTTTGAATGATGAAGGAAAAGGCTACTTCTCCTTGGAAGGAACGCCGCCTATGGGCTATGAGGATTATGTTAGCCATTGGCTGGATACGAATCCGGACATGATTTCTTTCGACTACTATCCTTTTAAGAAGGAAGGGTTCGATGAGCATTTCTACTATCTCTCATTGGAATATTATAGGGAGAGAAGCTTGGCTCATCACATCGATTTCTGGGCCTATATTCAGAGCATTGCGTATGATTATTTCTTTATTTTGGAGCCGACGGAAGCCCAGATGCGATTTCAGATTTTTTCCACTCTAGCTTATGGAGCAAAGGGCTATGTTTACTGGACTTATTGCAACCCGACAGGGGATGAGCCGGAAATAAAGCTTATGCACGATGCCCTTATTTTAGAGGACGGCTCGAAAAATAAAACCTATGACTATGCAAAAGCCATTAATGGCGAAATATTAAAAATAGGTTCTGTGCTATTGTCGCTTACTTCTGTAGAAGTCTATCATACGGGACATATACCTCCATTTACAAAACGTTTGCCGTCCGATTTCTTCTGGCAGCTATCTGAGAAGGATTCGAGTGCTTCGATGATCATCTCGTTATTCGAGAATGAAGCGGGGAAAAAGTATGTCATGGTCATAAACCGGGATTTCGAGCATTCGCAGCAATTGACATTTCAGCTTTCTGGCCATTTGCAGGCTGTGAAAGAAGTATGCAAGCAAACAGGAGGAGAGATTGCAACAACATACGATGCGACTGCAGGAACACTATCTGTAAGCTTTGCGCCAGGGGATGGCAAGCTATACGCTCTAGGTGATTAGTGCCTGTTTCATTACTCCTGCATAAACTTCAAATCGCTGACTCCACTGCATGGCAATCGAAAAATTAGATGTATTGCAGTGGAGCTTTCATATTGAGAGGGGGGATTAAAGGGATATAGCAAGTGTATTTTAATAGATACGCCAATAATTTGGATGAGGTGAATCGATAATGGCAAAGAAAGTAATGCTAAGCATTCTCGTTTTCATAGTCGCAATAGGAGGTGTGGTCCTTCCAGATGCAGACGCAAGTTCTAATCCTACTCCAACAGTTTCGGGAGAGTTTCCGATCGGTATATTCTTTGAACCGCCTCCGTCAGATGTTTCGAATACTTCCTTCGCTGACATTAGAGCGATGAATGCCAACTTTATCGTAACAAGCAACTTGAATACGACACCTGCTACTACGATGTGGGCTTTAGACAGGGCAGCTGAAAATGATTTAAAAATGCTTGTTACCGATACTGGTATTCGCTGGTTTCGCTCGGAATGGATATCGCAAAGTGATGATACCGGCACGGGGGTATATCTTCGCAATGATCGACCGATCGGTCAAACCTTTACGTCGCCGCCGATTAGCGACCCGGACATGGGGCTATGGAAGCTTTCGTTCAAAAAGAGCGGATCATGGCCAGCAGGGACTACGGTTACGGCTAGCATTTATGATAGCCCAGCCAAAACAAGCTTAATCAGCTCTTCTGTTTTAAGCGGTCCTGTTACAACCGATTATCCAGAGTTTACGATTCTTGGTGCATTTATGAGTGCGAGTACTTCCTATTATGTTGAATTAACGACTAACAGCACAACAGATCTGGGTCCGTTTAAAACAAGCGCAGCAGACAACTATGCGGGTGGACAAGCCTATGTAAATGGCGTATCGCAAAGCAACGATCTCTATTTTCAAATGACTCTGCCACGATCCGGCGGCGGCAACTGGGGCGCATTTTCTCCAACCACTGATATGACAGAGGATTATATTGAGCATTATGTGAATACTTATAAGGATCATCCTGCGCTTCTTGGCTACAACCTCGTAGATGAGCCGTTCGGAGATATTTTTCCAAAGTTGAAAGCGGTTTCCGCCAAAATTAAGGCGATCGACCCAAACCATATGGTGTACACGAATTTATACGGCGTTTGCGACGATTGTCAGCACTACTACAGCGGCACGAACGATCCCGTCAACGGCGGTTATGAAAACTACGTCAACGGCTGGTTGGCGACGGATCCGGATATGATTTCTTTTGATATCTATCCGTATACATCCACCGGATTTCTTGAGAAGGCATACTATCAGTCGCTTGAATATTTCCGTAAACAGTCTTTATTAAACGGAACCGATTTATGGGCATATATTCAGTCCTATTCTGATGATTACTTGGGTATGGTCAAACCAAGTGAAAGCCAATTAAAATATCAAATTTATTCTACGTTAGCTTATGGAGCGAAGGGGTATGTTTACTTTACCTATTACACGCCTAGCTTCTTTGATAATGGCCTTATCCTGCCTGACGGAACGAAAAACGATACATATGACTACGCTAAGTCGGTGAATGGAGAAGTGTTGAAGCTTGGGTCTACGCTTCTGTCACTAACGTCCAAGGATGTGTACCATACCGGCGGCGTGCCGCCGTTCGCGACAGCGCTGCCCGCGAATTATTTCTGGCAGCCTGCGGCCGGTCAGCCCGAGATGCCGATGATCGTATCGCGGTTCGAGAACGAGGACGGAAGAGAATTCGTCATGATCGTCAACAAGGATTTGGAAAATGCGCACACGGCCCAATTCACTTTGTCGAACACACCGTCTGCGGTCACGGAAGTTTCCAAAACGACCGGGCTCGAAGTAGCAACAACTTATAATGCAGGAAGCGGAATGTTAACGGCCGACTTTGCGCCGGGAGAAGGCAGACTTTTCGCATTGAGCGCTTCGGTAGCTAGCGGCGGCGATGGCGGAAGCGGATGGATCCCTCCTGCAGCACTGCCAAGCATGAAAGGAATCCAGCTCGATGCGGCACCGTCTCGCATCAAGCTTGGAGACGCCCGCAAGCTCACTGTACGTGCTTTGTACGAGAACGGCAGCTTGGAGCAGCTGACAGCGAAAGCTGAATTTACTTCGTCTCATCAGGATATTGTGTCTGTGGACGCTGACGGCAATATTACCGGGCGTTCAATTGGCTCGGCGACCATAACGGCTAAATATGATCGCTTTACAGCAGCTGTATCAGTACAAGTTGTCGACGGCAGCAAACTGCAGCAGCAATCCGAACGATTCGAAGCGAATCAAGGGGGAGAATTAAAGCTGGGAAGTCAGCTGGTGCTTCGCATTCCTGAAGGAGCATCCGCAAAACCGGTGACCGTTACGGCAACGATCATCGATAATCCGGGCAGCAATGCCACATCTGGACTGCTCCTTGCCAGTCCTGTATTCGAAATCGTCAAAGAGCCGGCAGATGACTTTGCCAAGCCGGTTACAGTTGAGTTGATGATTGATCCAGACAAACAAGGATATGAAGGGGCAGCAGTTTATTTCTTCGACAAGTCGAAGCAGGAGTGGGTGAAGCTGGAAGGCCAAACGGCTGGAAGGACGATTACAGTACAGGCGACCCGCGGTGGGGTGTTTGCCATCTTTGCTGCTGAGCCTGCCGAAGCAGCCCAAACAGAATTTAAGGACACGGTTAACCATTGGGCAAGGAACGCCATTGCTGAAGCGGCTGCGCGCGGAATCGTTAAAGGCTTTGGCGAGGAAACCTTCCGTCCGAACGGCCTTGTTACCCGCGCAGAGTTTGCAGCTATGCTTGGCCGTGCGCTGCAATGGAAAGCGGAAGATGCTGAAGCTGTATTCACCGATCCGATCCCAGCCTGGGCAGCGGGTTATGTCGCAGCCGGAGCGAAGCTGGGGATCATTACCGGCTATGCCGACCAAACGTTCGGTGCCGAGCAGCAAATTTCCAGGGCAGAAATGACAGCTATGATTGTGCGAGCGCTCAAGCTTCCTCTTGATGCCAGTACCAAACCGACGTTCAAAGACGCGAACCAGATCGCGAAATGGGCGAAGCCGTCCGTGGCAGCAGCAGCCGAGGCAAATCTTATTCGCGGCAAGGGCGGTCAGCTGTTCGCACCGCAGGACAAAACAACCCGCGCAGAAGCGGTAACGGTTGTCATGAACATGCTGAATATGCTGGACAATTAATAAAAAGCGAGGCTCTAGGCTTGTCGGCAGACGCTAATTTATTAGCACCGGTAAGCCTAGAGCTCGTTTTTGTCTAGGGCGGCTAGTCGCGTACAGCCGGTTCCGGCGGAGCGAGCGGGATGACCATATTCCACGTATGATCAAAATGCCAGGCTTTCTCCCCGGTTCCGGTAGCGGCAAACAGATGAGTCGGCACCCCGTCTTCAATGAGCAGGAAGGGGCGTTCGAGGTTGCACATTTCCTTGACGCTGCCATCGTTCCAGACGACGGTTCGCGAGTAGGCTTTCGGCTCAGGGCAGATCGTCCAGTGCAGGCAATCTGCGCTAGTGGCGTAAACGCCGGCTCCCCATTCTCCCGTCAAACCGGACGAGTCGTTTTTGAAATCATCCTTGATCAGCAGATGGAACTGCTGGCCGTCATGCCACAGATACGGATCTTCGACATGCAAGTCCGGATTGGAAAATTGCAGAATCGGATCATCGGACAATCTGCGGAAAGGCCCGGCAGGGTGGTCGGCTACAGCTACGCCAAGCTGCAAGGTTGAACTGGCATATTCGCGCGATTTGTAAATCATATAGGTCGTACCGTCGGCCAAAATGGCGACGCTGGGATTGGTCGTTGCCGTACAATCCCAGCGGCCGCGCCGCGGCTCCAGCAGTGGCTGCTCCATTCTCGTCCACGGTCCGGCAATCGAAGGGGAGGTGGCCAGCCCAATCCGCTTGTTGTTCCATACTTCAGTGCCCCGTTCCGATGACACATGATCTCCTGGCCCCGGGACTGGCCCGCCATAAGTCGTCCCCATATAATAGAGGTAATAAGTGCCGTTCCAATAACGGATATGCGGGTTATGCTGATTCATACCGTCAAAATAATGCCGCTCGCGCCGGCCAAGCACGACCTCTTCAAAGCGGTAAGGACCTTCAGGCGTCGAACTGGAGGCCCGCACAATCTCGCAATTGAACAGCCAGTTCACCCCGAAGCCCAGCTCTTTGCTCCAGCGGGAAGCGAACAGATGATAGCGCCCATCCTCACCCCGAATGCAGGAACCGCACCAAATAAAAGCATCTTCTTCGCGATAGCCGCCGCCGACAGGAGCGGGCAGCAGCCGTTCAAAGATCGGATTTGCCATTTGGAACAACCTCGCTTTAACGTTTGATTTAGAAAACGATCAAGCCCAGTTTAATTATAAGCGATTGCCTGCAAGTTGCCAGCGGATTGAATGAAGATCTCGCTCTTCTTTTTTTGGAGCTGCAATGCTACAATAAAGCAATCTGTACATACCCGCGTTTATGCAATCGCTTACCTTAATCGACAGCATGAGAACCAAACCGGCAATAATTCACCCAAGGCGAGCACGATGGTTTGTAGAGCTATTTTTTACTATGGGGAGGAATTTGTTTTGTTATCGTCTGGGAAAGCATGGATGAAGACCTTGTGTTTCACCGCCCTGATGTTGATGCTAACCGTGGTGCCCGTCGTTCAGGCTTCTGGTATTGCGCTAAGCGTCGACGGCCGATCGGTGTCCGGTAGCGTGCAGCCGGTCATCAGTAACGGGGCTATTCTGGTTCCGGTACGCGACACTGCTGATATATTTGGCGCGAAATATCGGTGGGACGCCACATCGCGAACGTTGACGCTGACGAAAGGCGAGATGGAGGTGCGCTTCTTATTAAACGCATCCACGGCAACGATTGTACATGGCAAAGACAGCAGGAAAGTGGTATTGAACACGCCCCTTCAAGCGATGAACAACCGCCTGATGGTTCCACTGCGTTCGCTGTCTGAATTTTACGGGGCGAAAGCAGTATGGAACAAAGAGCATCAGACGGTCAATATTGAACTGAATAGTACAGCCGCTCCAGACAAACAAGGGGACAAGGGAGACAAAGGCGATCCAGGATCAGCGGGGCCTAAGGGAGAGAAAGGCGAAACCGGAGCTTCGGGAAAAGATGGGGCCAAAGGAGATAAAGGCGATCCCGGATCAGCGGGGCCTAAGGGAGAGAAAGGCGAAACCGGAGCTTCGGGAAAAGATGGGGCCAAAGGAGATAAAGGCGATCCCGGATCAGCGGGGCCTAAGGGAGAGAAAGGCGAAACTGGAGCTTCGGGAAAAGATGGGGCCAAAGGAGAGAAAGGCGATCCAGGGTCAGCGGGGCCTAAGGGAGAGAAAGGCGACCCCGGTACAGCGGGAGCGCAGGGGCCAGCAGGACCAGCAGGGCCAGCAGGACCAACTTATGCCAAGCAAGGGTTCTCGGCATATCTGAGCTCTCAACACGTTTCAAGCTCGACAGTATTGACCGGCTGGAGCACTGCATCCCCTTATTTCACAGGTGACGGCTTCAATGAAACTACAGGGATATATACAGTTCCAGCAACTGGTAGATATGCAATTAATGCAACGATCAATTATAAAACAGAAAATACTGTCACTACAGGGCTAGGGGCGGGAGTAAAACCTTATTTCACCGTGAAACGTACGACCCCGGTTTCGACAGAGTTAATTTCCGGCTACATGCCGATCATTGATGTCAACGTTGCATTGGTTCTTGCACTGAGAACGATACTTGGCAGCGGAACTGTTTCACTGGAGGGGGATGTTCAATTAAACGAGGGCGACGTGCTTGAGTTAAGGTATGAAGCTAACGGGTTGGCCATCCCAATTAATCTGGGTGACGATGTCGGCGTCGTATGGTCTGTTCGCCAAATATCCGATTAAGCCGGAAAGGAAGTTTTCAAAGAAAGGGTTGGTATTCCGGCGATCGAAGCCTGCTTGGCAAGCTAACCCTATTTTTCTTGGAGATGTCGGCAAACTTCAGAGAATCTTAAGAATTGGTTTAGGTAGTTTTTATGTTTCAATTCTATACTCGATTGTAGTGAAAGCAAGCGGGAACAAGCTTGACTGCTTGAAGAGAAAGGAATTGGAACACTTCCATGACTATAGATAACGAACAAATCAAGAGCTGTTGGCAAGAACTTTATAAATATGTGCAAAAGCGGGTGCGCAGTCCATTCGATGCGGAGGATTTGACCCAGGAAACCTTTGCCCGCGCCTTGCGGGCGCAAATGGGAGCGGTCGAAGAGATCGCCTGCCAGATCGCCTTTCTGAAGACGATTGCCAAGCGGCTTATCATCGACAAGTACCGTAAGGATAGCCGCCATCCCCTGCATTTGCTGGACAATGCGCTGCCGATACCAGATCCGTCTGAACGTCCGGAGCAGTGCTATGAGCAGCGTGAATTTATGCATGAGATGAAGGAAATGTTTGCCAATCTGCATGTGCGGCAAAAAACTGTACTGGAATGCCGTTTGCTGCAGGATCTCACCATTAAAGAAACGGCAGAATGCTTGTATATGACGGAAGGAAATGTGAAAAGTCTGCAGTTCCGGGCTGTGCGAAAGGTGCGGGAGCAGCTGGGGAGCGGGATGTAGCCAAATTACATAGAGCAGCGACCATAAGGTCGCTGCTCTATGTAATTTGCAGGAAGGGGGAACGCCCGACTCATTATTATTCCGGCAAATTCCCCGATCTCGTTCCTACTTCATAAGAAGAGGTTACGTTGTCGTACATCAAGTGCAAGATCATGCCTGTCGCAGCATGGTCCAAGTTATGGCAGTGATCCATCCACATTCCGGGATTGTCCGCGATAAATGCCACCTCATAAGTCTCACCTGCATAGACGTTTAACGTGTCGGTCATCCAAGGCGTCCTTACTTTTTTGCCGTTCTTCTTCAATACCGTCATATGATGTCCGTGAAGATGCATCGGATGCTCCGTCAGACTTCTATTCACGAATGTTGTTTTGACCCTGTCGCCTTCCTGGACAACAAAGGTTGGGATATTGGGGTATACTTCTCCATTAATCGTCCACAAAAAATTAAATTGTCCGTTATAAAAGCCCATCCTGTTGCCAAGGATCATCGTAAATTCCCGATCGAATCTGGTTGCGGACGTTAATTCGTTGACGATTGGCTTCCCGTATTTTGTCGGATCGAACAAGTTGGATTCCGCTTTGAAGCTCGAGTCCATCGGCAGGGAACCCGTATCATCATCACCATAGAAGACGATGCCAGGATTCGCAGATTCCCTGTAGTCTCCGATTTTGAATTTCACGGGATGATCCGGCATCTTAAAGACGATATCATATCTTCCACCAGATGCGAGCCTGAATGCAGTGTCATCGGACAATAGGTCCGGATCATGAATCCGCACGCCGTCAATGCTTGTAATTTGATAATCGACGCCTTGCAGAAGGTATTTTTGCGAGATGTTATGCGTGTTGATAATTTTCAAGTTTACAATTTTTCCGGGCTCCACTTGCTTGAATTGCATTTGATCCTCGGTTCCGAATGCGATTTTCTTTCCTTGATCGGTTTCCCAATTATGATTTATAATCGTAAATTGTTCATCGTACTCGTCTATCCGGCCGCTTTTCGGCTCAACAATTAACGATCCGAAGAGCCCCTTCCTCACTTGCTCTGCAGCTTGCTGATGAGAGTGAAACCAATAGGTTCCTTCCTGCATCGCCCGAAATTTATACGTAAAAGATTGCCCCGGTTTGACGACATTCTGGGTCATTCCCGGCACGCCGTCCATCGCGTTTGGCACATTATAGCCATGCCAATGAATCGTCACGCCTTTGTTGATATCCTTGTTGATCAGCTTCACTTCTACCATATCTCCATATTGCACGCGAAGCTCGGGGGCGATTTCTCCATTGTAGGTCCAGGCATCGACCTTCGCGCCGGAAGCAAGTGTTATTTCCCGCCTCTGCGCGACGAGTTCGAACGTGACATCCGCCGGATCGGAGATATCTCCCGTCAAAGCAGCCACTTGGGCCATATTGGAATGATTGGAATGACCGTGCATCTGATGGGCTGACATCATCGTAGGCCTTCCGCCTCCTTCATCAATCAGATGATGGTTCATCATATCGGAGGCTTCGGGCAATTTGGATAAATCCGCTCCCCACAAGACATTAACGACAATGACTACGACCGCAGCAATTGCCGTTATAGCGGTCATCACAGCGAACTTAATCAACCTTTTCCAAAATTGATGCGGGATGAGCCCCCTCCGTAAGACCACAAGATATCTTCTCACGATGAAGAAAGCAGGCACGACCAGAATAAGCAGCAACAGAACAGGTCTTTGCACGATTTCAAATAAGCTCGGCATAACTGCTTGCGCGACAACATTGCTGAAAGCATTTATGCCGGAAGCCAATGCAGCTGCATAGACCGGAATAACCAGCAGGGGGTCCATTGCCTTGGCCAGCGTCACTGTCGACAATTGTTCTTGATTTGCTTCGCCTAGACGCCTTGCCCGTGACAATGTGAATATAACGACTGGCATATAACCGATAAGCGCAACAGGAACCATTCCCTTGACGGTCCCTTCAATGAGCAGCCAGTCACTTTGAAAATAACTGAAAATAAGTAGAGCCCCCCATAACCCGACGATTGTGAGAGCGATGTAGATGACCCCCATCAGAATCATTCTCCAGAGTCTTAGGCGCTGGTTATTTTTCACATAAGGAATCATCGTAACCAATAATCCGGCAATAGACCATATAATCGCCATCAGAAATGTCAAAATCATATTGGAAAAAATGTGGAACAATTCATCAACCCCTTTCGTGCTATGATTTGGATTTGTTTAGCTTTAAGATGACATCGACCAAATGCATGTTTTCAAGCGTGTAATAAAGCTGCTCTCCATTATCCGAGTTCAGCATGTACAACCCGAGCATAAACATACTAAAAACGCCGCCGAACCAACTTATAATCGAAATGACATGAATCGTAATCAACAATTGCTTCTTTTTCAAAGACAATCTGTAGCTCATGATCTAATCCTCCCATATCGTTCTTGTAACGGACTTAAAACTATGCTAACACCAGAATGTTGCGAACTTATGGAGACTTTTTTGAGAGGTTGTGATGCTTCCTTTCGTCGAATCAATTTGTTGTATAATAAAAATGTAGTTAAACCGGGAACACGAAAAAACGGAAAAATGAGCGAGGGACAAAAATGGGGATCAAAGTTCTAATCGTTGAAGATGAGGATAAAATATTGTCGTTGATGGAAGATTTCCTTCAGACGGAGGGCTACGATATTGTTACCGCCAAGGATGGGAAAACCGCGGTCAGTCGATTTGAAGAGCACAAGCCGGATATCGTCATTCTGGATTGGATGCTGCCGCAAATGAACGGTCTGGATGTGTGCCGTTACTTCCGGCAAATCGGAGAGCCGGGAATTATTATGGTAACGGCCAAAACGGAGGAAACGGACAAAATCGTCGGCCTGGAGATGGGAGCGGACGATTACTTAACAAAGCCTTTCAGCTTAAGAGAGCTTTCCGCTCGTATCCGATCCTTATTGCGGAGAATGAACAGAAGTGACAGCGGCGTACAGAGCAATGTGCTCCGCCGAGGCGATTTGACGATCTACGAGGAGAGCTTGCAAGCATATAAAGGAGATCAGGAGCTGCGGCTAACCCCGACCGAATTCAAGCTCCTTCATATGCTGGCGGCGAAGCCTGGCCGGGTATACAGCCGAATGCAGCTGCTTCAGCACGCTTTTGAAGAAGAATTCGTCATTGACGAACGGACGGTGGATTCACACATTAGCAAGCTGCGTAAGAAGATCGAGGACAATATCGATCAACCCGTATACATTCAGACGGTTTACGGGTTCGGATATCGCTTCGGAGCGAAGTATGAAAATTAGAACGAAGCTGATGCTGTCGATGAGCGTTCTGATCGTATTCATCATGCTCAGTCTGCTCGCTGTCACACATATCCAGTTTTTTATTGTTCGTGATCTTGCTTTTTATAAAGACAAAGCCGCCTTTAAATTGCTGCAAGAGGAATTTGAGCAATATTATGTAGATCACAATGATTCCTGGGAAGGCGTCCATGATGAACAATTTGAACATAGCCGCGGCTTTGCCGAGATCGCCATGGTAGTGGATGGCAAAGCATTGTACCGGCAAGGACAGCTGGACATCGAAAGCATGCAGGCCGATGGTTTTCATATCTCGTTGCATGAACAAGATCAGAAGATCGGACGCCTTTTTGTTATGAACGACAGCCAGTACAAAACCTATGAATTTAAAAACATGTGGTACAACATTCTCCCGAATACCCTTCTTGTATCCTTACTGCTGACTGCTATTGCCGCTCTGGGCATCATCTTCCTGTTATCCTGGAGGATGACACGTCCGGTACGCAAAATTGTTGCAGGAATCCATGGGATCAAGCAAGGAGATGCAAACGTGCTTTTCCCTGTGCGCAGGAAGGACGAGTTCGGGGCGATCTCAAGAGCGCTTCAGGAGATGAATCATAGCCTCGCCAGCGCAGAACAATCCCGTAAGCAGCTATTATCTGATGTTGCGCATGAATTGAAAACCCCGCTCATGGTTATACAGGGCGAGATGGAGCTGGCTCAGGAAAGAGATGTCCCGCTTTCCCCAGAAAAGCTGTCGTCTCTGCTCGACGAAGTGTTGCGGTTATCCCGGCTGGTTCATGACGTGCTCGATCTATCCAAGCTGGAGGCCGGCGGCACAGAGCTTCGCCCAACGGCTGAAAATATAGTCGAGATTGTCAGCGGGCTGATCGAGAAAACGCAGTTTTTGGCGGAGGATAAGCATATCGGCTTATCCATGCATGCTTCAGAGGATGTGATTGAGGTCTCGGTCGAGAAATCTCGTATTCTTCACGCACTTTACAATATTTTAATTAATGCGATTCATTATACGAACGAGGGGGGAGAAGTACAGCTTCATGTGGAACGGATGTACTGTCCCGACCGACAGGATGAGGTTGTCCGGATTGCAATTGAGGATAACGGAGTCGGCATTCCACAGGAAGATCTATCCCAAATATTCAACCGGTTTTACAGGGCCGATCATTCAAGAACTCGGCCGAACGGCGGTACAGGTCTTGGCCTGGCGATCGCGCAGCAAAACATTGTCGTACACAAGGGCTGGATCGAAGTGCGCAGCGAAGCGGGAAAAGGTACGGCATTCTCGGTATTTTTACCGACAGCAAAAGAGTGTTAAACGTTAAGCGCCGCCGCGGCAATGGCTGGAAGCTGAATAAACAAGAGACTGGTACATGGATCAAAAACAACCATTGTCAAGTTGCACACACAAAAGCTCCCTGCCAGGCGTAGGCAGGGAGCTTACCATTTTTCAAACCTTCAACGTTTCATGATGAATGCGGGCGGATTCAATTTGCAAGGTCGTATGCCGGATTTTAAACTGACCCTCAATAATGTGGATCGCTGCCTGAAGAACAGCCTGGCTGTCCGTTTGTTCGTCGATAACGATATGTCCGGTTAAAGAATCAAGATTGGAGGTAATGGTCCAAATGTGAAGATCGTGAACATCTGTTACGCCTTGGATGGCCATTAGAGCTTTCTTTACTTCCTGCTGGTCTACCGTTACAGGCGTTCCCTCCATCAAAATATGGACAGAATGCTTGATGACGCCCCACGCGCCTCTAAGAATCAACAGGGCGACAAGTACAGAAATAATCGGATCGGCAACATACCAGCCAAATAACATCATAATGAGACCGGCAGCAATAGCGCCTACTGAACCGAGAGCATCGCCGATCACGTGCAAATAGGCGCTGCGCAAATTAACATTGTTTTTGACATCGCCTTTGCGCATTAATGCCCAGGCGCTGACGAGATTGGCCAGCAATCCGACAGAGGCGATCAGCATCATTGAGCCGCTTGCTACAGCAGGCGGTTCGCTAAAGCGTTGAATGGCTTCCCATGTAATGAACCCGGCAATGATAAACAGCGTCACTCCATTGAACAAGGCGGCTAATATTTCAAACCGGTAAAAGCCGTATGTTTTGTTTGGTGAAGCTGGACGGGCAGCAAACCAGAAGGCGATTAAGCTAAGCAGCAATGAGCTTGCATCGCTTAGCATATGGCCGGAATCGGATAATAAAGCAAGACTGTTGGTGATAAGTCCTCCGAAAAACTCCAGCAGCATAATGCTGGATGTGATGATCAGCGCAATGAGCAAGCCTTTTTTATTGCCTTCTCTGGCGTGATCATGATGGCTATGATGATGACCGTGATGGTCATGAGCATGAGAGTGCGAATGATTGTGAACATGCATAGTGGCAGCCTCTTTTCATAAATATATTAACAACATATGAGCATGTATTCATATTATAATATATAAATTGAATTGTCAATATTGTCCTTACATCTTAGTATGGCGCCAAGGAAAAAAATAATGAGCCCGATCGACAGGCCCGAAAAGGGCAATCGATCTGAGCTCATTCGTTGTACTTTAGAAGTTGTTGGAGTAAACCTGCTTTTGCTCGCCTGATTTTTTGCTTTTTAAGGAATTAGGCAGTACAAGCAGAGCAGGAAGCAGCATTGGCAGCAACACATAGCATAGAACAAGCAGGCCGACAATGACCGCACTGGCCAGCTCGATTAGCAAAACAAGGCCGGATGGCATTAAGGTGGCGAAAGTGCCGCCGAGGATGACCATGGCGGAGATGATGACGCCCCCGACATGCTTGGCTGCTTCCACGATGGCGACGCCAGGTGCTTCGTGCTCATGCTCCTTGTAGCGCATCATTAAGAAGATGCTGTAATCGACGCCGACTGCGACGATGACGATAAAGGAGAAGAACGGTACGAATGAAGATACGCCATCGGCTTTCAGTATATGCTCTGTAACATAATTCGAGGAGAGCATGGCGACATAATAAGAAGCAAGCAAGGCGACAACAATGTAGACAGCCGGCCAAAATTTGCGAATGACGAGCAGCAGCACCAGGAAGACGCCGACAATGACGATAATGGCTGTACTCGTAAACGAATCGACCTGCGCTTCATTCGTGTCATAGGTTGTAGAACTTGGACCTGTGGCGCCAAACTGCGCTTGATCGAGCGCAGTGCCTTTAAGCGAATTGGCTAAGGTTGCGTTGATGCGGGCCACTGTATCAAGTGCAGCCGGCGAGTAAGGGTCCCTATCCAGTATGACGATCCATTTGACGATTTTTCGATCCTTGGACATGAAATTGTCCAGCGACTTGCCGAAATCCTCGCTTTCAAGCGCCTCGCGCGGGATGAAAAAGGTTTTGGAGCTGTTCAGTTCGGTAATAAAATCGCCGGTTTTGCCCAATCCCTCGGATATATCGCCAAGACCGTTTCCGCTCTTGCTCAATCCATCCTTAAGCTGATTCATGCCGTCAGACAGACCGTTCAGCCCTTCGCCGAGCTTTTGTTGACCGGTTTGTACTGTTTTCAGCGCATCATTCAGCTTTTTCATATTAGTCGTAATTTCACGATTGCCTGCAGCGCCTTTTTGGAGCCCGCTGGCAAGCGCCTTTGCCCCAGTCTCCAGCTGGGTGAGGCCTGTCGTCATTTCCGATTGCGCGGTGGAAATTTGCCCTAATCCTTTTGTCGCTTCGGCGAACGAGCGATTTAATTGCTTATGATTCGTTTGCAATGTTTTCATGCCGCCGATAATCTGAGCAAGACCGGTTTCCAGCGTTGCGCCGGTCTGCTTCAAGGTCAAATATTGCTTATCGGTTTGCAGATCGCTGTATTTTGCGCCGAGACCGCCGATCAGACCGTTCATGCCGGCAAGACCTTGCTGAATGCCCGGAAGCTGCTGCTCTAATTGGCCGTAGCCGTCCGCGATGGCCACATAACCTTGCTGCAATTGATTTAATCCTTTGCTGAGCTCGGAGGTATGGCCGGATACAGTTTTCATTCCTTGCTTCAGCTTGGCGATGCCGCTTTGAAGCTGCTCTGCGCCGCTTGCGCCTTGAGCGATTCCGTCGCCGACCTGACGAAGCGCGGTAGCAATTTGCGAATAGCCCTGATGAATTTCACCTGTGCCATCGACCAGCTTATTCACTTCCGAAAAATCAGGGCTGACCAGCTTGTTGTTCATCTGCTTAATGCCGTCCTGAATTTGATCGACGCCGTCCTTCGTTGCTGAGATGCCTTCTGCAACTGTTTCCGTCTGGGAACTGATATAGAATTGCTCGATCGGCTTCGATTCCGGCTGGGTGACGCCGGCTACTTTGCTGACGCCCTCGATGCTTTTTAGCGATTCGGTTACTGCATCGATGACGGCGAGCGAATCAGTGTTATCCATCGGCTTGTCGTTTTTGACGAGAACCGTTGTCGGCAATGCCTGACCGCGGCTGAAATGTTCGGCAGCAATCGTAAAGCCCTGCGTGGATTGATAGCCGTTGCCCAGCTCCTTCAATTGGTCGAAGCTTAGCTTTTGGCCGCTAAACATCAGCACCGGTATCATGATGATAACAATAATTACCGTAGTGAAAAGCGGATTTTTAACGGCGATGGCTGTTAATTTAGCCCAGAATTTACTTTCCTTATGTCCGGCTCCCTTCTTCGAAGGCCAGAAAAGCTTGGGACCGATCGTCTTCATAAAGAAAGGAGTCAGTGTCCAAATTTGCAAGAGCAGCACCGCCGTTCCGATAGCGACGACATTGGCCGACTTGTAAATGCCAAAGGTAGAGAAGCTTAATCCGGCAAAAGCGATGAAAACCGTTAAAATGCTGTAGAAAATCGTTTTTCCGGCAGTTTGGTAGGTGACGACGATCGCTTCATCGACTGTTCGCCCGTGGCCGAGCTCTTCCTTGAAACGATTGAACAGCAATATGTTGTAATCTGTGCCAATCCCGAACAAAATCAGGACTAGCAGCATTTGCGTTACACTCGTAATGGGGAAGTTCAGCTTATCGATCACTTGCGCAGCGATGCCCATCGAACAAAGATAAGTAATGCCGACAGCAAGCAGGGAAACGAATGGGATGATGACCGAACGGAACATCACAATAAGCACAAGCAGGATGAAGCCTACAGTAAGTAACGCGCTCTTCTCAACCCCGGCTTCGGATGCCCGGATATAATCGTTCTGAATAAAATCTTCCCCGGTCAGGTAATAATCTGTCTTTACATCCTTGAGCACTCCATCGAACTCGGCCTGAATATCTTCTATTTCCCGTCCAAGCCGATCAAGCCGGAAGCTTACCATAAGTGTCGTCCCGTCTTCAGATACAAGGGACGATTTGGCGTCAGGCATAGAGAACGGGTCAAGCAGTTCATCGACGCCGAGCTCCGTCTGCTTCGCTTTAACCTGTGCGATGCCTTGCTCAATTTGCTGCATATCGGTACTTGTCAGCTTATCGGGGTTATGAAAGACGATAATATCGCTTGCTCCGATTTTAGAGCCGCTCATTTCCCGCAATATTTGGGCAGCGACCTGTGATGGACTATCCTCAGTAAGGGGATTTTGCCCGCGCTGCCGCAAAATAGCATTCGTGTCCGGCTGGATGGCCACCAGCAGCACAGTTGCGGCGAGCCATAGCACAAGCAGCGTCCATCTCCATTTAATAACGCGATTCATTGACGTCTCAACTCCTTCTCCTTCAAATAGGGCCTGTTGTTACTCTACATATAGGCTTGATTACAGCGCTGGCGGCATCTATTCTGTAAGATTTAGCTTCTTGCTAATGCCAACAGTGTAAATATGCAGCAGTTCAGTAATAAGCCTGCTTACCGTCTGCCCGTCATCATAATCGCGCAGGATCAGGCAAATCCCTTCGTTAAGTGTGGACGCAGTAACATGAATCCACTGGGAAGCATCTGCAGCCAGCGGCGCTCCTTGTTGTAACTGGAGCATGACTCTTTCCAAAATATTTACAATGACCCCGGTAACATCCTGCTTTACTTTCTCATACTTGGACCCTTCGCTTTGATTGAGCATGATGCGAAATTCCGTGTTGGAATGTTGGATCAATTTCAAAATCATATCCTCAATAATATTGCAGTAGAGAAGGGGATTCCCGTCGCTTGCGCGGTTTCCCGGAAAGTTCTGTTCAATATCGGCTTGAATATCGCCCAAGTAGCTGGCAAACTGCTGATGAACCGGATGTAGCAGCTCGTCAAGCAAGTCTTCTTTGTTTTTGAAATAACGATAAATATTGCCTGGAGTTACACCCGCAGCCGTAGCGATTTGCCGCATGGACGCCTTTAAATAGCCGTGGCGGCTAAACTCGCCTAAGGCAGCCTGCAAAATATTGTTTTTCACATCATCCTTTAAATATTGCATTAGTAAACACCCGTTCATTATTGAATTTAACAAATTTATTATAACGGGAAACAAGTCTATGACGCAATATATAATGCTTGCCGGTCATCGGATTGTCACATTTGCCAGTCTTGGTCGAAAATGCAGTTTTTACCTCGAAAATATGTTAAAATTTATAAATATCGGAGTCGTTTGAATTTCTATTCTTAAGCAGGTGTGTCAGATGCAAAAGACCCGGAAAACTCGTATTTTTCCGATGATGGCCGATATTTTAAAAACGATGCTATTTACATTTCGGCAGCTTTTTATTTTTGAGCTGATTTATAAGACGATGGCCATCTTTATTTTTTTGCCGATGATATCGGTCATTTTTAACAAATTGCTTAGTATGGGCGGGTTTGCCGGGGCGACCAATTATGAGCTTCTGCGTTTCGTTTTAAGCCGCTATGGCCTGCTAAGCATGCTGATTCTTATACCGCTGGCAACGGCGCTGATCTTTTTGGAATTTGCGGTTTTAATTATTATTTCTTTCTATGGGCAGCACAAGAAGAAGATCGGCATTATCCCGGCCTTTTTTCAAGCGATCAGTTATTTGCCCTCCTTGTTCAAATACGGCTTTGTCGGCTGGTCGCTTTATCTGCTGCTCATTATTCCGCTGCTTAGTGACGGGATTGGACCGTCGCTGCTGCCAACGCTGGAAATTCCCAATTTTATTTCCGGCGAGCTGTTTAAGACCGGACAAGGATCGCTGCTTTATTTTGCCGCCTTTGCCGTTATAATCTTTTTTAATATACGCTGGACCTTTTTGCTTCATGCGATGGTTATTGAGGGGAAGAGCGGCTTTTGGGAGGCGGCCAAACGAAGCGCGGCCATTCAGCGCAAAAGCTATTTGAAAATGATTATGGTGACGATGCTGACGATGTTTTTATATTTGTTTGTTTTTGTCATTATATTGGTCATTTTGCTCGGGTTATTTATTTTGCTTCATTTTACTTTGCCGCAGCAGGCGAGCTATACCGGTTTCGTGCATTCGCTGTTCTCCAAGGGCGTCGTGCTCTCGCTTTATCTGGCTTCTGTTGTCGTCATTCCATTGTACATGACAACTTTAACCAGACTTTATATGACCAAGGCGAAGCCGGGGGATGCCGTTCTCGATTTGGCGGATCACCCCGCCGACGCTGACGCGCTGCCTTTTCTGAAGAGAGGGCTGCTGCGCAAGCATCGGCGCAAACTTATTGCGCTTATGCTGCTTGTTGCGCTCGGAACCAGTCTGCTGCTCATACCGGCAATGGGAGAGTTCAATATGCGGCAGGAGCAGCCGATCATCATGGCGCATCGCGGCTACATCGCGGCTGGAGCCGAAAATACGTTGGAAGCAATCGAGGGCGCTATACGAGCCGGGGCCGATTTCGCGGAAATTGACGTGTTGGAGACGAAGGATGGCCAGCTTGCCGTTATTCACGATACGAACTTGAAGCGGCTTACCGGCCATAATGCCGAAGTGTATGATATGACGATGGATGAGCTGAGGAAGCTCGATGTCAGACAAGGGGATTTTGTCGGCAAAATTAGCAGCCTGCCGGAGATCATGGAAGCTGCGCGCGGAAAAATAAAACTGAATATTGAACTGAAAACGCATGGCCAGGAGCGGAATTTAGTACCAGCCTTTTTAAAAACGCTGCATGAGCAAAACTTTATGGAGGAATGCATTGTTCAATCACTCGACTATAATATTGTGCAGCAGGTGAAGTCAGCGGAGCCGGGTTTGAAGGTCGGATATATCATGTTTGCCGGCGTTCCGCAAATGGAGCATATTAAGGCTGATTTTGTAGTGATGGAGCAATATTTGGTCAAGAAAACGGCAGTGGCCGCAGCACAGCTCCATAAAAAGGAGATCTATGTCTGGACGGTCAATGAGAGCGAGCAAATGGAGCAATTTTTCGGCATGGGTGTAGACGGCATTGTAACCGATTATCCGGAGGAGGCCATCCGTTTAGCGAACATGCAGCGCATCGAAAATGAGGATGACAAGTTCTGGGCTGTGTTCACGCAGTGGGTAAACGGGCTGCCGAAGTGAGAAAAACCGTCAAGCTTTCCGATAAAGCGGAAGAAGCTTGACGGTTTTTTTGATTTTATAGAATTTATAAGTTTCACTCGGCAAATTCTATAAAATTTCAGGGGAAGAAACTTGCCTCGCGCCAAGGACGGCGTCAGCCGTTTCTTCTTACGATTAGAACTGATTTTCCTGTACTAGCCGCTTCTGCTTGAATTTGCGAATTATAACACCATGCTTTGGCGAGAACAGCAGCGCGATAACAAAAAATACGCCGGCAACTGTAATCATGCAGCCTGCAATAGAGGCGTCCAGCAGATGTGCCACATAATAGCCCGCTACTGAGCTGAGACAGCCGATGACAATACTGTATACAATCATATGCCCGAGCTTGTCGGTTAACATATAGGCGGTAGCCGGCGGTACAACCAGCATGCCGACTACAAGAATGGCGCCTACGCTTTCGAAGGAAGCGACTGTGCTGACGGACACGAGCCCCATAAGCAAATAGTGAAACAAGGCGACAGGGATGCCGACGGCAGCCGCCATTGCCGGGTCGAAGGAGCAAATCTTGAATTGCTTATAAAAGGCGCTAATGACGATAACGCATAACAGAAGCGCCAGGCCGACGCCCCATACCGCTTTCGGCCCAATATCCACGCCGCCGATTTCCAGCGTATTCCACGGCACATAGGCAATCTCGCCGTAAAGCACGCAGTCGAGATCGAGATCGATATGCCGGGTGTACATACTAATCAGCACGACGCCGACAGCAAAGAGTGCCGTAAAGACGACGCCGATCGATGCATCGGACTGCACGCCGCTTTGATGGAAAAGCTGAATTAAAAATACGGTCACGAGACCGAGCGCAGCGGCGCCAAGCAGCATAAACAGCGAGTCCCGGGATTCGCTGACCAGAAAGGCAATGACGATGCCCGGCAGGACAGAGTGGCTGATCGCGTCGCCGATCATCGCCATCTTTCGCAGAACGAGGAAGCAGCCGACGATACCGCATGTACTGGCGACGAGAGCGCCGGTCAAGATAATCCAAAAGGTGCTCATACGGCTTCCTCCTTCCTGCGCTCTACGGCCGGCATCATCGATTCTTGCCTAACTTTATTTCTTACTGAGGCCCGCAGCAGCACTTTGGAAAGTATGCCGCGCCGCGGCGCGGCGATGACGGATATGACAAAAATAGCAGTTGCCACCAGCACGGTGAGCGGCCCTGTCGGCAGGTTGTTGCCGTTGGCGCTAATAAAGGTGCCGAACAGTCCGCTGAGTGCGCCGAACAAGCCGGCCAAGACGACCATTAAGCCGAGCTTTTCCGTCCAATATCGCGCGGAAACGGCAGGCGTAATTAGCAGGGCGGCCATCAAAACGACGCCAACGGCCTGGATGCCGACAACAACCGCGACGACCAGCAGAAACATAATAAGCTGATCCATAAAAGCGACCGGATAGCCTATGCCGCGGGCAAATCCGGGGTCGAAGCTGAGCAGCTTGAATTCTTTGAAGAGAAGGGAGCAAACTCCGATCAGAAAAACCGAAATAATCGCCATAATGATGACATCGGATTTCATCATGGAAGCCGCTTGACCGAACAGAAATTTATCCAGCCCGCTCTGGTTGCCGTTGCCGCTGTGCTGAATTTGGGTCAGCAGTACGATACCAAGGCCAAAAAAGACAGTCAGCACAATCGCTAGCGCGGAGTCCTGCTTGATGCGCGTGTTGCGCGTAATGTAGCCGATCCCGAAGGTGGCGATAATCCCCGCGATAGTCGCGCCAATCAAAAACAGAAAGATCGACTTGGAGCCGCTCAGCATAAAGGCGATGCACACGCCCGGCAATGCGGCATGGGACAATGCGTCGCCCATAAGCGACTGCTTGCGCAAATAGGCAAAGCTGCCGATAACGCCGCTGCTAAGCCCGAGCAGCATACAGCCGAACAGGATCCACTGGGCATTCGGGTCGGTAAAAATACGTAACCAATCCTGCATTGCCGTCACCTCCCGTTCGTAATCAGAGCTGTCTGGTCATTGCGCTCGAGCATCGTCAAGCGGCCGCCATACGTTTCCTGAAGCCGTTCGGTCGTAAATACCCGTTCCGCCGGGCCAAAGTCGATCAGCTTCACATTGAGCAGCATGACCCAATCGAAATATTCTTTGACCGTAGCCAGGTCATGATGCACGACGAGTACCGTCTTGCCCTGTGTTTTCAGTTCATTTAACAAGGTAATAATCGCTTTTTCCGTAGCGGCATCGACGCCCACGAAGGGCTCATCCATAAAGTACAGCTTGGCATCCTGCGCCAAGGCGCGGGCGAGAAAAATCCGCTGCTGCTGCCCGCCGGATAATTGGCTGATTTGCCGGTCGGCAAAATCAGCCATGCCGACCTTGGCCAGACATTCCATGGCAATCCGCTTTTCGGCCTGGCCCGGCCGCTTAAACCAGCCGAGATGTCCGTAGCGTCCCATCATCACGACGTCGAGCGCATTGGTCGGAAAGTCCCAATCGACCGATTCGCGCTGCGGCACGTAGCCGACAAGCCGCCGCTGTTCCGCATAGGGCTTGCCGTAAATCGATACCTCGCCGGACAGGCGCGGTATAAGGCCGAGAGCGGCTTTGATCAAAGTCGATTTGCCGGCGCCGTTCGGGCCAACGATCCCGATCAGCTTGCCCTCCGGCACATCAAAAGAGACGTCGCGCAGTACCGGCTTTTTCTGATAGGCGACCGAAATATTTTTCACTGTTAACGGATGTTGTTCTTTCATCTCTAGTACCCTCCTTTACTTCTTGCAGGCCTTACTTCAGTGCTTTCACGATCGTATTGACATTATGGCGCACCATACCGATATACGTACCTTCTACAGTTCCCTCTTCGCCCATGGCGTCAGAGAACAGCTCGCCGCCGATTTCCAGCTGGTGCCCTTTTTCCTTCGCACCCTGAATGACAGCATCAATCGCTTTGCGCGGAACGCTAGATTCGATGAAGACCGCTTTAATATGATGCTCTACAATGAAATCGCGCAGATCAGTAACGTCCTTCGTGCCGGCTTCAGATGCGGTGCTCATCCCTTGAAGCCCCATAACCTGCATGCCATAGGCATCGCCGAAGTAACCAAAAGCATCATGGGCAGTCACCAGCACGCGGCTGCCTTCCGGAATCGTCTTGATTTGCTCGGCAACCTCTTCGTCGAGCTGCTTCAGCTGTGCCAAATAAGCTTCTGCATTCTTTTTATAGTCGTCCGCATGATCGGGATCGAATTTGACGAGCGTCTCGCGAATCGTCTCCGTCGCCTTCATCCAATGCTTGACATTGAACCAGATATGGGGATCATATTCGGTATCCATTCCGTTCTCGGCGCCGGTGCGCAGCGTACTGTGATCAATATCGTCCGATACGGCTACAGTCGTTTTTTTCTTGGCCATTTTCTCGAAAATTTCAACCATTTTGCCTTCCAGATGCAGGCCGTTGTAGAAAATGACATCAGCTTCGTCGAGCTTTTGAATATCGCCTTGCGAAGCTTTATACAAGTGCGGATCGACCCCGGCCTTCATCAGCCCGGTTACTTTAACATGCTCACCGCCAACTTGCTCTACAACATCGGTAATCATACCGACGGTCGTCGTAATTTTGATTTGCCCTTCCTTGGCAGCCGGTGTGTTCTCTTTGTTGCCGCAAGCTGCAAGGGCAGCGACGCACAAGGCCAGCAGGAAAGCCAGCAGCACGCGCTTCAGGCGGGAAGGGGAAGTTGATGAAAATGGAAATGAGGGCATAGTATTCTCTCCTTATTTATAGTTTCAAAGTTCAGATTGGGTGAAGTGAAGCGTATGAATGGATTTTCAGATAGACAAACCTCTTTCCTCGGGGAAATTAAGTTTCTTTAGGGAAACATTTAAAGTAAAAAAATTTGCTTTGGCAATCATTTTTTAGTACACACATTTATTTTATTATACAACAAAAGAGTTTCATTGACAACAAAAAGTTTACTTAAGGAAACTTAAGCGCTTGTTTCAGCTCTTTTTGCTTTAGCGCTAACGAACCTGACGAGGCTGGGCTTCAAATGAGGATGTTTGAGTTCTATACGATACTATATTTGTTCGATTGGGTGAAGAAGGCGGGCGACGCATATGAAGCCGAAAAAAGGATTCCATCTACAGACTAACTTAGGTCTGCGGGATGGAATCCTTTTATATTGAGACTGGTAGCTTTATCATAACTCCTGTCCAGTAACGCAAATATAAACGACGAGGAAAACATTAAGGGCAACAATGACGGCAGTGGATGTCCAGGCGGTTACTTTGATCCACGTCTTGTTGGCGAATTCGCCCATTTTGCGTTTGTCGCTGGTGAAGAGCACGAGCGGCACAACCGCGAACGGCAGCTGCAGGCTGAGAATAACCTGACTCCAGAGTAGCAGCTCGCCGGTACCCTTTGAACCGGCAATCCATGTCACGATAAATGCTGGAACAACCGCGATCAAGCGGGTAATCAGACGCCGCAGCCAAGGCGAGATTTTCATCCGGATAAAGCCTTCCATGACAATCTGTCCGGTCAGTGTGCCGGTGATCGTCGAGTTTTGACCGGAGGCCAGCAGAGCGACGGCGAACAAGGTGCCGGCAATGCTGATTCCTAACGTCGGGCTGAGCAGCTCATAGGCGCCTTCGATCTCGGATACATCCAGACCGGTGCCGTAGAAAGCAGCCGCGCCAAGAATGAGAATGGCCGAGTTGATCAGAAAAGCGAAGAACAGCGACAGGTTGGAATCGATAAACGAAAATTTCAATGCTTCCTTGCGGCCTTCCGTCGTTCGCGCGTATTGACGGGTTTGCACAATGGATGAATGCAAATACAGATTATGCGGCATGACGGTTGCACCTAATATCCCCAATGAAATAAACAGCATTTCCGGATTGGTGACAATTTCGAATTTTGGCACATAGCCGCCAAGTAATGCGGACATTTCCGGCCTGGAGACGATAACTTCAAAAACGAAGACTAAGAATATGGTTGCCATAAGGACGATTACAATCGATTCAATCCAGCGGAAGCCTTTTTTCTGCAGTAATAATAGCAGCAGCACATCAAGCGTCGTAATGGCGATGCCAAGCAGCAGCGGAATGCCGAATAATAAATTTAGCGCGATGGCTGAGCCGATCACTTCGGCAAGGTCGGTGGCGACAATCGCCAGCTCGGTTAATATCCAAAGGAATGTGGCTGTCTTTTTGCCCACTGCATCCCTTGTCGCCTGAGCCAGATCTTTGCCGGTGACAATGCCGAGCTTCGCAGATAAGGCTTGCAGCAGCATCGCGATCAGGTTAGAAATTAGAATGACCGATAGCAGCGTATAGCCGAAGCGGGCGCCGCCGGCGATTGAGGTTGCCCAGTTGCCGGGATCGACATATCCGACTGCGACTAGTGAGCCAGGACCGGCAAAGGCAAGAAATTTGCGCCAAAATCCGGCCTTGCGGGGAATGCGTACCGTGTTATTAACTTCCTCCAAACTAACGTCATTGCTATTGCGCAGCCATCCATGGCTTTCCTTTGTTTGTTCAGTTCCCATAAACATATTGTTCACACCTTTCACTGGAACAATTCTGTGAAAATTAGTCCGTGATGTTTTTCATGTTCTTATTTTGCGCTCAAGAAACAATTTTGTCAACAACTAAAATATATGGGACAGGTCAAGCTTTTGAGCCGAAAAAAGATCAAGTTCAAGGGCTTCAAGCCCTGAACTCGATCTTTTATAAAATCGCCCAAATTTTACTACAAACGAATTTCCATTCCTTTTTGTGTGGACTCGTAAATGGCAGACAAAATTTTGATCATATCTACGCCAAATTCCGGTTTGATAATCGGCTCTGCCTTGCCAAGCACACAATCGACAAAATGCTGGATATTCGCGCTGTGCATGCTTTCGTTAGTACTGCTGAAGCGCGGAATAATATCGCATTGGACTTGTTCGATTTCAGTAAACAGCTTTAGCTCTCCATCTCTCATGCTGCATCCGGCCGATGTTCCGCGCAGCTCGAGAAAACGGTGCTCTTCCTCAATATTCGATGCCCAGCTGAATTCAATTTGCAACGTAGCGCCGTTATCAAAACGGATAAAGCCGGTCGCCAGATCCTCCACGCTGAACCCGTTGCCGCCATCACTTTGTGTGGAAGGAAGTATAGCTTGCGCCAATTTATTATAGGCAGCTCCCGATACGGCTATCGGACGCGGATTGCCCATTAACCAAATGGCCAGATCGATCATGTGTACGCCCAGATCGATAAGCGGTCCGCCGCCTGCCAGCTCCTTGTTCGTAAACCAGCCCCCAAGGCCCGGAATGCCGCGGCGGCGTACCCAGCCTGTACGGCCGGTGTAGATTTCTCCCATTTTGCCGCTCTCGATAAAGCTTTTCAAAAATTTTGATGAAGGCATAAACCGGTTATTGCGCATCGTCATCAAAATTTTGCCGGATCGCTCAGCTGCATCGGCCATCCTTTGCGCTTCGAGCGGATTAATCGCGTCCGGCTTTTCGCAAAATACATGCAGGCCCTTTTCAAGGGCAGCGATGGCGATTTCGGAATGATACAGGTTAGGCGTACAGATGCCGATGGCATCCAGCTGTTCTTTTTCCAGCATTTCGCGATAATCGGCATAAACCTTTGTTACCCCGTATTCAGCAGCCATTGCTTCTGCCGAGGCAAGATGCGGATCGCAAAGCGCGACAAGCTCCGCTTCAGGAGCCGCGGCCCAGCCAGGACCATGTGCATGCCGGAAAATACCTCCCGTTCCCACTGCACCTATTTTCAGAGTCGTCATTTGACCGCTTAACCTTTCTCCTTGATTGGCTCAAGTGATGGGATAAAATGGCCGTAACGCGGCGGAGTATCGCCGGTCGGTGCAGCCCAGTGAACAGCATTGGCAATCACGCGCAGCACGTTTTCATTATAATAGGTTGGGAATGTTTCATGTCCTGGACGGAAGTAGAAAATTTTGCCCAAGCCGCGCTTGTAGCAGCAGCCGCTGCGGAATACTTCGCCGCCTTCAAACCAGCTTACGAGCACCAGTTCGTCCGGCTCAGGAATATCGAAATGCTCTCCGTACATTTCCTCCTGCTCCAGCTCGAAATATTCGCCGATGCCCTGAACGATCGGATGGCCAGGCGATACAACCCATAACCGCTCCTTGTCTCCGGACTCGCGCCATTTCAGATCGCACGATGTACCCATCAGCTTTTTGAAAATTTTGGAGAAATGACCGGAATGGAGCACGATCAGTCCCATACCTTCCAGTACGCGTTTTTGCACGCGCTCAACGATTTCATCCTGCACATCGCCGTGCGCCATATGCCCCCACCAGATAAGTACATCGGTGTTTTTCAGCTTTTCTTCGGTCAGGCCGTGCTCCGGCTCGTCAAGCGTTGCCGTCTGAATGGCGAATTGATCGCAGCTGATTCCGTCGGCGATTGCCTGGTGCATTCCTTTCGGATAGATGCCTTTAACGACTTCATTGCTTAATTCATGCCGATATTCATTCCAAATAGTAACTTGGATTTGCTTGTTCATTTGTATCATCCTCCTGACTCATATGATAGCGTTATCCGCTGGACAGGGAACATTCCCAATTCTAGCAAATTTGTATCCAATTGTGCTCATTTCATCCTGCCCCAAGCAATGAGGCCTGAAACTTTATTATCGTCATTTGCGGAATGAGCATAGCTGGAAAAAATTTGAAGTAACATGAGGAGGGAAGAGACTGTGCCCGATTACTTTGAGACGAATTTCGCCGGCATGATGGGCCGTTAAAGCATCGGCAACGTTATCTCGGGTAAACACCGTTGTTTTGAACATATACAGCTGCTGTTTGAAACATGACCCTCTAAAAAATGTTGACAAAACTAATTTAATGTATACAAATGAACAAAAAAGTTGACAATATATGCGCACTAATTTACAATGAGGGCGAAAACAAAAACTTATTGGCCCAGAAATGTAACCGCTTCATTTCGGTTTTGTAGCTTAAATAAAGGGGGACAGGGGACGTAAGCGGTTGGACTTGCTGCATGTTGCATTATCTGAAAAGATCTCGGGAGGTTAAATGGTATGAGGAAGTGGCTTGCGATTATGTTGGCTGCGGTTATGCTGATCGTGGCGGGATGTTCGAAAAATGCTGAACAGGCGAAACCTTCCGATACATCAGGGGCGGAAGTTCAGCAAGGGGGAGACAAAGCTTACGATCCGAAAGACCATCCGCTTGCGATCGTCATGATTTTGAAGGGCCACCCTGTTCACAACATCGTTCAGATCGGCTTTTTGGAGAAAGCGAAGGAGCTCGGCTACCCGGCGGAAATTTTGGCTGGGGATGACGCAAACTCCGCCAATGCGATTGCGATGGGGGAGGCGGGAATTTTGAAAGGCGTGAGAGGGATGCTCGTATGGGCGCATGAACAATCATTTTTCCCTTTCATCAAAAAAGCTTCGGACTCCCAAATTAAAGTCGTCGTTCCGCACTTCCCTGTTGCGGAAGGAGAAGCGCCCGGCCTTGATGTCAACTTGACCGCAGATCCGTACAAGTATGGCCAGGACGCCGCCAAAGCCATCGCAGAAAAGGTCGGCGGCAAAGGCACCGTCGCCATTACCCAAGGCAGCTTCAACATATTGGAAAACAAAGCGGCCGAAGGCTTTAAGAAAATGATGTACGACAACTACCCGGATATTAAAGTGCTCGCGCCGATCGAAGAAGGTTTTGATCCGGCAATCGCGGTTGGCAAGGCGGTCGGCATTATCCAATCCAACAATGACCTTGTCGGCGCCTTCTCAACAACGGGCGGAGGAGCAGCAACCTGGGCAGGGGCCAAAGACCAGACGAGGAAATCGGATTTGATTTGCATCGGCATGGACTATACTGAACAGAACATCGATCTTGTCAAGAGCGGCAAAATTTACGGCATTGTAGCACAGCCGCTGTATGAAGAAGCGCAAGAGAGCGTTGTAATTCTCGACAAGCTTCTTCGCGGCGAGCAATTGCCATACTTCAAACCGTTGGAAGCGCCGGTCGTGACGGCCGAAGGCATTGACAAATACGCAGAAATTATTATGAAGGTCAAAGAATATTTCAAAAAATAAGCGAGAAGAGGCACGGGTCCCCATGATCGTTGCGGGAGCCTGTGTCGCTCATCAGAGGTGACGGCTATGGATCGCGCAATTATGCTAGAGGCGAAAAACATTCGAAAGCAATTTTCCGGCGTCACGGTGCTCGATCAGGTTGACATTCATGTTCGCAAAGGTGAAGTACTTGGATTGATCGGCGGAAATGGCGCAGGAAAATCGACTTTGCTCAAAA
Organism: Paenibacillus sp. GCM10027626; assembly: GCF_042676285.1. Lineage (NCBI taxonomy): Bacteria > Bacillati > Bacillota > Bacilli > Caryophanales > Paenibacillaceae > Paenibacillus > Paenibacillus sp. GCM10027626. The sequence continues at coordinate 160,440 of NZ_JBHTHC010000012.1, read as the reverse complement.
TATTGAACGGTATTTATCCATACGGTACCTATGAAGGGGAAATTTGGATCGACGGTCGGCAGCTCAAGTTCATGTCTCCGCACGACGCGCAAAGGAAAGGGATCGGTTTCGTCCCGCAGGAAACGAACGTTCTCGACAGCTTAAGCGTGGGTGAAAACATATTTGCCGGACATTTGAGCTCGGTGAACAGTTCAAAATGGCGGGTCAATATGAAAAAGGTGAACGAAGCCGCCGGCGAGTTGTTCAAGCAATACCATTTCGAATTCGACCCGGCCATGAAAGCCAGGCTGCTGAGCGTAGGCAAGAAACAGCTGCTCATGATTGCCAGAGCGCTTTCTCTTCAGCCCAAAGTACTCATATTGGATGAACCGACGACTTCGCTTACGGTTAACGAAGTGGAAAACTTGATTCGAATCGTGGAAGGTTTGAAAAAAAACGGCACGAGCATTGTATTCGTTACGCACAAAATGCAGGAAATTTTTCAGCTTTGCGACCGGACGCTCATATTGCGAGACGGTCGCTGCATCCAAACCTACGAAAAAAGCCAATTTCGGGAAGAATGGATCGTTCGGGATATGACGGGTAGAGAAATTAAAAACTTGTATCCTGAACGGGTTAACCATATTGGAGAGGAACTGCTCCGCGTTGAGAACTTGACGGTTGCGCACCCCGAAGTCAAAAATCGGCTTAGCCTCGACAGCATCAGCTTTACGCTCCGCAAGGGAGAAGTGTTGGGCATTGCTGGTCTGACAGGAGCGGGGCGTTCCGAGGTGCTGAACGCTTTGTACGGTCGGCTTCCCTGGGAGAAGGGCGACATATGGCTGAACGGCAAAAAAATCAAAATCCGCAACGAACGTGATGCGATGAAGCATGGATTTGCTTTGGTAACCGAAGATCGAAAAAAAGACGGCATGCTGTTTTTGTCCTCCATCAAGCGAAATTTAACGATCAACCATTTGGTGCACATTTCGGCATACGGATTTCTTAAACCGGGCCAGGAATATGCCGTGGCAAACCGGTACTACAAGTTAATGAAGGTGAAAGCGACGGGCATCGAAGCGCTTATCGGAACGTTAAGCGGAGGCAATCAGCAAAAGGTTGTCATTGGCCGGGCTTTGAACAACGAGCCTGCGATATTGCTGCTGGACGAACCAACCAAAGGAATCGATGTCGGCGCGAAAAACGAAATTTATACGATCATCAACCAACTTGTGGAGCAAGGGTTGTCGGTCATCATGGTATCGTCCGACTTGCCAGAGCTGCTAGCGCTTTCGGACAGATGCATCGTTTTGGCTAACGGCGCTGTCGTGGAGAAGATTGACAAGGCGGATGCGACGGAAGAACGGGTCATGCTCTCGGCGACGCGCTCGGCTCACTTTGAGTAGGAATGAGGGAACGATGAATATGAAATCTAGTTTATACAGCCGTATGAATAAACTGTCCGGCGAAGTCGGAGCCATTATTCCTTTGGTTATTTTGGTCATTGCGTTCAGCCTGCTCAACCCTTCTTTTTTGTCGTTTGACAATATCGGCTCCATACTACGGTCGTCCGCCTTTATCGGGCTGGTGGCGATCGGGCAGACGCTCGTCATATTGACCGGTGAAATCGACATATCTGTCGGATCAGTTGCCGGCCTCGGGGCGATTTCCGGAGCCTGGATGATGACGCACGGAATCCACCCCGCCCTGGCGGTGCTGCTCTGCATTCTCGTTTGCGCGGTTGCGGGAATGGTTAACGGTGTTTTGAGCGTTAAATTCGGCATACCTTCTTTTATCGCGACAATCGGCATGCTGTACATTGCAAAAGGATTTACCAACATCATTACGAACGGCTATCCGATTTACCCGTTGCCGGACGCGATCAACACGTTTAGCTCCCTCTCTCCGCTTGGAACGTCGTGGGCGTTTTTATGCTTCTTTGTGCTGATAATCGTATTTCACATTATATTGACCAAGACCGTGTATGGGCGAAATCTGTATGTGACCGGGGACAATAAGGAAGTGGCCAGACTCGCAGGCATATCCGTCATGAAAATGAAATTGTCCGCCTTCATCTTGTGCTCGGTTTTATCCGGTTTGGCCGGAACCCTGATGTCGTTCGAGCTGCTGACGGGATCCCCTACGATCGGCTCCGGCTGGGAACTGCTGGTTGTCGCTTCGGTCGTCGTCGGCGGAATCAGTCTGCTGGGCGGCTCCGGGTCGATGATCGGAGCGTTTATCGGCGTAATGATCCTGATGATCCTGAACAACGGGATGATCTTTTTGGGCATCAACACTCACTGGCAGACGGTGACGATCGGCGTCGTCATGATTACGGCCGTATTGATCGACATGTTCAATCGCCGCAAGCGGGTAGCCTCCTGACTGTGGCCGTAACAACGGAATCCATATCCAAGTGTTGTTGACACCACTCACTGAGTTTAGGTACTATTTCAACATATAGACTATATACGGAATTGAGGGTATCGATGTGAAACCACAATCATTTGGACCGTTCGAACGTACGATCTTAACTAAAGATATTTTGAGCAAGCTTCGTCTCGATGTCATTTTGGGAAATCTGAAGCCGGGCGTCCGCGTGGTGGAAACCCAGTTGTCGAGCGAATACGGCGTCAGTCGCGGCCCCATTCGCACGGCGTTGCAAATGTTAGAGCAAGAAGGGCTTGTCAAAACGCTTCCCAATGGCGGGACGGTCATCGTCGGATTTTCCAATAAAGACGCCGAGGATATGTTTGATTTTCGCCTTATGATGGAGTACAAAGCGCTTGAATTGATTTTGCAAAACCCGATGGTCAGCTATGCACCGATTCTCGAAATTACGGAAATGATCCGCGACATTCACAATAAAGGGGAAGAAATATCGGCCCAGCAAATTACGGCTCTTGACATCCAGTTCCATCGAAGCCTTATGATTATGGCGGAAAATCAGCAAATGCAGCGCGCGTGGGATACGATGTCCAATTTGCTGTATACGATTTTGAATATCGCCAATACGACGTACGATTCGTTTTTTGACTTTTACAAGAAGCACAAGGAACTGGCAGACGCGATTATTCAAAAAAATCAAGACTGCTACAAAATTTTGGACAATCATATATTGGGCGCAAAGGTTGAACTGGCGCAGCGGCTTTCCAAGCAGTTGAAAGGAAAGTGACGCGGCCAAAGGTGCAATCGGAACGGCGCCGGTACGTGCCGCCTGTTTCCCTGGAGGGAATCGGGCGCTATTTTTTTGATCAATGAAATACTGTCTGCATAAGCCAGGCATCTTGTACGCATGAATTCCGGCGGATGTGCCGACGGCCAGCTAGCTTACATTTGCTTTTGGAATTTTGTGAGCAAATTTCATCCCCCTAAACTTATAAATGAAAACTGTTGACAATTTTTTTGTAAGCGGCTACAATCAGTTTGATGATGCAGATCATACTGATCAGGATAAACAGAAAGGGGACCATTACTTGAAACAAATTGATTATGCGTTCGCATTCGGCACCCCGCATCGACTAACAGCCGCTTTGCCGGATCATGGGGTCAAAACATTGCTCGATGCGGATCGTGAAGGTGTAACGATGAAGTGGACTTATGATCGGATGGACCAATATGAAATAGGAGCGTGCGTCGTACCAAAAGTTAATTGGAGTGTCCGGTTTAGCGTAGCAGCAGACGGAAGTGATCTCGTTGCGCATAGCTGGAGACGTCTAGAGGGATGGCTGCCGATTTTATATCAGGAATTTGGGGATGAGGAGGGGCAGGTTTCGCTTGCGATGGCGGGCACCGCTTCCGCTACGCTGGTAAAGATTACGGTACGGAATTCGGGAGAGCGCTCCAGGCAATATTCGATCAGATGCGGGCGAAATGAAGGCGGCGGTTTTAACCCGGCCTGGGTCGACCCGCGGGGTACCGCGAACGTGCTTCAAGCTGGGCACAATGATCGTGCCGACCGGATTCTGGTTCTCGGATTGGGTGCGGATCGGTTCATAGCGGGAATGAAGCAATTCACAATGATTTGGGAATTGGCGCCGGGAGAAGAGAGATCAGGTTGGGTCATAAGACCTCATGAAGCCTTTATGAGCGAGTTGAAGCAGCTAGAGGATGCGGATTGGGATGCGGAGTGGAACTCTGCCATCACAGCATGGAGATCGCGTGTTGAACCGGCACATAAGACGTTAATTCCAGATCCGGCCCTCTTCCTGGCATTTAAAGCCTCTCTTGCAGATTTGTTCGTTATGCGAGAGGTTTTCTCGGACGGCTATATTGCTTCGGTCTGCGGGACGGAAATATACCGCAACACCAACCCTTTCGAACCATCCCAGGTTCCGATCGTCCTGGATCAGCTTGGCATGGAGGAGGAAGCGGAACAAGGGATCCGCTTTTTTATGGAACAACAGGAACAGGATGGGGATTGGACGGGGGCCAAAGGATGGACCTTCACGATGTGGGGAGGCACTGGGTTTAAATCACATACGATAATGGAACATTACAGGCTGACGAATAACAAAGCTTATCTTGAGCTTGCTTTTCCACGCATGTTAGCCAGCTCGCGCTGGCAGGAGAGAATGCGAAACAGTACGCGATATTCCGCTGAAGAACTGGCTGAGCGGGGTCTGATGCCACGGGGGATGGGAGATTGCGGTCTCCTCAACGGCGATGACCACTTCGGAGTTTTTTATCCGCATAATATCTGGGCGGTGTATGCTGACAAGCTGGCACTGGAAGCTGCCGAAATTCTGGGGAAAGACGAGCATATCGCCGAACTGTCGCAGATATACCAGGAAGGGAGAAAAGCGCTTCTGGAATCGTTGTCTTCCGGTACCATCATCGCTCCAGACGGCAGCCGCTGGATACCGGCGTCGTCCAATAACACGTCGGGTAGTCGTTGGGGTGCGCTGCATGCTTTATATCCTACCGGCTTATTGCCGGAAGATCATGAATGGATCAATGGCACAATTCAATATATGGAGAACCATCTGAGCTTGGGTGGATTGCCGGTGGATACCGGCGGGCTCAAAGGGGGGATGTGGGTATCTGCCGCACTGGATGATTTAGCGAATGCGCATCTGGTCAGAGGGGATGGAGATGCCGCTGTCGAATATTTGTACAGAGCGATAAATCACGGAACCCCATTGATTACCTGGTGTGAAGAGCGTGGCCAGGAGCCCGGAACGAACACATGCACCGGTGATCGGCAACATTTGTGGACTCCATTGGCTATCGTGCGCGTGTTGCGAAACTCTCTACTGATGGAGAAAGGAGATATTCTTCATCTGGCCCAGGGCATTGACAGAGAATGGCTGACCAGCGGCCAGCCTGTCGGCGTCGTCGCGATGAACACCCATTTTGGGCAAGTAAGTTATAGGTTGCAATTCGACAAGACGCAGAGCATCATTCAGGGAACGTGCTCCTTGACCGGTACAGGCAGCAAACGTCCGGCTCAGACTTATCTGCATGTACGGCTCCCGGCGCAGTATGGTATAGTACAAGCTGTTGTTAACGGAACCCCGGTGCCTTGCCGGGACGAAACGATACAACTCGGACTGACGAAAGGTCCCATCACTTTTCAGATCGAACTAGAGGCTCTCAAATAATTGCTGGCGAGTACCCGCTGCCCCTCGATCGACAATAAACGGATGTTCGATCAATACGGTCTGAAAATTCCGAAAACATTCGATGAATTCAAACATGCCGTATGGGCCCGGTCACACGTCGTGTATTTGATAAGCTGGCGGACGATCATACTCCTCGTTTTTTTTGCGATCCTTTCCGCGGGGGATTGAGATACAGCAGTGATCGACGGCTGCAGACGATCGAACTGGCCGCATCCCAGGCGCCATCAAGAGTTAAAATGGTAAACAGTTGACAAAATGATTTAGGAATCGATATAATGAGTACGCCCATGGTGATTCATACGGTTTTGTCATTCAGATATAGGAGGTTGTTGCATGGGTTCTTTAAAGGGAAAGGTGGCCATCGTTACCGGAGCCGGCCGCGGAATCGGAAGCGATATTGCCCGGCAACTGGCGGCAGCGGGAGCAAAAGTCGTTGTAAACTATGCCAACAGCGAGCAGGGGGCATCCTCCACTGTTCGTGTTATTGAAGATGCAGGGCATGAAGCGATCGCCGTCCGGGCGGATATCTCTGGTATGGAGGGCATCGAGCGGCTCGTCGGCAGGACGATTGAAACTTACGGCCGGGTTGACATTCTGGTAAATAATGCGGCGGTTGACCCAACAGAAAATTTCTTTGACGTAACAGAGTCATTCTACGAGCAAGTGGTCAACACGAATCTGAAAGGGACATTTTTTTGTACCCAGGCGTGCGCCAAAGAAATGATCCGGCAGGGCGGCGGAAAAGTAATCAACATCAGTTCGATTCATGGACAACTGACGATGCCGCGATATGCGGTATATGCTGCGACCAAAGGTGCGATTAATGCGCTTACGAGGCAGTTGGCGCTGGATTTGGCGCCTTCACGTATTACAGTGAATGCAGTGGCTCCCGGAGCAGTAGAGGTGGATAAATTCATCGGCCAACCATGGTACGACGCCGAGCAGTTCGGAAGTTATATTCCGGCAGGACGTATTGGGAGACCCGAAGACATCTCGCCGCTTGTCGTATTCCTCGCTTCAGACGCAGCCGATTATATTACTGGACAGGTCATCACTGCTGACGGGGGATCGAGCACCAAGTTGTTTCTTCCGGTTGACGTGCGTTAGACAGGGTAATCAGAATTAAGTTTTGCAGTTGAGGAGGGGAAGAACTGTGGCGGGGACAGTCAGACAGATCGATGAAGCGGCCGTAGGTAACGGCCAGATCGCTGTGCAGTGGCTTGGGCAAGCAGGGTATTTTTTGAAATCGCATCTCGGAAAATACATCGTTATCGACCCCTATCTATCAGATTTGTGCGAGCACAATCATGGACCAATGTTCAAGCGGCTTATGCCGGCTCCAATGACCCCGGACGATATCGACCGATTGAATCCGGCCGCGTATCTTCTTACCCATCATCACGATGATCATTTGGATGCCGTCACGATTTCCGCATTGAAAAACACCGCATTTTCCTTTTTCGCTCCTCCTGCGTCCATACGACAACTTGAGTCTCTGGGCATAAAACGCGACAGATGCGAAGTTTTAACCAGCGGTTGCGAACACGATCTCGACTTTATGCGGATCCATGGAACATTCGCCGATCACGGAGAATTGGCTCCGGATGCGGTCGGAATTGTGGTCGAACTTGACGGATTTGTCATTTACCATATGGGCGACACGAGCTTCCATGAGGAACAGTTTCGAGAACTTCGTAACCGCTTCAATATAGATCTGCTGATCGTACCGATCAACGGGAAATATGGAAACATGAACGATGATGAAGCAGCGGAGGCGGTAGCGTTGTTGTGTCCGCGCATGGTGACGCCATGCCATTATTGGATGTTGCCGGCCAATTCCGGGGGAGATCCGGCTTTCTTCGTTGAAAAGGTGAGCAGACTAGCTCCGCATACGACAGTCATGCTGATGCAACAGGGGGAAATATCACTTCTTGGGAAGAGAGGCTAGACTATGGAATATGCGACGCTCCTTCGCGCACTCACGCTTTTGGAATGGCGTCATCACAGTCTTGTGAACCGACACGGAGGCATCGTGGTCGTTCTGGAGCGTGGAGCAAGAGTGATTGGCGTATTTACAGATGAGCAAACGAACAATCACTTATGGGTAAACCCGCTGTTGACGCTTCAACATCGAAAGCAATCGGGTGACGAAACTGGAATTGGCAAGGAATGGAATACCGGGGGGGACCGAATGTGGCTCAGTCCGGAAATCGAATATAACGTGCGGGACAGACATGCGTTCTGGGACAGTTATTCGATTCAGGAATCGATTGATCCCGGAACTTATGAAAGCGTCTATGACCCGAAGCTAAACTCCTTGGAGTTGAAGCAGCATGCACAAGTGCATGCTTTTCGGTCCGGCTTGCAGGCATCGGTGCGGATGAACAGAGTGATACGCTGCGTGAACGATCCTGTCAAGGCAAGCAATTGCCGGTTCGCAGGGTATGAAGTGGAATCCGGCCTCGTAATGGAGGAGAATGCTCCCAATATGCCGATCGCCTTATGGAATATTATGCAGTTGCCGGCAGGCGGAGATATCGTCGTTCCAACTCGCGGGAGAGCGGATGTGGATGATTTCTTTGCACACACGGGAAAGTCGCATCTGCAGATTGACGAACGGGAAGTGCACTTTCGCTTGGACGCTCGCTCCCAGCATAAAATATCCATCAAAGCACCGTTCGTTAAGGGAAGAGCAGCTTATGTACGCCATTATGGAAACGGCCGCGCGAACCTGCTTGTGCGTCAATTTCAGGTCGAACCGTCCGGCAACTATCTGGACGCACCCGCGCATGATCCAGAAGCAAGGGGACATTGTCTCCAATGCTACAACGACAGCGGCGATCTCGGCAATTTCGGTGAATTGGAGTATCATACACCAGCCATGGATGCCGGAGCGGGAAAGCAAAGCATCCGAGACTCCAGCCAAGTATGGTGTTATGAAGGAACAACAGCCGCCATTATGGAAATACAGGAAGCGCTGCTTCATGGCTAGATCGCTTTATTTGCACTAATAATGTCAACCGTTTACTAAGAAATGAGGGAAAACGATGCAATTGACGGATTTGCAACAGAAAGTTGCCGTATTAACAGGAGCAGGCGGTGGCATCGGGCGGCATATCGCCCGCCGTCTGGCGGAACAGGGTGTCAGGCTTGTACTTTGCGATATTCAAGAACAGCATCTGAAAGCGACAGAGCAGACGATCCTCGCTGCCAGAGGGACGGCAATTGCTGTGCGGACGGATATTTCGAACGAGGCGGATGTGGCGGCACTGTTCCGCAAGGCGTCGTCCCATTACGGGCGGGTGGATATTCTTATTAATTGTGCAGCGATATGGGATGAAGGAGACATTGAACAAATTACCGGAGAGCGGCTTGACCGGATGATTGATATTAACTTCAAAGGAACGTTTATGATGTGCCGCGCAGCGATTGTGCTGATGAGGCAGCAGAATAACGGAACCATCGTGAATATTGCGTCCACAGCCGGAGAATATGGCAGCATTCGCCCTGCTGCGCATTATGCCGCTTCCAAAGGAGCAGTGATCGCTCTTAGCAAGTCGCTCGCAAGGGAGGGGGCAAACGCTCGTATTCGGGTGAATGTCGTATCCCCAGGTCCGATCGATACGCCGATGTTGAACATTACCGACGAAAGACACAAAAGTCTGGTCGGGGAAAGAACGTTGCTTGGCAGAGTGGGCGAACCGGAAGATATTGCAACCGCGGTTTTATTTCTCAGCTCGTCAGTTTCGTCATGGATTACTGGCGAAGTGCTTCGCGTCAATGGCGGCAGTCTGATTTGATAAAATTTTCAAGATGAAACAATGGAGGGATAAGGCATGTATAAAGTTGTAATTCCTAAGATGGGGATGTCCACGGTAGAAGTTGATCTGACGCGATGGCACGTGAAGGTTGGCGACAAGGTCAAGGTGGGCGACGAGCTTGCGGAGGTGGAGTCGGAAAAGGCCAATTTTACGATTGAAGCTGAAGTGGACGGAACGGTCTTCGAGATTATCGTCGGGCTGAACGAGACGGTTGATGTAGGGACGGTCATCTGTTTGATCGCAGCTGATGTATAACCGGGATATGGCGCCTGATTTCCGTTATCAAGGCTTTATGGATTACGGCGAATCCCTTGCGTCGCAGAGAGAATATGTTCTGTTGCGTTCAGAGGAAAACATTCCGGACACTGTACTGTTCGTAGAGCACCCTCCAGTCTATACCGTCGGACGCAATGAAACGGAAAGCCGCACCATTATTGAGGATATCCCAGTGCATAAGGTGGACCGGGGCGGCAAAATGACCTTCCACGGACCGGGTCAGCTCGTGATCTACCCTCTCGTAGATCTAATGCTGTTTGACCGCGATATACGCAAATATGTTGGTTTTCTGACCGATACGGTGATTCACCTGTTGAGAGGGTACGGACTGTCCGCCGCAGAGCTGCCCGGGCTCCCTGGCGTATGGATCGGAGCGCGGAAAATATGCGCAGTCGGCATCCGCATCAACAAGATCAACAAACGCTGGATTGCCTCGCACGGACTTGCCCTAAATGTGTCAGTCGACCAACGTTATTACGCGGCGATTTCTCCTTGCGGGCTCAGTTCGGCATCGGTAACGACGATGGAGGCGGAACTGGGGCGCGTTGTTGATTTGACGGAAGTGACGGGGCTGTATCAGGAAATGTTTCGTAAGCATTATGCGATATTGGGTAAAGGAGTTGGGAAGAGTGACGGTTCATTCGCAAGTAACAAAAAAGCAGGCCGTTCGGTTTCTTCAGCAAATGCTGCGGATTCGCTTGTTTGAGGAACGAGTAATCCGGCTGGTCAACGATAATGAAATAGCTGGGGTCACCCATGAGTATATCGGGCAGGAGGCGGTAGCTGTAGGCGTATGCGAGGCGCTGAACGAGGGCGATGGCATTACGTCGACGCACCGGGGACATGGGCACATTATTGCGAAGGGCGGAAGAGTCGACCGCATGATGGCCGAGCTTTTTGGAAGAAAAACCGGATACAACAGCGGCCGTGGAGGATCGATGCACATCGCGGATTTGTCATTGAACATCTACGGAGCCAATGGAATGGTAGCCGCCGGGGCGCCGATTGCGATGGGAGCGGCTTGGGCGCACAAAGTGAAAGGCACGAATCAGGTTGCGGCCAGTTTTTTTGGAGACGGAGCGATCAATCAGGGCGTGTTGCATGAGACGATGAATATGGCTTCTTTATGGGCGCTTCCGGTTTTGTTCGTCTGCGAGAACAATGGCTACGCCGTAACCTTAAGCGCGGAGCAGTCCAGCGCAAATACTCGCCTGGCGGAGAGAGCTTCGGCCTACAATATGAACGGCAAACTTGTAGATGGGATGAATGTGCTTGAAGTATTCGCTGAGGCAAGCGAAGCTGTGCAGTTAGCGAGAGCGGGAGGCGGACCTACTTTTCTGGAGTGCAAAACTTATCGGTATATGGGACATCATACGGCGGAATCGACGATGAATTTAAACTACCGCAGTAAACAGGAAATTAACGAATGGAAGAAAAAGGACCCTATTGTTCAGTTGGATGCCTGGCTAAGGCAGTACTATGATTGGGATGTTGCAGACAAGCAGCAATTGGAAGAAGAAATCAGAGCAGAGATCGAAGCGGCGGTTGTCTATGCACGTCAAAGCCCGGCCCCAGATCCGCTGGAAAGCCTCCATAATATGTATGCAACCCCATATGCCGGGCTGCCGGCGAAAGGGTGGAACTTATGAGAACAATCAGGTATTTGCACGCTTTAAGTGAGTCGATTAATCAGGAAATGAGCAGTGATTCGAGCGTATTCGTCATTGGCGAGGATGTCCGGCACTCGCTGCGCGGAGCGACAAAGGGTTTATATGAGAAATTCGGTGCGGATAGGGTTATCGATACCCCGATTTCGGAAGCGGCGTTTACAGGGATGGCAACGGGAGCGGCGATGTCCGGCATGCGCCCAATCGTCGAATATCAGATCAGCGCGCTTATCTACGTGGCATTCGACCAAATGATCAACCAGGCAATGAAGCTGCCCTATATGATGGGGGGACAAGGATCGGTACCTGTCACTTATATGGTCGTCGGCTCTGGAGCGCGCTCCGGGCTGGCTGGACAGCATTCCGATCATCCGTATCCGTACCTGATACACGGTGGTATGAAGACGATTGTTGCATCTACCCCTTACGATGTGAAGGGATTGACGACCACCGCGATTCGCGATCAAGATCCCGTTGTCATCTTCGCTCCCGCCAAAGTGCTGGCAATTAAGGGAGAAGTACCGGAGGAGCCCTATGCAATCCCGCTTGGCAAAGCGGAAATAAAACGCGCCGGAGAGGATGTGACGGTTGCCGCCGTAGGCCATTTGGTGCACGATGCATTGAAAGTCGCCGGTGAACTAGAAGAGGAAGGCATCTCGCTTGAGGTGTTTGATCCGCGCACATTGTTGCCTTTCGACAAAGAAACGCTTCTGGCATCCATTGCCAAAACAGGACGTCTGATCGTATTCGATGATTCGAATCGCACTTGCGGCTTTGCCGCTGAAGTATCGTCAATCATTGCGGAGGAGGGTTTCTCTTATTTGAAATCTCCCATTATCCGTGTAGCGCGCGCCGATGTTCCTGTGCCTTTCAATGTCGAGATGGAGAATGCGGTCATCCCGAAAGCGGAAGATTTGAAGAAAGCTGTTTATCGGCTAATGCGGAAGTGAGGAGGACTTCGGATGGAGAACAGAACCGAGCTGTTGCGATTGCAGGCGGAATTTCCTCTTAAGAAGGCGCGCAAATTGATTTCGGGTCGCTTGAGCGCCATCTGGCACGAGGCTGTTCACGTTACTGTGCACAAGGATATCGATGTAACGGCCTACTACGAGCGCAGGGAACTGCTTCGGCAATCGTTCATCGATTATGTCTACCACACGGTTGTCCAGGTGTTGAAGAAAGAGCCGTTCCATACGTTCAACAGCTATTTCCATGGAGACGTTGTAAAGACATACAGCTCCGTCAATCTAGGTTTGGCCATGGATCACCCCAAAGGGCTGGTCGTGCCCGTTCTTCACCTTGCGGAGCAATTGGATATCGGGCAATTCGCCGCCAAGCGCAAGGAGCTGATCGCTCGCACGAAGCAGTGGAAGCACGAGCCATGGGAATTAGACCAGGGGACATTCACGATATCCAATCTTGGCCCGCTTGGCATCGACGGCTTTACTCCGATTCTCAACCCGCCGCAGGTGGCGATCCTTGGTCTGGGAAGAGTCTGGATGCAGGCGTTCGCCCGGGATTGGGAGGAGGCGCCTGCACGAAAAGCAATTATCCCATTCAGCCTAACGATCGACCATCGCGTGCTGGACGGAGCGGATGCTGCAAAATTTGTGAATGCGGTTGAGAAAGAACTGAATCTTCTATTTCAGCAGGAGGAGCCTATATGAGAGCAAAGCCTGGCTGGATGCAGGCGACGATGAAAAACTCCGCGAATCTGCAGGACTTACAGGAACTTGTTCGGGGGTTAAAGCTGCATACCGTATGCGAAGAAGCCCGATGCCCCAATCTGTTCGAGTGCTGGTCCGAGCGAACGGCGACGTTCATGATTTTGGGAAAGACTTGTACGAGAGCGTGCAGATTTTGCGCGGTACAGACCGGATTTCAAGTGTTATATTCTATTTGTTGACAATTTCTTGGGCAATCGCTATAATTCGTTTGAGGAAAGGAGGATTCAAACATTGAATGCTAACAAAGGACAGTTATCAAGAAGTTTTTTCAGCTCCCAAGTGCTGAGCGAGTTGCGCAATGCCATTATTTCTGGAAAGCTACCTGCGGGAGAGAAGATCGTTGAGTCCTCCATTGCGGAACAAATGGGTGTCAGCCGTGGACCGGTCCGCAATGCGCTGTTTATATTGGAGAACGAGGGTCTGATCACCTTTTTGCCGACTGGCCGCACCGTCTCCAACGGATTTTCCTTGAACGATGCCGAGAAACTATATGAAATGAGAGCTTTTCTTGAACTTAAATCGATCGAACTTTTGTTTACAGAAAAGGCGCTTCACTTTCATCAAATCAAGCATATCAATGATGAGTTAAAAAAAAATCAAGACGATGTATCCGAATTTACACGTCTGGATGTCAGCTACCATCATGAACTGATTAGGCTTTCTGGCAATAAATACTTACTTCAGAGCTGGCTGTCTCTGTGCCCGCTAATCGAAAGCGTTTTAACGATTACCAATGCCCGCTTCAGGGAGAAGGGAGCGGACGGATGGGATAAAGGTTATGTCATTGATCACCACGAAAAAATTCTGACCGCTTTAATGACCGGAAACCTGGGCAACGCCTTGCTATTCCTGAAGGAGCATCTGGATATTGGGAAACAGACGATGCTGGGTCAACTGGAGGAGATCGTCAAATGAAATCCCGTACAGGGCATTCGTTTGACGAGGCATTTTAAACAAAATATTTGTCAACGGTTTTCAAAATACAGTCTATGGGGTGCTTCGTATGCTGGAGTTATTGAAAAAAAATGGCATTATACCGTTTTCTTTTCGATATCAGAACAGGATTTCCACAAGTTTTCTTGAAGGATGGTCCGAAGAAACTGCAGTCAATGAGGGAGATACTGAGGGAGAACGGTTTTTCACGGATCCGGCTTCGGGGTTGCGCATCCGCGTTGCCTACATGAGATATCCGGCATTTTCTGCAACAGAATGGAAGATTACGTTCGAGAACACTAGCGATCGCGAGACACCTATCATATCGGATATATTGCCCTTGGATTTACGGATTCCTCATGATCAGGGGGAGCCTTTGATCGTGCACTATTCCAAGGGAAGCAGCGTCCAGCAGGATGATTTCCTTCCCACCGCTAAGCCTCTTGCAATCGATGATCACATTGTCATAAAGACCAAAGGCGGCCGATCGTCCGATACAGCTCTGCCCTTCTTTCTTACGGAGTCGAACGGCCAAGGGATCATTGCTGCCATTGGCTGGACCGGGCAATGGCAAGCGGTATTCACCCGAGATGCAGAAGGACTTCGCATACAGGGAGGCATGGAGCGGACGCACCTGAAGCTTCTGCCGGGGGAAACGATCGGAGGTCCGAGCATTCTGATCAGTACGTGGCAAGGGACCGATGCTGAAGTGGGGCATAATCAACTGCGCCGTTTCATACTAGAACATAAAACTCCTCGATTAAATGGGAAAATCGTTATCCCGCCGCTTTCACACATGACGATGTCCACCTTTCACCAAACCGGGATAACCAGCGAGGCATTAGAGCTCGCGGCGCTGAACAAAACGGCCGATATGGATCTGGAAGCTTTCTGGGTGGATGCTTGCTGGTACGGCAACGGCACCATGTGGTGGTACGAAACCGGAAATTGGCATATCAATAAGGAATTTTTTCCGAACGGCTTAAAGGTAATTGGCGATGCGGCTCATGAAAAAAATATGAAGCTCGTTCAATGGTTTGAGCCTGAACGGATATGGACCGGTACCGATATTCACAAGGAACATCCGGAGTTTTTGCTGAAATGGGACGAAGATGCGAGCAACTACCTTTACGATCTGGGCAATCCGGAGGCATGGGCTTTTTTGGTTGACTTGATCAGCGGCTTTCTGAAGGAGAGCGGCGCCGATATTTACCGGCAGGACTGTAATTTCGAACCTCTTCCTTATTGGCGACAGAACGATCCGCCGGACCGGGAGGGAATTACGGAAATACGCCATATCGAAGGTTTGTATGCGTTATGGGACGAATTGCTGCGCCGTTTTCCCGGACTCGCAATCGACAATTGCGCTTCTGGCGGCCGTCGCATCGATTTGGAGACGACGAAACGTTCATTCCCTTTATGGAGAAGCGACTACTCGGACGTTACCTCTCTTCAGTTGAGCCCAGGATCGCTGCCCATCGGCGACCAATCGCAAACGGCTGGCCTTTCCCGCTGGATTCCGTTGCACAGTGCTTCCGTTTGGGAATTCTCGCCATATGCATTTCGCAGCGCGATGTCGACCGGTCTTTGCATCTATTGCAGTATGGCGGACGACGCTTTTCCGAAGGAAGAAGCGCGCAAGGCTTTGGACGAATTGCGCAGAATTCGGCCGTTCCTGCTTGGTGATTACCACGAATTGGTGAAACTGTCTCTCAGCGAGCAGGAATGGTGCGCTTACCAATTCCATCGATCGGATTTGCAAGCTGGAATCGCTGTCTTCCTGCGCCGGCACGAGAGTCCCTACGATCGCGTGCAAGCTGCTTTCCGGCAAATCGATACCCAAGCGGAGTACGAATACGGCCTTTCCCGCGCATTTGAAGAACCGGTTTACACACATATAAGCGGTATGGAATTAAGCCGATTGCAAATCGAAATTCCCGAAAAGAAAGGATCGGTGCTGCTTGTATACCGCAAGCTGTAAACCGAATTCCCTTATTCTAAATTGTTAACAGTAAACCGAATGATCTTTTACAGTTTTTTGAGGGAGGACCTAATTTGTGTGAAAAAAAATATAAAGTCGTGTTGACTGACGCGGATCGCTTTCCTCTGACTGAAGCGAATCGTGCTGCGCTGGTCGAAATCGGGGCGGAGATCACGGAGACGCCTTACGGCATGTCGGAAGACGCGTTCGCCGAAGCGTGCCGGGATGCAGATGCGATCCTGGTCTACTCGACCAAGATTACCTCCTCTCTGGTCAGCCGGATGGAAAAATGCAAAATTATCGCCCGTTGCGGGACGGGGTACGACAATATCAACGTAGCTGCAGCAGTGGATCGCGGTATTGTGGTGACTTATGTGCCGGACTACTGTATCGAAGAGGTATCCGATCATACGGTTGCGCTGATGATGGATTGCTGGCGTAGAATCTCGAAAAGCAACAGCAGAGTGAAAGACGGCCATTGGGACAATTATCAGCAATTGGGTACGATCCACCGGATAGCCGGACAAAAGGTCGGCTTTCTGGGCTTTGGACGAATCGCACAGGCTGTCGCCCGCAAGTTGCAAGGGTTTCATGTACATTTGCAGTCTTACGATCCATATGCTTCGCCGGCTAATATGCATCAAGTGGGGGTGGAGGCGGCAACATTCGAGCAGGTCATCCAGTCATCCGATGTGTTGACGTTGCATACACCTCTGACTGAAGAAACTCGCCATTTTATCGATCGATCAGTTCTGGCCCGGATGAAGCCTGGAGCGATTCTGATCAATGCGAGCCGGGGGGAACTGGTGAATGAAACGGATTTGATTCATGCCTTGCAGAGCGGGCATATTGCTCTAGCCGGACTGGATGTTTGCGAACAGGAGCCGCCGTTGGCGCACAATCCTTTGTTGTCGATGGATAATGTCGTCATCACTCCGCATTCCGCAGCTTTCTCTGAAGAGGCGCTTATCGAATTGAATAATCTCGCGGTCAAGGAGATTATCCGCAAATTTAATGGATTGCTGCCACTCGCTGAAGTGCCGTTTTCCGTTAGGCCGCATTGATTTATGGTCGGCATCCGTTTTTTAGGCAAGTCGGCCTACCCAAAGGAGAGGAGGTGGGACTTTCTAAAAATTTGAAGGTCGGTATCGCTGTGGGGATTAGCCATTGAACAATTTTCAGGGAGGGTGCAAACATGAAAAAAGTAGGGTTGATTGTGCTGTCGTTCGTACTGACGGCCGTCATCATATCGGCATGCAGCAACACCGGCAAAAATGGCGCCGAGAGCAATAGGGGCAAGGAGACCAACGAATCTCCAAGCAATGCATCAAATGACACTTCAAGTGAATCGCCGGATGTCTCCCCGATCACATTCCAGACTTACATCGATTTTGATTGGTACCCGTTGGATACTTGGGGCAAGGACGACGTATCCAAAGAAATCACGAAACGCACCGGTGTTTCCCTCGATGTAACGAAAGGAACCGATTTGAAGCAACTTCAGATTTTGCTGGCGACCGACCAACTGCCGGAACTGATTTTCACCTCGAACCAGGTTGAGTTCTATCACAATTCGAATATCGTTTATCCGTGGGACGAATTGATCGAGAAGTTTGCGCCTGAATTTATGAAAGAGCTCGACCCGGTTGAAATCGCTAACAATACGGCGGAGGATGGACATTTCTACACGCTCAAAACGCATTACACGAACAATGAAGCATGGGATAACCCGAACAATCTGCCTTCGGTCGGCGGGCCGGGCCTGTTCGTAAGGGAAGACATTATGCAGGAGATTGGCAATCCTCCGCTTGAATCATTTGAAGACTTGCTGAACGTTTACAGACAGGTGCAGCAGAAGTATCCGGATCTAGCTGTATATCTTCCCCATCCCAGCTGGCAAAATGCGATTTTAGAGCTCATGGGACTGTCGACAACACCTTATGTCGATGCGAACGGTCAAGTCCATGTCGGATTTACCAATCCTGATTTCATCGATTACTTTAAATTTATGAACACGTTGTATCGAGAGGGACTTTTGAAGGCGGAAAGCTTTACCTACAAGCCGGAGCAATTCACGCAGATCGTGAACAGCGGCAAGGTGTTCTCAGCTTCCTACAACACGCATCTTGGCGATGAAGCGAACAAGGTATATGACGCGAATGGCATTAAAGCGCACATGGTCCCGGTCATGAAAGCGTTGACACTGAATGGAGATAGCCGATTTAAACCGGTCGATGCTTCCGTCGGCTGGGCGAGCTTCTTCATAACGAAAAAAGTGAAAGACCCCGCGAGAGCGATTCAATTAGTCAAATTTTTGAAGAGCCCCGAGGGCGTCGCGCTCACGCAATGGGGAATCGAGGGTAAACATTATACGTTGAACGAGGAGGGGCTGCTGCTGCGTCCAGAGGGCTTCAATGATCTGCCGATTACCGAAACGGGAATTGGGCCGTGGTACTTCCAGGCAAGTGGACTTGCGGATGGAATCGCGACAACTTCGGCTAAAATTTCCAACCCGAAATATTCCCAGCACGTCGATTTGCTTAAGTTCAGAAAGAAATATTACGAACGGAATCCGGCTCTTTCCTTCGTCAATCCGATGGCTGAGACCGACGAGATCAACATTAACGCAAAATTAAACGAGCTATTCGGCAATACACAGACAGGTATCATCATGTCCAAGAATGAGGCGGAGGTAGAGGCAAAATTCAACAAATTACTGGCCGATGCCAAGCAAATCGGTCTCGATAAGCTGGAAGCTTATATGAACGAGCAGTACAAAAAAGCTCAAGCAAGATACGAAACATTGAAGCAATAAGGGAGATCTTCTTCTCTGTTGTCTCATGAACCCGTACCGGGCAAGACGTTCGCGGGCGTACCGATCGTTTGTTTTGCTCCGTATGCCCGTGACCTGTTGACGGTAATGGGTTCATGCGTTCATTTTATATGGCTTATGCATGTTAGAAGTGCGGGGGTGAGCAGCTTGACCGAAGTAATGAAGAAAATTCGCTCGCAAGGCTTTTATCAGACGTTTGCAGTTCTTGGTGTTCTCTATCTGTTCGTATTTGCGTATATTCCCATGTTCGGGCTAATAATCGCGTTTAAAGATTTTAAGCTGGCATCTGGCATTCCGGGATTTTTTACTAGCGAATGGGTCGGATTGAAATGGTTTGAAGAATTTTATAATGATATTAACTTTTGGAAAATTATCCGGAATACGGTGGCCATTAGCGTATTAAAGCTGATCTTTACGTTTCCTATCCCAATCCTGTTTGCTTTGATTTTAAACGAGGTTAGAAAGCAAGCAGTGAAGCGGGTGGTACAGACGGTCAGTTATCTGCCCCACTTTATTTCTTGGATCGTCGTGTCGGGAATCGTTTTTTCAATGTTGAACGAGAGTAACGGATTGATCAACCAAGGTCTTATCGCCTTGGGAATGATTAAAGAGCCAATCTCTTTCCTGGCGAATTCAAATTATTTTTGGGCAATCCTTGTCGTCAGTGATGTGTGGAAGGAGATGGGCTGGTGGACAATCCTGTTTTTGGCGGCGATCGTCGGCGTCGATCAGACAATGTATGAAGCTGCTGTTGTTGATGGAGCCAGCAGAATCCAGCGCATCATAAAAATCACGTTACCAAGCATTAAGCCGACGATTGTGATCGTATTGATCTTAAGCTTGGGTAATCTGTTTGGCGGCGGCCTGGGAGGTTCGAATTTTGAGCAAGCCTATCTGCTGGGCAATCAGTTGAACAATGACGTATCGGAAATTTTGCAAACCTATACGCTAAAAATGGGACTAGCGCAAGGCCGATATTCTTATGCGACGGCGATCGATCTGCTGCAATCCGTCATTTCCCTGATTCTGGTTTTTACAAGCAATTATCTGGCGAAGCGGGCGTCGGGCGTCGGATTATTTTAGCAAGGAGAGGGGTTGGCAAAATGGGCAACCGGATTTTTCGGCGCACGACAGAGGATTACGTTATTGATACTTTCGTCTATTTCGTATTGGCGATTGTTTTTATAACAACACTTTATCCATTCTACTATTCACTCGTAATTTCATTTAACAATGGGGTTGACGCGTCAAGCGGAGGAATTTATTTCTGGCCCCGCAGCTTTACGTTGGACAATTATGCGGCTGTCTTCTCGAATGAGCAATTGCTCAAAGGATTCGGAGTGACAATATCCAGAACGGTGATCGGGACCGTGTTGAGCGTCACGCTTACGGCGTTGTTCGCATATAGTCTCGCTTATCCGCAGTTAATGTTCAAAAAAATATATTTTACAATTCTGATTATCGCAATGTACTTTTCGGGAGGTCTTATCCCTTATTTTATTCTTGTCAACAAACTGCATTTGATGAACACTTTCCTTGTCTATATCGTCCCTTCTCTTCTCGGTGTCTTTAATACTGTCATCATGATGAGTTTTTTTCGCGATTTGCCAATGGAACTGAAGGAATCAGCCAAGATAGACGGTGCGCGGGATTTTACGATCTTCTATAAAATCATGATGCCTCTGTCGACTCCCGTGCTGGCAACGATTGCGTTGTTCGTCGGTGTCGGACATTGGAACAATTGGTTCGACGCTGCATACTTCGTGACGGACAAAGACTTGAAAACCGCTTCTTTCTGGTTAATGGATTTAATAAACAGGGCAAATTTGACGGGAGTTCAGGGAGGAGAATCCAACCGAGGGGTCGGTATGGCCACTCAAACGTTTACCGCTGAAACAATCCGGATGGCAACGATGATTGTAATTGTCCTCCCGATTGTCCTGGTTTATCCGTTCCTTCAGAAGTATTTCGTAAAGGGGATAACAGTAGGGGCCATTAAAGGGTGACTGGCTCGAGCCAGCACCCTTCAAAAAAAATAATCGGCACACCGAACTACTCTCCCAGTCCGCTCACTCAGTTCCGCTTCGCTCATACTTGCCACAATTAGTCGATACCCTTCCGCAGGTCCACCTCGCACACTGGCACAGATCCTGCAACTCCTCGTTCGCCTCTCGTAGTCTTTTTGTCTACAAATGTATTAAAATAAAGTATAATTTCCTATATGAAGCTTAGACGGTGGAAGGCCGCTTCGATTTTCAGCTTGGCCGCGGAAAGTGGGTTCATGGCTCAACCAGCTATTTGGGCGTGCTTGCCAGTGCAGCGGTTGACAGCTTTACCTGGCTGCAGGCGAATATGCTCGAAGGGGACAAAGAAAGCGCAGCACGCTCGCTTATTTGCAGTCGGATGCCATTCCGTATACCGACTCCTTGCCCGAGCTGCCGCCAGCGGCGGCCTGTCAGTTTCGGACGCAGGAGGAAATCGCCGCGCGAGTGGTCGTTTTATTAATCGTCATCCAGTATGCCTGCGATGTTGCGATTCCTTCGAAGCATTTTATAAGAAGACGGCCTTGCGTTCCGCCGAAGAGCTGCTCGATGAAGCCGACAAGGTGTATCGTCTTCACTGGGCATGCGTCAACAGCAGGATTAAAGGCGAAGAAGCGCCGGCGGGGATGGATGAAAGCATCGTAATGGAGCGGCGCCGCGGTCTGTTCTGGCTGATTGGCTATCAGGGAGCCGAGTGGGACGAGATTCCGATGAATACCTGATCGTCTTTATATTGAATCTTCAAGGAAAGCATAGTAGATTTAGGAGTGAAATTATCTGGCGGAGTCGTTGCTGAATCATGACGATCCGCCAGTAGAAGGATGTGCATAGTCCATATGGCCGATTCCGTTCGAACAGGAAAGCTCCTCTCTTTTGGATTGTTTCACAAAATCCTCATTTCGTTTCTCGTTGCAATCATTCCGATTATGGTCGTAGGCTATGTGCTGGTCAGCAATGGCGAGAACATTATCCGCAAAGAAATCGAAAGCTCTCTTCATTCCCGCGTCCACTTCTATCTCACTGAACTGGCCCGCGAACTGGGACATATCACGAGCTTGAAGCGGGAATATATTTTCGATGAGGAGATTCAGCGCCTGAATGTGCTGTCTCCAGCAATGGATGACTACGACCGGCGGGTGGCAGTGCTCAATCTTCAGAAGAAAATGCAAACGCTATCATCCTCCAGTTCCTACATTAAGACTGTCAAGCTGCATATGCCGGCCGAGCAGAAGGTCATACAACCCGATCAGATCCTCTATGGCAGCTCCGATCGGGATAAAGAGAAGGACATACAGCTTCATGCCATGCTTAACCGCAGCGAGTTCCCGATTGTCAGCTGGAATAAGCAGCTTGTTATGGTAGAGCGCTACCCGACAGGCAATTATATGAACGGAGAGCTGCCGCTTTATTGGATTGAAATTGTATTGGATCGATCGAAGATCGTATCCGCCCTGTCCAATATTTTGACTGAGAATGGCGGCAACGCGATTTTGACGGGATCTGCAGAGAAGTGGGCGGTACTTGGAGATGACAGCGATCCTGCCTTCACGGAAGAGCTGACGCGGTTGAACCGGATGGAGGGGGATGCAAGCGATTCGGGCCAGAGGCGGATAACGGTATGGAATCAGGTTTACATGGTGGCCTATGAAAGAGCGCTAGATCTTGGGCTTGCATTGACGCTCTATATCCCGGAGAAGGTTGTGCTTGAGCCGCTGGAAATCTATAAAGTCTGGTTCCGTATTTTGGTTGCAACTGCGATGCTTATAATCGTCTTGTTCGCATACTGGATCTATCTCTTTTTGCAGCGCCCGCTTCAGCGGTTGATTCGTGCCTTCAGAAAAGTGAAGGAGGGGACATTTGATGTTCATCTTATCCACAAAAATAAGGATGAGATTCAATATCTCTATCAGCAGTTCAATCAGATGGTTGACACGATTCAGTCTTTGATTCGCGACGTATATGAACAAAATATCCGCTGGCAGAGAGCGGAGCTTCGCCATCTTCAAACACAGATTAACCCTCATTTTTTATACAACACCTATTACCGGATGCATCGTCTTGTTCAGGCCGAGGATACGGACAGCCTCAAGCGGTATACGCGTTTACTTGGCGACTATTTGAAATATATTGCGAGAAACGTACAAGAAGAAGCCACCTTGCGGATGGAGGTCGATCATGCTAGAACCTATGCAGAGATTTTAAAAATGCGGTTTCGCGACAAGATAGAGATCGAGTGGGCAGACCTTCCGGATTGTCTAGCAGAGCTCAAGGTTCCCAGACTCATCTTGCAGCCGATTGTAGAGAATGCATTCGAATACGGAGTGGAGGAAGTTGAAGGGATTGGGCTCCTGCGTTTTTCCGTAACGATGGGTGAGCAGAGTCTTACAATGATTGTGGAGGATAATGGCGGGCAGCTGTCAGATGCGGGGCTGCGGGATATTGTTATGCGGCTGGCCTCAAGGGAAGATGATATGGAGACGACAGGGCTTATCAATGTACACCGCCGGCTCCGGCTCAAGTATGGTGAAGACTATGGCATTCAGGCAGAACGCAGCGAATTGGGCGGACTGCGCATTATTATTAACATACCACTCGGGGAGGATGAGTAATCATGTACCGCATGCTGATCGTGGATAATGAAGACTACGTCGTCGAAGGGCTGCTTGAAGTTTTTCATCAATTGCCGCATCTGGAGCTTGAAGTAATAGGAGCTTCCTCGGCGAGAGAGGCGCTAGAGTGGCTGAAAAGAACCAAGGTCGATATCGTCGTCTCCGATATCCGGATGCCCGGGATGGATGGGATGGCGTTACATCGTGAAATCATCCATTACTGGCCGAGATGCCAAGTTATTTTCTTGTCGGGATTTAACGATTTCGATTATGTTCAGCGGGCCATCCGTGACGGAGCGCTCGATTATGTACTGAAAACCGACGGGGATGAGGCGCTCATTGAAGCTGTGGAGAAGGCCGTGCAGAAACTGGAGGCAGAAATTGAAATCAATGCGCTGATCGCCAAATCAAAAAGTCAGATCCAAGCCGCGGGTGCAGCGCTGCAAAAGGATTTCTTTTTCCATATGCTTCAGGGGGACCGGATTGGACAGAGCCGTCTGACCAGACAGTTCAAGGAACTGGGGATTTCGTTGAACCCTGCTGTTCCGGTATTGCTTATCGTTGGACGAGTGGATGAATGGGCGGAGGACATGGAGTATTATGAACGCTGCTTGCTATTATACAGTGTCCAGAACATAGCTGGTGAATATTTGGATACGATTGTTGTCCAGGTCTCGTTTGTGTATGACCGCTTCAACCTCATCTGGCTTGTTCAGCCGAAGGAGATGAATCCAAGCAGTATTCCGCGGATGCAGGAGGAGACATGGGGAATGATCGGACGATTCGTGCAGGGGACGTTCGAGCGGATTCAGGAGGCGTGCCGAGAATTGTTGAAGCTCAAGCTGTCTGTTGCCCTCGCGGGTCATCCCGTTATATGGGATGAGCTGTCCTCTAGATTTGCGAGCATGCGCTCAGAGCTGGCATGGGGGCTGGGAGCCGGGCAAGAGATGCTTCTGGTGAACAAGGAGGACACAGAAGGAGAGCTTCAGCTGAATTTAATCACGCCGCACAAATCCGTGTATCAACTCAATCGGTTGACCGAATGTGTCAATCATAATTTGCGGGAGTCCTTCAAGAATATTGTGGCCGAAATTTTGAACCAGGGGGCATTCGAACAAAATTATTATATGGTTGCATCACTGCTGCTCTCGCTGCTGCCGCCTTCAGCAGGATTGGAATCGCGGGCACAAGCTCAAACGCCAGCTAAACCCGTTGACGGTGGCAGACTGCTGCGTCCCGATCTGTTCGCTACGCGCGGAGAGGCAATCGACTATTTGTGCGCTTGCGGGGAGGTTGTATTTGATTGCAAAGACCAGCTGCTGCATGAACAGGAGGATGAGCTGGTATACCGGGTCAAGCAGATCATTGGCGAGCAATTGGGCGGCCACGATCTCTCCTTGACTATCATTGCCGAGCATGTGAAGCATAATCCGTCCTATCTATCCCGCTTGTTTAAACAGAAAAACGGAATAGGCATTGCGGAATACATTACGGATTGCCGAATTGGGAGGGCCAAGGAGATGCTGGCAGATCCGGGGCGCAAAATTCAGGACATCGCAGAGGCTGCGGGCTTTTCCTCTGTGCAATATTTTTACCGTGTATTTAAAAAGGCCGTGAACATTACCCCGCAAGAGTATCGGGAGCGGCTGCTCAACGAAGCGCGAACGTAAAGAAAGTATAATCCGGACACTACGTCATAAAAAACTTGCAATGCAAAGTAAAATCATTAGAATAGAAAGCCCGAATGGTCAGTTGCTACAATAAGGATGCAACAATCAAACGTTGAGGGGGACAACGCGTGAAGAGGAGAAAAAGGTGGTTGGCGATGCTTGCTGCTGTCATGATCGTGACATCGGTAAGCGCTTGCAGCAAAGGCTCGGATGACGAGGGCGAAAATGAAGGGGATAAGGGCGGACAAGGCATAAACGCGACAAACAATGCAGGCGGAAAGCCGGCCGACGATGGTCCTTTCAGCAAGTATGAGCCGCCAATTACGGCAGAATCCGTCCTGTATACGCAAGGCTGGGCGGTTTTCCCGGAAGGAGAGACCTGGGACAATGACAACCGCTGGCATCAGCTGATCAAAGAAACATTAGGCATTGATATCAAGTGGAAGTGGCAAGTCGATTCCACGCAGTACGGCAATAAAGTGAATGTTTCGATCGCTTCCGGCGATTTGCCTGATATTATTGCGGTGAGCAAACAGCAGCTCAACCAGCTGGTTGACGCCGATATGGTTGAGGATATGACGCAGGTATTCGAAAATTATGCCATGCCTTACTTGAAGGAACAGGTGAAGACCGGATTGGCACCTGCTCAAAGCATGGCGATGTATGATGGCAAGCTGATGGCGATTCCCCAATACCAGGGAGATCCGAGAGATTCGGCGTTGTCCTTATATATTAGAACCGACTGGCTGGAGAAGGTCGGGCTGCCTGAACCGGCTACTATGGATGAACTGATCAAGACAGCAGAGGCGTTTGTCCGCCAGGACCCCAACGGCAACGGGAAGGACGATACTTACGGACTCGGCATGCTGCCTAGCATTGCGGGAGCGGCTTCCATGACCGGATTTCTCAATGGCTATCATGCTTATCCAAGCATTTGGGTTCCGAATTCCTCTGGACAATTGGTGTATGGAAGCACCTTGCCGGAAATGAAGACGGCACTTGGCAAGCTCCAGCAGATGTACAAAGACGGCCTGCTGGATCGCGAATTCGGAACGAAGGACTTTAACCGGCTGAAAGAAGATGTTGTTGCCGAGAAGGTGGGAATGTTTTACGGAACAGTCTCAGAGTCTGCCACGGTCCTCGGGGATGCAATGAAGAAAAACCCGCAGGCGAGATGGAAAGCGATTGCACTCGTCTCGGCAGATGACCAACCGGCTCGTCCGAGCGTTCCCGTTACCGCAGGTATGTTTTACGTCGCGAAAAAGGGCTTCAAGCATCCGGAATCGATTATGAAGATGATGAACCTTTTTGTAACGAAGGTTTATGGGGAAGATGGAGCCGGAACCAACTCCGAAAACAAAAAATACGCCTGGGTTGACAATGCGAAATATGCGGTCTTCCCACAATCGCCGGTACAGGGCTTTGTCAAGGATTTCAATTATGAGGCGGTCAGAGATGCATTGAAGAATGGCGATGGCTCGAGCTTGCCTGAGGAACTAAAGAAGACATATGAACAGGTAAAAGACGATGATGGAACAGATATGGACAACTGGCAGCAATGGTGGATCTATCAAACGGATGTCAGCCCATTCGAAGTACGCGCCAATTATCAGAAAGACCCTAATTTTACTGTTGTGGACAGCTATTACGGTGGCTCCACTAAGACGATGGACGAGAAAGCGGCAACATTGTTCACGATGGAGAATGAGACTTTCGTCAAAATTATTATGAACTCCGCTTCTGTAGATGAGTTCGATAAATTTGTTATTAATTGGAATAAATTGGGCGGCGAACAAATCACGAAAGAAGTAAACGACTGGTATGAGAAGAGCAAATAAGAATGATATGCAACGAACTGTCATAACGGAGGGGGCGCGGCACGCCGACCACCCTCCGGCTGATGGAGAGATGGGGAATGGGAGGATGAAGAAGCGAGGCCTGTCGCTGGAAGTGCCGTTTCATCTTATGTTGCTGCCGGGAGTTGTACTTGTATTTATTTTTTCCTATATTCCCATGTTTGGAATCATTATTGCCTTTCAGACTTATTATCCGACCAAGGGCATCATGCATTCGGTATGGGTGGGACTGGACAATTTCAAGTATATCTTTCAGCTTCCGAATTTTGGCCGTGTAATGTGGAATACGGTTTTTATTGCAACAGCGAAAATTGTATTGAATCTGATTATTCCAATTATTACGGCCCTGCTGTTGAATGAGGTACGGAATCGTATGTTCAAACGTACCGTGCAAACATTTATTTATTTGCCTTACTTTCTTTCTTGGGTAATCCTGGCCGGCATCATGATGGACGTTCTGAGTTTAGATGGTCTAGTCAATCAACTGCTTGGCAAATTGAATATCGATTCGATATTTTTTCTGGGCGACAACAATTGGTTTCCATGGACCCTTATCTTCTCGGACACCTGGAAACAATTCGGCTTTGATACGATTATCTTTTTGGCTGCGCTTACAGGAATCAATCCGACGTTATATGAAGCTGCTGTGCTGGACGGCGCCAACCGCTGGAAGCAGACGCTGTATGTCACGCTGCCTGGCATGATGCCGATTGTCATTCTAATGATGACGCTTAGCCTTGGCAATGTGCTTAACGCTGGATTTGATCAGGTATTTAATCTGTACAGCGCGCCGGTGCTGGAAAGCGGGGACATTATTGATACGATGATCTACCGGATTGGACTACAAAATTATCAATTCAGTGTTTCGGCTGCATTAGGTGTCTTCAAATCGATCGTCTCGTTTGTGCTGATCTCGGTTTCCTACTGGTTTGCCTATCGCTTTGCTAATTACAGAATCTTTTGATTGGGGTTGCAAGCGTCATGTTAGAAGCAATGACTTGGAGTCGAAGAACGTTCGTCATGATCAACTATGCGATCCTTACAGCATTGGCCGTTGTATGTATACTGCCTGTCTTGCACATTCTGGCCATTTCCTTCAGCTCCAAAGTGGAGGTGTCCGCTGGAGCCGTATTTTTCTGGCCGAAAGAATTTACGGTCGCCTCTTATAAATATGTAGCGTCGCAGAGTCAGTTTCTGGCTTCCATGAAAATTACGCTTGGACGGGTTTTTCTGGGCACGGCTATAAATTTGCTGCTGACGCTGTTGACCGCTTATCCGCTCTCCAAGGAAATACGGGAGTTCCGGCTGCGCACCGTTTATGTCTGGTATTTTGTAGTGACAATTCTCTTCGGCGGCGGCTTGATTCCCTGGTATATCACGATCAAAAATTTGGGGCTGCTTGACTCCATCTGGGCGCTTGTGCTTCCCGGAGCCGTCCCTGTCTTCAACGTTATTTTACTATTGAATTTCTTCCGCCGTCTGCCCAAAGAGCTGGATGAATCGGCCAAAATCGATGGAGCGAGCGAATGGACGATCCTGTTTAAAATTTACTTTCCGCTGTCGCTGCCGGCATTCGCCACCATTCTTCTGTTCACAGTCGTCGGCCACTGGAACGCCTGGTTCGATGGATTGCTGCTCATGAATAGTCCTTCCCATTATCCGTTGTCCAGCTATTTGCAAACGATCATCACCATGCCTGATCTGTCAAAAATGACAGATCCTGAAAGCAGTAAACTGATCAGCCTAATTTCAGATCGTACAACACGTGCAGCTCAAGTATTCGTCGGCATGTTGCCGATTCTGCTCGTTTATCCGTTCCTTCAGCGCTTCTTTATCCATGGCATCGTACTTGGCAGTGTGAAGGAGTAGAGCGACTGGGCGGATTGAAGCGGAAATCAAGGGTACGCACGAAATAGAATGACAGGAGGCCGAGTATGCAAATGATGAGCAGAATGCGATTGAAAAGGTTTCACTCTTTATTTCGGA
The DNA here is from genome assembly GCF_042676285.1 of Paenibacillus sp. GCM10027626. Classification (NCBI taxonomy): domain Bacteria; kingdom Bacillati; phylum Bacillota; class Bacilli; order Caryophanales; family Paenibacillaceae; genus Paenibacillus; species Paenibacillus sp. GCM10027626. The sequence continues at coordinate 131,436 of NZ_JBHTHC010000012.1, read as the reverse complement.
TCACGCTTGCATCAATGCTGTTGATTACATCCTCTATGAACAGTTGGGGAGAGGGGCGAGCAGAGGCAGGGGGAGCAGCTCCGGTACCGACGCCAAATACCATTAAGGTTGAACAGTTCGATACGTCGACAGTCGTCATCGATGATTTCGAGACGGCAGGCTCTGTCGATAATTGGCATGCCGGGATGAATGTAGATAACGTCATGGTTGATACCCATGATTCATGGCAGTCATTTACCGCTTATGAAGGAACGAAATTTCTGATTGCACAAGGAACACCGAACATGCCGAACAACGTGTGGCGCACGGTATACCGGACATTTAGCGCACCGCTGGATCTATCTGGGTCGCGGTATATCATGATGGGCTTGAATCATCGCAGCTATTACGATTATGCGGAGCCTTATTTGGTGAAAATGAAGGCTTTCAGCGGAAGCAAGTCGATTGAAGGCATCGTGGAGGTGCGTAACAACTGGTGGAACAAGATCGGTCTGGATTTAAGCGGCTGGGCGGGAAGAGGGGCGATTGACAAGCTGGAAATCAGCTTTCAGCATACGATGGATCATGCCGATCACCCGGATGCGCCGGATTCGTACTGGCCCTTGCCCGAATTTTATATCGATTATGTCCATGCCGAGAACAGAACGGTCGAACCGACCCCAAATACACGGACGGTTCAGCAATTCGGTACGCCGGCTGTTATTATCGATGATTTTGAGATGGCAGGTTCTGCCGCAAAATGGCAGGCAGAAGAAAATGTAAATGCTGTTATGGTTGATACCCGCGACTCATGGAACGTTTTCGCCGCCTTTGAGGGAACGAAATTTCTGATTGCCGAAGGAACGCCGAATCAGCCCAATAATGTTTGGCGCACCGTATCGCGCACATTTGGAGAGCCGCTGGATTTGTCCGATGCGCGTTATTTGATGATGGCGTTTAACCATAGGGGCTATTACGCCTACGAGGAGCCTTACTATGCGCGAATAACGGCCTATAGCGGCAGCAGCACGATTCAAGGAATCGTCGAGGTTCAGAACAATAATTGGAATAAGATCGGACTTGATCTTAACGGCTGGCCGGGGCGCGGTTCCATCGACAAGCTTGAGATCGGTTTTCTGCATACGATGGATCATTATAATCATCCTAACGCACCGGATCCGTATTGGCCGCTGCCACAATTTTATATCGACTATATTCATGCTGTACAAAGTCTGGATGGCGAAACGCCGATTTTTGATTACGCCGGTACAGTAAATTCGGTATCCGTCGATGCCAATACCGTCGTTGTCGCAGGTACGATCAATCCGGAAGAAGATATCACCGGGCGGACGCTGTCCCTATACGCATTGAAGCCGCATCAAAGCGAAGCGGCTGTCAAGTCGCTCGCCCCGGTCGCAACGATGGCAGTGCCGGCCAACCGCACTTTCACATTCTCCATTCCTCGCTATGAGGGGGAACGTGATCTTTACTATGCCCGGTTTGCAGTTGCATTGGGGAACCCGCAAAGCCCGGATACGCCGTTATTTGTAGATGTACCCAAGTCGGCGGCAACGATTACATTCCCGGCCCAGCATGTTTTTCCATATCCGGTCGTATCATCCAAGAAGGGGCTGGAAGTGCAGATGACAGACGACGCGGAGGAGTTGGGTATCCGTCATGCTGTCATGACCCTCGCCTTGAATTACGGCATGCTGAGAGACGGTTCGAATCCCTCCAACACGATCGAATATGAGGTCGAAGGTAAAACCTATTATTTCAGCAAATCCTATTTCGAGTGGCTGGATAATCAGATCAAACCGTTGTCCGATCAAGGCATTATTGTTAATCTCGTTCTCGTTCTGCTTGATTCTTCCGATCAGACGCTGGCGACTGACGTGCTGGTTCATCCTGATGCAGCCCGGGGGCAAGGCTCGATCTATGCTTTCAATACGGCATCAGAGGCCGGTGTGAGTCATTATAAAGCCGCTATGGAATTTATTAGTGAACGTTATACGCGCGAAGATGAGCAGTATGGGCGAGCGCTCGGATATATTGTCGGCAATGAAGTGGACTCCCAATGGATCTGGCAGAACATGGGCGACAAGACGGTGGATCAGTTCGTAGAACAATATGAGAGGGCCGTGAGAATTGCTTATCAGGCGGTTCGTAAGCACTCCAGCAGTGCACGTGTGTATATTTCACTCGATAACGGGTGGAATGAGCCGTACATTCCGCAGCCCTCCACAAGGTTTTATAAAGGGCGCGACATTGTTGATAAGCTGAATGCGCTGACGAAGCAGCGCGGAGATTTCCCTTGGCATGTGGCTTATCATCCTTATCCGGAAAATATGCTCAACCCGGATACGTGGAACGATCATTTGCATGTAAAGAATAGCTTTGATACCCCGAAAATCACGTTTAAAAATCTAGAGGTGCTGGACCAATATCTGGGGCAGAACGCGCTAAAAGTAGACGGTGAGCAGCGCAGAATTATATTGTCCGAGCAGGGCTTTAATTCTCCGGATTACTCGGCATCATCATTGGCCGAGCAGGCGGCTGCTTATGCGTATGCTTATTACAAGATGCACTTCATCGACGGTGTTGATTCGTTTATGCTTCATCGCCATGTCGATTACAAAGCGCAAGGCATGCAGCCCGGTTTATGGAAATGGGATGAAGCAATCCCGGAGCTTGCGATGAACCCTCCAGGGGAGAAAAAGCCGATCTATGACGTCTTTAAGAAGATTGATACGTCGGAATCGCTTGCGGCAACGAATTTTGCGAAAGCAATTATCGGGATCGCAGATTGGAACGAAATTATTCCCGGCTTCGACCCGAACGCGCTTGACTTGCGGGAAGAGCCCAAGGTACTTCATATGCAGCTCAACCGCTCGGCACCGGCAGGCGGAACAGGGGACGGATTCGAGTCCGGTACCGATGGTTGGGAGAGGGCGGATAATGTTGCATCTGTAGTCCGCACTACCAACAATCCATATACCGGAAGCGGATCGCTCGAGGTGCATTTTACATCGCTGATTAAACAATGGACTGGTGCCGCTAAACGATTCCCTGCTGCACTGAATGCGACGACAACACCTTATCTGAATGCTGCTGTCAAGCTGGGAGGTACCGACGCGGCTGATCCTTACTATGTGAAGGTGAAGCTGTACAGCGGGGACAAGGTCGCTGAAGGGAGCGCAAGGCTCGACCCTTCGCAGGGCTGGCAATCCATATCGCTTCCACTCACAGGCTGGTCCGGAATTGCAGGCATTGACAAGATCAAAATTTGGGCTTCATCACCTGCCAACCATGCGTGGACCGGCACATTGCAAATCGATGATGTACGGTTCACGGCGATGAATGCAGCGGATAGTGATCTCGTCAATTTGGATGTCTCTGCTTCGGCTGATTCATTGCTGCCGGCCATAGGGAGCACATATACAGTTACGGTAAAGAACCAGGATACTGTAACGCTTCAGGGAAATGTGAATCTGCGAAGCTTTGGCGGCATCACATTTAATCAGGACACGTTGAATGTAGACGGATTAGCTCCAGGTCAGTCGAAGACGGTCGCCTTATCCGTAACCGGATACACGCCACCTCCGATCGGAACTGCTATGGGCATAGAACTGCAATATCGGGACACGGTCATTCGCGAGACATGGGCCGTTCAACAAGATGACGGCATGGATCAGATTCCGGCCGGGACCCGTCTATTATATAATTTCGAACGGTCGACAGAGGGATGGACAGCCAAGGATAATGTGATCGTAACAGGAGCCGCAACATACTTTCTGAACCAGCCGAAACGTCCGTATCTAGGATCATATTCGCTGATCGCCTATGCATCGCCGGTTGAAGCAAACCTTTGGCGGACGGTAGAAATTGTACCGAAGCAGCCTCTCAACATGGCGGATGCCTCAACATTTTTCTACTCTATTAACGGCTACAAATTTAATGGGATAAGCGAGAATTATGAAACCCGCGTGCGATTGTATAGTGGTTCAAACATGTTGGAGAAGGTTATACCTGTTACGCCAAACACCTGGAACCGGGTTGAACTGGATATTAGTCAATGGGGATATAAGAATCATATTACGAAGATTGAAATCGGCTACAGATCGGCGCAAGGAAGAGCAGCGTGGAGCGGGATGCAATTCCAGCTTGACTATATCGGTTATACGACGGCGGCTTCAGCGGCTGGGGAGGAGGAGAAGGCGATGAAGCCGTTCTGGCAGGGCAACATGATGAACGACGAATCGGTGCTCATGATTTCGGAGGACGGCAGTTTGCCGGAGGCTAGCCTGCTGTTTGCGCCCACGAACATCGTTTCGGTACGCAATGCAAGACATGATTTGACTTATGAAGAAGGCCGGGACTGGGTCTTTAGTGAAGGGAAACTCAAATTGACGGCTAATTCTCGAATCCCGTTCATGACGTATGCGCAGATGTACCCTGATGAGGAAGCAACGTTCGAGACGATGCCGAAAAAAGGCGGCGGATACGTCATTTATCGCGAGGGATCTTACTTTCATGATCGGCAGATCAATGTTACGTATGAACATGCCCCTAATGTCTGGACGGGACCGAAACCGCTATTCGCGGACAGCGGACTGCCGAAGACGATCGGCAAGCTTAATGCCCGTTCCCCCTTGAAGATCGCGATTTATGGCGACAGCATTGCAGTTGGCGCGAATGCGAGCGGGTTTACTGGCGCGCCTCCCTATCTAGGATCGTGGAGTGAACTGGTCAAGCAGGCATTGGAGATGCAGTATGATTCTTCGATTGAACTCGTCAACGCATCGCTCGGCGGTGCAAATTCGGAATGGGGGATGCAGCATGTACAAACGCTTGTCGCATCGGAGCATCCCGATCTGGTGATGATAGCCTTTGGCATGAATGACGGAGCAGGAACAGGTGTTCATCCGAGCACCTATAAAGCACATATCGAGGCGATGATAAGTTCGGTTCGCAGCGCCAATCCGAATGCGGAATTCGTGCTTGTCGGGACGACGCTGGCCAATCCGGAGACGGATTTTCTGGGTAAACAGCCGGACTATATCGCTGAGCTGGAACAGATAGCGCTGCATGGCACGGGCATCGTTACTGCAGATATGACAAATGTGCACCAAGAACTGTTGCAGCACAAGAGATTTGCGGATATGACCGGCAACAATATCAATCATCCGAATGATTTTCTGTCCCGCTGGTATGCCCAATTCATAGCTGGCTTACTGATTCCGTCAGTTTAGATCCAGATGAGCCAGTTATTACATGCATTCATTACAGGAGGAAGCAATTATGAACAATTACTCGGTTATTTTATCGAACGTGGGAAGCTGTTCAGATCGTTATGTGACAGGCGGCTATGCGGAGCCGTTTACCATTGAAGAGTTGTTTGCGCGCGTGGCGCAAATTCCTCAGGTCAATGGCGTAGAGCTTATTGGATCCTGGCATGTGACGGAAAGCAATGTGAAGCAGTTAAAAGGATTGCTGGAGCAGTATGAATTGAAGCTCGTCTCGATCATTCCCGATCATTTCGGCCAGATGAAATGGAAGAATGGCAGCTTCGCAGCCAAAGACCATGCAGTCCGCAAGTCGGCTATTGCTCATACGAAAGAGATGATTGACGCCGCAGTAGAGCTCGGCGGAAGCCTCATCTCGCTGTGGCCGGGCCAGGACGGCTACGATTATTTGTTTCAGGCTGATTACATCCAGGAACGCGACTGGTTCGCCGAAGGCCTCCTGGAGGTTTGCCGCTATCGGGCGGACGTGAACATCAGCCTGGAATACAAGCCGAAGGAACCGCGCACCCACAGTTACTTGAGTACTGTTGCCACTTCACTGTTGATGGCGCAGGAGGTTGGAACGGATAATATCGGGGTTACGATCGATTTTGGCCATGCGCTCAATGCTTATGAGACGCCAGCGGAATCAGTAGCCATGCTCAAGAAATACGGCGAACGGCTCTTTCATGTTCATATGAATGATAATTTCCGTCATTGGGATGACGATATGATCGTGGGCAGCATCCATACGATTGAAACACTTGAATTTTTCTATTGGCTGAAGCGTACAGGATACAAAGGATGGCTGTCAATCGATCAGTATCCTTACCGTGAAGACGGACTGGAAGCGGTTCGGGAAGGCGTACTGGCGATGGAATCCTTTGTCCATCTTGTTGACTCGATTCCTTCAGGAGAGATCGAAGCGCTGCTGCAAGGGGGAAAATCGCCGGAAATTACAGCCTACTTGCGCAAACTGCTGCTGTCCCTTGATCGTTAACAGCCCAAAGGAGAGAATGGCCTCATGATAACCATAAGTAAGCTGACCGTCGATTATGAAGAAAATCCGCTTGGCATTGATAACACCCAGCCCGCTTTGAGCTGGCAGATGGAAGCGGACCGGCGGGGAGAATTTCAGAGCGCTTACCGCATTCTGGTCGCCGAGAGCGTGGAAATGCTGCATAACGGACCTGATTACTGCTGGGACAGCGGCATCGTTGTATCGGGTGATTCCCAGCACATTATCTACAGCGGGAAGGGGCTGCAATCAGGCAGCCGGTATTATTGGAAGGTCAAGGTTTGGGACCGCGACGGCAAGGAGAGCAGTTGGAGCGACTTCGCTTACTGGGAAATGGGACTGCTTGCGCAGGAAGAGTGGAGGGGGCGGTGGATTACCGCACCTTTCCTGACTGAACCTCAGCCGGAACCTGATTTGTTGAAAGGCGTTCCCGTCCTCTGGGAGCGCCCCTTGGTACGGGAGAGTCAGGAGAATCCTTCTGTGAATGGTGACAAACGTTATTTCAGACTCTGCTTTGCGATTGGCCGCGAGCTTCCGGTCGAAGCGAAGCTGCATGTGTTTGCTGCTGATTCGCTCTGCATCTATGTGAACGGTCATGACGAAGGGCTCTACTATCCTTATCTTCAATCGGTCGTTCTGGATGTAGGCAGTCTGCTGCAGCAGGGACAGAACGTCATTGCCTGCAGCACAGACTGTGAAAAGCAGGGGTTCGTTGCGGTACTGTCGCTCGTCTATGCAGATGGGAGGAGCGAGCTGTACGCCGATGAAACCGGATGGAAAACGGCCGGGCATCCAGGAAACGAATACGAGTGGGTATCCGTATCCATGGATGATAGCCAATGGGCTGATGTGGTCTCTATTGGTACATTCGGTGAAGGGGACTGGACGGTATACAAAAGAATTCTTTATCCGGTCAATACTGCTTACGGGCCATGCCCAGTCTTCGGAAGATCCTTCCGGATCGACAGGCCGATTGAGGCTGCGAGGCTCTACATCTCTGCACTTGGAATATATCAAAGCAGCATCAACGGCAAGGCGGTCGGCAGCGATGTTTTCGCGCCAGGCTGGACGGATTATCACCAGCGAATTCCGTATCAAGTCTATGATGTCACATCACTGCTTCAGGCAGGCGACAATTTGCTGGAGGCCGTCGTCGGCTCCGGCTGGTATGCGGGCCATCTAGGTATTTGCGGACCCTATCACTATGGAACAAAGGTTGCCTTCCGAGCGGAAATACGGATCGACTATGAAGACGGCAGCCAGGAATATATTGCCACAGATGAGGATTGGCTGGCCGCCAGGAGTCCAGTGGTATCAGCAGACATTTATATGGGGGAGACTTACGATGCGCGACTGGAGGTTATTGACCCGACCAACTGGGAGTCTGTCACGGCTCTGGAGCAAGAGCCGACAGGAAAGATGTCGGCGCAACAGGGTCCGGCTATCCGGCCGATTAAAGAGCTCGTGCCTCAGTCGATAACCCGAATCGGCGAATCGCTTCATATCATCGATATGGGGCAAAACATGGTCGGCTGGCTCAGACTGAAACTGAGGGGTGCGCGCGGCGAACGGGTCACGCTGCGTTACGGTGAACAGCTTGGCCCGGAGGGGCGTCTGTACCGGACTAATTTGCGTACCGCTAAACAGACGGACACCTATATTGCCAGCGGGCATGGCGAAGAGTGCTATGAGCCGCGTTTCACGTATCACGGGTTTCAATATGTGGAGATTGAGGGGGATCCCGGTGATTTAACGGCAGAGCGGGCAATCGGAATTGTCGTTCATTCGGACGCCAGGGAAATCTCGGAGGTTCACACTTCTCATCCGCTTGTCAACCGGCTGCTGGATAATATCAAATGGAGCCAGCGGGGCAATTTTTTTGGCATTCCGCTCGATTGTCCGCAGCGGGATGAGCGGCTCGGCTGGACAGGAGATGCGCATGCCTTTGCCCGAACCGCTACTTATAACATGAATTGTGCTAGCTTTTATACGAAATGGCTGACCGATATCCGCGACGGCCAAGGAGCAGACGGCGCCTTTCCGGATGTCGCTCCGTTCGTGGAGCATTTCGGAAGAGGCCATGTATTCTTTGCGGATGGCGGCGTTATTTTGCCCTGGACGATGTACCGGGTCTACGGCGATCGGCGATTTATTGAGTGGAATTATGATGCGATGGCTCGTTGGATCGACTGGCTGGTGTGCGACAGCGACGAGGAATTGATTCGCCGGTCCGAGAGCTTTGGTGATCATTTGTCTTATGGGGCCGAAACGCCGAAAGCACTAATCAACGCCGCATTTTTCGCTTACAGTGTCAAGCTGATGGCGCGGATGGCCGGCGAAATGGATAAAGTGGACGATCGGGCCCGCTACGAGGCTCTATTCGAGCGGCTGAAGCAATCGTTTCAGAAGCGGTTTGTTCAGGCAGAGGGACGAATCGCATGCAATACTCAGACAGCCTATGTGCTTGCACTGATGATCGGTCTGCTGCCGGAAGAGGTCAGAGAAGCGGCAATGGGTCGACTGGTGAACAATATCCAGAACCAGGATTGGCACTTGACGACGGGATTTATGGGCGTCAGTTATGTTCTTCCGTTGTTGTCCGAATTTGGAGAGGCGGAAACCGCCTATCGGCTTTTGTTGCAGGAAGCCTTTCCATCCTGGCTGTATCCGGTTAGCCGCGGCGCGACGACGATATGGGAGCGCTGGGACGGCTGGACGGAAGAGAAGGGCTTTCAGGATCCGGAAATGAACTCCTTTAATCACTATGCGCTGGGATCTGTTGGGGAGTGGATATACCGTTTCCTATTCGGTATCGATCTGGATGAGCGTGAGGCCGGCTTTCAATCCTTCCGCATCCGTCCGTTCCCTGGCGGCGGGTTTGCTCATGCCAGGTGCCGCTACGACAGCTTATATGGCCGGATTACGAGCGACTGGGAAATTGCGGAGGAGCGTTTCATATTACGGGTCGAGGTTCCTGTTAATTGTACAGCAGAAGTCCGCTTGCCCGCCTGCTCGGACTCGGCGATATGGATTGACGGCTCTCTAATTTCATTTGACCGGGAAGAAGACGAGGTAAACAGAGGGTGGACATTTATCAGCCGCGATGATCAGGCCGCGTTCTTCCGGGCAGGTTCCGGCTGCTACGAGTTTCAGGCAGAATGTTTCGCAACAATTATGGATTAAGGGAGAGGTAAAGAAATGCATGACAACCTACATCGGGCAACCTGGATCTGGTATCCGGACGATTATGAGATATGGCTTCATCAGAAGGTTTCCGTACTGCGACAGTTCAGAGGCTACATTTGTCCCCCCTCCTGGCGGCTCGATGCCGCTTATACGAGCGTTAAGTTCCGCAAGATCTTCGAGCTTGAGGAGCCGGAGCTGCTAACCTTGTCCGTACAAGGTGATTTCGTTTTGCTTATGGATGGCAGCATGACACCAATTCCGTACGAGAAGACGCAGATCACAAGTGTGCAGATTCCTGCCGGCCATCATGAATTGACGGTGAATGTCTATAATGACCGCGAAATTCCCGCCATGTTCGCATCAGGAGAGACCTGCGGCACGGATGGAACCTGGGAGGTAACTGCGCTCAACGGCAAGTGGGTGCCTGCTGCATCTTGGCATTTTGATGATATCGTGCATCCGCCGGCAGCTTTTCCATTTCACTATGAAACGATTCAACCTGCTGCTATTACAGAAACCGATGAAGGGGTGATTGTTGATTTTGGACAGGAAACGTTCGGAACGGTCACCTTTTTGGGAGCGGCAGGTCGAGGCAGGATTCATTTGTACTACGGTGAGTCACTGGAAGAAGCGATGGCCGGGGAAGGGGCTGAGACCTTTGATACTCTGTCTGTGGACAGCTCTGAACCCCTGGATCTCGCAACATCTGTTACCCGGGCCTTCCGCTACATCCAGATCAAGAAAGATCCGGGCGTTTCTTACGGACGGGTAGAGCACCAGTACGAATACTTGCTAATGGAAAGACGCGGCGGGTTCAACTGCTCCGACTCACGCCTTAATGAAATTTGGGAAGTGTCGGCACGTACGCTGCACATCAACATGCGGGAGTTTCTTTACGACGGGATGAAACGGGATCGTTGGGTGTGGAGCGGGGACGCGAATCTCGGATTTTTGATCAACAACTATTCGTTCTTCGATCAGGATGTCACCAAGCGTACAATGATTGCACTGCGGGGCAAGGATCCGGTAGAATTTCACATTAATACGATCATGGACTACACCTTGTACTGGTTTTTGAGCCTTCATGATTACTATCTATATTCAGGCGATGTCGCGTTTATCCGATCCAGCTATCCGAAGCTGATATCGCTTATGGAATTTTGTCTGAACCGCTGCAATGAAGCGGGGATGCTGGAGGGCTATCCGGAGGACTGGGTATTCATCGACTGGGCGCCGATGGAGCGTCGCGGTGAGCTGGCAGCCGAACAGCTGCTGCTCTGCCGGAGTTTGGAAGCGGCGGCTTTGTTCGCCGGGGAAGTTGGGGACAGCGAGAAAAAAGCCAGATACAGCGAATTGGCTGCACAGCTAAAGGAAACGATTTTCCGACTGTTTTGGGATGATGAACAGGGCGGTCTGATTCATGGACGGCATGAAGGGGAGTTGAATCGTCAGTTGTTGAAGTATCCAAGCATTTTTGCGGCTCGCTTCGATTATTTGAACGAAGGTCAACGGGTAGCAGTGCGCGAGAAGGTGCTGAAGAACGACACGGTGCAACAAATCAACACGCCATTTATGCGTTTTTTTGAGCTGGATGCACTCTGTTTGCTGGGCGAGCACGATCATGTGTTCCAAGAAATTCGCCAGTACTGGGGCGGTATGCTCGACCTGGGAGCCACGACCTTCTGGGAGGAATATGACCCTGATTTGCCGGCTGAACTGCAGTACGATATGTATGGCGACAAGTTCCGCAAGAGCTTGTGTCATGCATGGGGAGCCGCACCAATCTACCTGATCGGAAAATATATGCTGGGTGTGAAACCAACGGAACCGGGCTATTCCCGTTATCGGGTGGAGCCGAAGCTATGCGGGCTTGATTGGATGGAAGGAAAGGTCCCGACCCCGGATGGCGAAATCGCCGTATATATGGACGCGCAGCGAATTCGGGTTACTTCAAATGCATCGGGAATCGGGACGCTGAAATTTCGCAGCCATACGAAGCCGAGTGTAAATGCCGGGGAATTGTCAGTTGTTGGTGAGGATGAGTACGAACTTCTGCTGGCCATGCCATCCTGTGACTATGAAATCGAATTTGGAAAGGTTGATGTTCATGCGTAATGCCGACTTGCGAAACGAACTGTGCAACTACGCGCGCAAAATAGCGAGCAGCGGGCTCGTGGTCGGTCCAGGAGGCAATCTTAGTGCCCGTACAGGCGATTGGATGTATTTGTCCCCGAGCGGATTTGCTGTGGAGGAAATCGAGGCGAGCCAGTGGGTGGAGATCGAGATTTCTACAGGAGCCATAACGGACAACGGATTGCGCCCGTCTTCGGAAGTGCTGCTTCACCTGTATGCCTACCGCGTTAATCCGCTCATTGAGGCGATCGTTCACACGCATCCTTCGTCATGTATCGCCTTCACATTGGTGGAGACGGAGCTGCCGGTTATGTTCCCTGACCAGGCTGCGCTCGTTGGCCGAACTGCTTATGTTCCTTATGTGCTGCCAACGACGGAACAGCTGGCGGTTGCCGTGGCCGGGAAAGCTGGCGAAGCCTCTTCCATCTTACTTGGCAATCACGGATTGGTCACAACCGGACGGAACCTTAGGGAAGCGTATTATCGAACGCAGATTGTAGACGAAAGCTGTAAGGTGTACCTGTCCGCACATGCCGTGAGCAGTGAGCCGTCTGTACTTGACGAAGCGCAAGTGGCGGAAATTGCATCTCTTGAGAGTGAAGAATACCGGATCAAGCTGCTTCAACAAATGAAATAAAGGCAGGTGTGAGGAGGTGATACGGAATTCTGCTGCACTTGCCTTTGATCTCGGTGCCGGAAGCGGCCGCGCCATACTCGGCGAGCTTATTGTCCATACAGATGGAACGAAGAGGCTTCAGGTAACGGAGGTTCACCGGTTCGCGAATGAGCCGGTCGCTACTGGCGGCCATTTATACTGGGATATCTTGACGATCTTGCGCGAAATGAAGAAAAGTATCCGGATTGCCTGTGCGACGGGCGTCGTACCGGACAGTTATGGCATCGATACATGGGGCGTCGACTTCGGTTTGGTGGACGCTCGCGGAGAGCTGCTCGGCAATCCTTATCATTACCGGGATAATCAGACACAGGGGCTTGTAACCGAGCTCGCTACTATGATCGGGGAAGAAAAGCTGTATCAGGAGGGCGGGCTGCAATTTATGCCTTTCAATACGCTCTATCAGCTGTATGCAATGACGAAAACAGGCTCTCCGAAATTGGCTGCAGCGGAGACGCTGTTGCTGACGCCGGATTTGTTGAATTATTTTTTGACAGGGGTTAGGAGCTGTGAGTTTACCATGGCGACGACAACGCAGTTGCTGAATCCTGCGACGAGACGATGGAATGCACCTTTAATGAAGCAACTGGGCATTCCGGTTTCCTTGTTTCCTGATCCGGTTCAACCCGGCACAGCAATCGGATGCTTGAGCGATGAGGTGTGTCAGGAACTGGGCGTACCGCCGATCCGATCCATTGCCGTTGCTTCGCATGATACTGAATCCGCCATTGCGGTCATTGGCGGAGGCGAAGACAAGACTGCTTATTTGGTATGCGGTACCTGGTCGCTATTAGGCACAACGCTTCCGGAAGCGCTGCTCAGTCCAGAGGCGCGCAGCCTGCAGTTTTCGAATGAAGGCGGCATCGGCGGCATGTATCAGCTGCTCAAAAATATTATGGGTCTCTGGCTGTTGCAGCGCTGCAAAAGAAAATGGGAGACTCAGGGAGATACGGCCTCTTATGAAGCGCTGGTCGGCTTGGCGAGTGAAGCTGAACCGTTCCGGAGCTTCGTTGACCCGGATGACCTCAGATTCATGAACCCGCAGGACATGGAAGAAGAAATCGCAGCTTTTTGTTTGGGTACAGGTCAGAAGCCGCCGGGGAGTAAAGGTGAGGTAGTCCGTTGCATACTGGAGAGCTTGGCACTCCGTTATCGCAAAGTACTAGGTCAGGTTGAACGCTTGACTGGGGAGTCCTACTCCACCCTGCAAATGGTTGGCGGGGGCATTCAAAACGAATTGTTGTGTCAGTTTACGGCAAATGCGATCGGCCGGCCTGTCTGGGCAGGCCCCGTAGAGGCGAGCGCAATTGGCAATCTGCTCGTCCAATTTGTCTCGGCAGGAAGCATACAAAGCTTTGAAGAAGGGTCAGCCATCATTCGCCGTTCATTCCCAAGCCGCAAGTACGAGCCTTTGGAGAAGGAGAAATGGGATGCAGCATATGAGCGGTTTGAAGCCATCTCAGCTTCTATATAGATTCTTTTCAGAATAATTCAGAAGCTTGTTATCAGGCAGCGATAGCCGCAGTAGCATTCATCTATATGCAGGGAGGAGCGGAACAGCGTACAACTCCCTGGGAGAGCGAGGTATTTATGGAGGTTCCAGGATTTGAATATGCTCCCGAATATAATGTAGGGGAAGATTTAAAAGCACTTTTCTATGATGCTCTCCCCTATAAGGGTAAAGCTACAAAAGTATTCGCTTATATCGGCATACCTGAACGGCACGAAGGACAGAAAGTCCCCGCGGTAGTGCTTGTACATGGCGGTGCGGGCACCGCTTACGCCGATTGGGTCCGCAAGTGGAATGCCCGGGGATATGCCGCCATTGCAATGGATCTGGAAGGTCATATCCCCCAATGGGATGAGCAGTTGAAAACCTATAAGCCGCATGAATCGGGCGGACCGGCCAATCAGGCTGTATGGAAGGATATTGGAGAGCCGATAGAGGAGCAGTGGACCTATCATGCGGTTGCCGATGTTGTGCGGGCTCATTCTCTGCTCCGTACGCTGCCGGAGGTCAACCCCGATAAGATTGGCATTGTGGGCATTTCTTGGGGTGGCATATTAACCGGGATCGTCTGCGGCATTGACGAGCGGTTCAAGTTTGCCATTCCCGTCTATGGCAGCGGATTTGTTTATGAATCAGAAAGTTATTTTGGCGATGCTTACCGCAGTTGGTCCCCGGACTTACAAACAGCGTTCATACAGCTATGGGAGCCATCGACATATTTGAGAAAAGCCAAATTGCCGATGTTATGGGTCAATGGGGACAACGATGGACATTTTCCGCTGACTGTCTTTACGAAGTCATACAGAATCGTTAAAGAACATGCCGTGCTTAGCATTCATCCGGGCATGTCGCATAATCAGGAAACCGCTGTACAACCCCCGGAAATTTACGCTTTCGCTGACAGTGTTGTCGGGAAAGGCCAGCCGCTTGCACGTATTACCCGTCATGAAGAGTGGCAGGGGCAGGCAAGCCGTAAGGTTGCCGTACAAGTTGAATCGGCGGCGCCGATCGTGAAGGTGGAAATGTATTACACACTGAACATAGCCGACCGGCTTCGTCCCGTATGGAACAAGGCGATCCTCGAGCTGCCGGAAAAAGGGACGGAAGACCATAAACTGTCCGGGCAAGCTAACGGGCAGACAAGTGAGCAAGCTGGCGATGCATCAGGGCACCTATACAAACTGCCGCTGGAGACAGATCTGCCTGATAAAGCAAAAGCTTATTATATCAATTTCATCGATGAGCGAGGTTACATCGTCAGCACCGAATTGACCGATATGCCGTTGCCGTGAAAGAGACACTCCCTTAACTAAAGGTAATATTGAACAATGTCCGATTGCCGATATTCATGTTTCGAGGAGTATATTTTACAAATACAGATCAAAACCCCATAATTTAAGAAAAGCGAGAAATATAGAAAATGCTGATAAACCAATATACCGATATATTAATTATGAACATTATCAGGTTTTACGGGTATTTTCCCAATCATAGGATTGACTCTTAATCATTCCCAAGGATATGAGCCTTTTGGCTTGGTATTGTTGACCTGGGGTTCCTATCATATAGCCATCAGAATGTAAAATCCCCAAAAGGAAAAAATTTAATTTTCTTCCTTTTGGGGGTGCGATATTTAGCCTGATGGGCTTGGGATATTACCCCTATAAGCATTAGTTTGCTTTGTATGGACTTACCGATTCACATGCGGAGTTTATGCTTTGCTCCTCAATGTCCGCAACTTTATACCGTCTCGAATATTAAGTCCCATGAGCGATACAATCGTGATACCAGACATTATTTCAAGGACTTGTACCGTGACAAACCAATTTCCCCAATACCCGGCATTGGACCATAGATACAAAACAACAGCTGACGGAATCAGAATAATAATTGCGTTAATGCCAATCAGCCTCATACGCTGCTTTTTTTTCAGGATGAGAGGATGCTCAGCGCCTCCTGCTAACGATCGGCCGGAGATTTCAGCAATCAGCAATAACGGTATTAGCACAAAAAAGCCATAAAGGATTAATCGTTTCACCGTCGCTATTATGTCATGATCTCCCAAAGCTTCAAATACAACGGTAGAAATCTGGAAGCTTAAGATGAGGATAAATGCTAATAACGCCGATGTTTTATGTGCACGTTTTTTCATATCCACTCTCCTTGGGCTCGAATATTTTTGCTTAAAACCTATTACATTTGACTAAGTCCACAAAAGGCGCAGGCCGGATATTCAATCACAGCACCGCTGTTTTGTTCGTAGTTCATTGGCTCCATCAATACATTACCTCCCAGCCTACCACTTCTTTGTAAAAATCGCGTACATCTTCGGCTAGATTAACGGTTAACATAGTTCCAACAAGATTCCCCTGTATCATTGTGGTTTTACTTTTCTCCATTTTTCCACCACTCCTTATGTGTTTATTTTAAAGTCTCTCAATCAGATGTTCCTATTGAGCTTACACGATCTGGACTTATTAATTCATCCTTGGGTTCCACCTTAGGTTTGCGAAGAATGATGCTGATTACCACCCCGACAATGGCAAGACCAGCCGAGAGCAGGAAGGTATCTCCATAGGCTGTGATTGCCGCTTCTAGCGTATTATTGTTCGGTCCAGCATTCATTGCATGCTCCCCCGTTCTGAAGGTGAGAAAACCGGTTAGTCCCGCCACCGCAAATGAGGTTGCTACTTGCAGCGTAGCCGTTGTCAGTGGTGTGACACGGTTAACGAGATTTGGAGGGGCTGAACTGAGCACATAGGTTTCCAACGTCATAACCGTTAGTCCCATTCCTGTCCCCATCATAAATAATGGCACAATGATCATGATAGTAGGGGTTTCCAGATCGATTAATGAAAATAAATACAATGCACCAGCTACAATCGAAAAGCCGGCTAACGTGAGCGGACGTGCACCGAATTTATCGTACAAGCTACCTCCGATCGACATGAAAATCATCGCGGCAATTGCCTGTGGTAAAACGGTCAAGCCTGTCTGCAAGGGCGTGAAATGTTTAACGGATTGCAAAAAGAGCGGAACAAGAATCGTCACAGAGAATAAACAAATTTGAGCAATCCACATCAACAGGATGCCGCGCGTAAAATCGGAAGAACGGAACACGCGCAGTTCTAGCAACGGCTGCTTATGGCGAAGCTCGACAATAATGAAGAGCAGAAGGGCTATTCCGCCGATAAGGAGTCCAGATAACGACAGATTGGACGTCCAGCCCGTTTTCCCGGCTTCGCTGACGCCGAAGGCCAACATTGTAAATGCGATCGGGGCAAGAATCATACCGGGAATATCCAATGCAAGTGCTTTATTCTGCTCGAACATCGGCAAGTACTTGATTCCGATCAGCACGCCAATGACCCCAATCGGCACGTTAATCCAGAATAACCAATGCCATGATGCAAATCCGATCAGCCAACCGGAGAGGACCGGACCAAGCGCAGGAGCGATGAGCATCGGTATCCCAATCATGGCCATCACAGCCCCACGTCTTTCAGGAGGCGCAAGTCGGAATATGATCGCCATTCCGATCGGTATGACCATTCCGCCGCCGAGACCTTGAATGATCCGGTAAATAATGAGTTGCTCGATCGTTTGAGCCGTTGCGCAGAGGGCCGATCCGATTGTAAATAACGCGATCGCGAACAGGAAAATACGTTTGGTGCCGAACTTATCCATCATCCAGCCGGCGATCGGAATGACGGCAGACAGTGCGAGCGTATAACCGGTAATTGTCCATTGAATGGTGGACAATGTGCTTCTCAACTCTTGTTCCAATTCGTGCAAAGCGACGTTCACGAGCGTGCTGTCTAAAATGACCATGAACATTCCAAAGATGACGGTTATAAGCGGCGCGAGGATCGATCTCACGGAGAACGGTGAATCGGAAGCGGACGGCACTGCTTGTTGAGACGACATGTTTTCTAACCTTCCTTTCATCATGTTTTGATACATAATATGACTTATGGGTTTTTTTATAAACTAATTAGTCATGAGGTAAGTATGTGCGACGTAAGAGTGCTTTGTCAATACTTTCCTGATAATGATTTTAGGTGGTGAGGGGAAATCTCATAACATTCGATGAAATCGTTGCATTGCATTTTTGACCATTTGGTTTTACAATAAACCATACGGTCATTTTCGAGCGATAATGACGTTACATGCATTTGCAGTTGTAGAAGGAGGAAAGAAAAAATGATAAAGTACATCCAACCATCCCCTGTCTCTGCAGCCAAAGGGATGCTGTATGATATGTACGGACAAATCCGGAACGACTTTGGCTTTGTAGGGGATATTTTCATCATCCACTCCCTCTCGCCCTCGCTAATGGCGGGTTTATGGTCATCTATGAGAGAAACGGAAATGGTCGGCAAAGTACCAAGAAGCATCAAGGAGGCAGTGGCCGTCGCGGTAGCCAAATCCAATCAGTGTCCCTTTTGCGTGGATGCACACAGTATGCTGCTTATGGCCACCGGTAATAATGAAGTTGCCCAAAAAATCAACAGAGATGAGGTGGACCTCATCCCGGATGAGAAGATGAGATCGATTGTGCAATGGGCGTTAGCCACACGGTCGCCCGGCTCGTCCTTGTTGCTGGATCCACCTTTCACAATTCAGGAAGCGCCCGAGATAATCGGGACAGTTGTGACGAACCATTATATTACGCGAATGGTCGACGTGCTTTTATCGAATAAATCGCCGATACCCGTCAGAAACACTTTATTGAAAAAGCTGTTGCAGCGGTTAGTGGCTATTGTTTTTGCTTCCTCTGTCCGAAAAAGTAGAAAGCCGGGAGCATCGCTGGTGTTTGCGACCGAATCCGAGCTGCCTGACGACTTTTGGTGGGTGGAACATCACCCTTATATCCGCTGCGCATTCGCTGCTTTTGCGGATGCTGTGAATCGTGCAGGGGAACAGATATTAACAGAAGAAGCACGTACGGTTGTTAAGCAACATATTGATGCATGGATGGGCGAGGAACCCGGAATTAGCCGTAAATGGGCGGAGCAAGCGGTAACGTCGCTTGCCGGACGAACCAGAATCGCAGCCCGACTCGCACTACTGACCGCCATTGCTCCCTATCAAATTGACGACGAACTGATCCATGAATTTCAATCTGCGTATAAGGAGGATATGCACCTCCTCAATGTCCTGTCCTATTCTAGTTTTATGGCCGCCTGTCGGATCGGTACGTGGCTTTCGGCTCCATTTAAGGCGAACGAAGCAGGGAACCTGTGATATGATTTGAATAATTATAAAGATCTTCTTATTATTAGTGTGGGTTCAATTGAAAAATGTACTTAATTGTAAAATATAATTCGAATGTCAATATTTTTTTGAAATGAGGTAATCAAATGAGTTTACTTAAGCAGAAGATTATGGATTCCGCCATGCGGTTCTTCGCAGAGAAAGGATATATGTCGACTTCAATGCAGGATATTGCGAATGATTGCGGGGTCGCCAAGGGATCATTGTACAAATATTTCCCCTCCAAAGAAGAGTTGCTGATCGAGGTCTATTATTCGGGTGTCCAGGAAATGTATGACAAAGCAGAAATGATAAATGCAGATAAAACCCAACCGCCAAGAGACAGATTTATCCGTGGAACGTCGCTCCAGTTGCAATATTTTGCTGAATTAAATTTCAGCATAGAAGAATATCAGGATCTGCCGATGCAAGAAAGCGGGAAATTCATTCCCTTCTGTCACCATCTGAGAGCCCGTCAGTTGAATTATTATAAGGAGAGCTTGCTTTCAGTTTATGGACAGCAGCTGGAAAAGTATATTTGGGATATGGTTGCCGTTTACCTCGGAATGGTGAAGGAATTTACGCATTTCTCGAATGTTTTGAACCAACCATTGAATCTGGAAAACGCTGCGGTATTCATTGTCGACCGGATAGACGATATTGTGGAAAGCATTTTGAAAAGCGAACGTCCACAACTCCTGCAGTATTCGGTCATTTCCGAATATGTACAAAGTGGATTGAAGGGAGCATCGGTTCCGGTCACCAAACAAATAAGAAATTTGTTTGAAACCCTTATTTCTACTATAAAGGAGTTAGCTACGCCGAATACGCGAAAAGAGGAGCTGAAGGGAGCCGTTCAGTTGCTTCAGGAAGAAATGGAGAAAGATCAGCCGAAGCGGATTTTAATCGATATCCTGCTGGGTCATTTACGGTTGCAGCATGAATTAATAAGCATCGTTGGTCAATTAGAAAAACTGCTTATAAAGAATTGGGAAACCCAACTACCGCGACAGATTAACAATCAAGAGGATATTAATTCCACAGTGGTCTCAGGATCAAGTTGTACTGTTGACAGGTTATAACAAAGATCGCTTCTCAGACAGAGGGAACGGGTTGGGTCTCCTACGGTCCACCCAGCTCCGCTCATACTTGTCACAATTAGTCGATACCCCTCCGCAGGTCCGATTCCCCACTGGACACAAATCCAGCGATTCCTCTTTACCTTCTGAGCGTCTTTTTGTCTACAAATGCATTAAAATACAGTATAATTTCCAATATGAAGCTTAGACGGCGGATCGGAGGTCAGGATGTGAACGCCCATCATGAAAATGTTCACTATCAAAATCCTTTTCTATGTTTGAAGATTTGGGAAATTGTATGTCCCAAGCTGGATAAAAGGCAGGAAGCGGCCTCTCCGGATCAATCGCATCCGCATTGGCATTATCATAAGGAAGTTGAGTTTCTGCTTATTTTGCAGGGCGAGATGGAGGTGGTTGTGCCCGAGGAACGCTGGACGGTTCGTACAGGCGAGGTAGCTTTGCTCGGCTCTTCGCAGCTGCATTATACCCGCCAATTAAGCCGGGAGCTAAATTATCTTGTTTTTCAGGTTGACTTGTCTGCGCATTTCGATCAGTCGGTCGTGATGTATTGGTCGCTGTTTCGCGAGCAACTGCAGCCGCTGAGCAGCCTTAATTATATTTTGCAAGAGAATGACGATGTGAAGCGACAGGTGGCAGAAGCGATCCGCAACATCTATGAAGAAGTAAACCGCCGCGAGAAGGGCTACGAGATTTCCGTCTCCCTTTTAGTCAAGACGATTATATTGCAGCTTGTGCGGGGCGACTGCCGCAATGTGATGCAGTATGAGCGGGGAGAGCAGTTTCAGGTTATTGAGCCTGTGCTGACCTATGTCGACCGGCATCTGAGTGAAAAGCTGACTGTCGAAGAAGCAAGTCGTCTCATCAATTTGAGTTACCATCATTTCATCCGTACCTTCAAAAAGGCGGTAGGGCTGTCCTTTACGGAATATGTCAATTTAAAGCGCGTTCAAAAGGCCGAGCAGCTGCTGCTCACCGAAAAGATGAGCGTTGAGGAAATTGCTTATGCGGTAGGAATTCCGAACCGGGCGCATTTTCATGAGATGTTTAAAAGAAGACACGGCTGCTCGCCCAATCAGTTCAAAAACAGATTGCAGCCGGGGGCAGTGCATGAGGCTTAATAGAACGATTTGAAACCTAATCGGGAGGGCGATGGAGAATGGCGGACACTAAACGATTGCCGCGCGGCCGCTTGGAAGACCAGGGTGTGGCAGCTGGCGGTATAAGAGAGTTTGTAAATGCTGTAAGCGGGCAGGAGCTTCACAGCTTCATTCTGCTCAGACATGGGCATGTTGTTGCCGAGGCGTGGTGTATGGGAAGGAAAGCGGCTGCTCTCCGAGAGCTGGGTGGAAGAAGCGTCTTCTGTACATATTTCCAATGGAAATGGAGGCGACAGCGATTGGGCGCAGGGATACGGATATCAATTTTGGCGCTGCCGGTATGGGGTTTATCGCGGAGACGGGGCTTTCGGCCAGTTCTGCATCATTATGCCGGAGCACGATGCTGTAATGGCCATTACGAGTGCTGACAATGATATGCAAGCGATTCTTAATGCCGTATGGGAGCACGTGCTGCCGGCATTTGCACCCGCGGCGCCGCTGCCCGACGACGGGAAGGGGGCTGCCCATGCGCTGCGAAGCGAGCTGGGGCAGCTTGTGATTGAGCCCCCTCGCCATGAAATGAGCTCAGCGTTGGAGACGGCTGTGTCCGGCTTTGAATATGTGCTAGATACCGGGCATCATGCAGCTCTTGCAGTGCGCTTTGATATGGATACGGCATTGCTGACTTTGACTAACGAGCAAGGCCGCTTCGATTTTCAGCTTGGCCGCGGAAAGTGGGTACATGGCACAACCAGCTATTTGGGCGCGCCTGCCCGAGCAGCGGTAGGAAGCTTTACCTGGCTACAGGCGAATACGCTTGAAGCGACGATTCGGCTAATTGAGACGCCGTTCTGCTTGACGCTGCAAGTAAAGTACAGTGACGATGCTGCAGCAATCGAGCTGGAGCAGCGGCAAAATGTTTATTTTGGCGCGTCGGAGCCTATCGCGGCAAAGGGACGAAGGCAGTAAAGGCCGTTTTACGCAGCTTTTCTTCAGAATTAATTCAGAATCTCCCCCAAAAGTTCTACACAATTTTTGCTTATGATTAGAGCAAGTTCATAAGCAAAGGCAAAGGCGGGAGATAAGCAAATGCTGAATTTAAAACAATCCATTCATGAGAAATTTCTGTTCTTTTCTAAATTTCTGAAATCGCCGGGGCAAGTCGGAAGTATAACGCCAAGCTCGCCATTTTTGGCTAAAGCGATGGTCGATGCAATTTCATGGGATACGGTATGCTGCGCCGCGGAATTTGGCGCCGGCACCGGAGCGATTACGAAATTTATTCATGCATCCGCACAGAAGAAGGCGAAGGTACTGGTGTTTGAAACGGATGGACAAATGCGCCAGCGGCTGGCGCAGCAGTATCCAGGCTTTGATTGCCATCCGGACTGCCGCGATTTGCAGCGCATACTGGAGCGGGAGCGGCTTGGAGAGCTCGACTGCATTATAAGCGGATTGCCGTTTTTCAATTTCCCGCAACAGCTGCGGGACGATATTATGGCGCAGGCCGTCGCATCGCTGAAGGAGGATGGTTTGTTCGTCGCCTTTCAATACTCGCAGCAGATGAAGCGGCAGCTTAACGAGCAATTTGTGATCGAAGACATCAAGTTCGTCCCGATGAATGTGCCCCCGGCTTTTGTCTATGTATGCCGCAAAAAAGGCGGTGCGTCGGCATGATCAGGTTAAAAGCGGGCTATAAGCCGTTGTTGTGGATGCTGGCCATTCCGGCCTTGAACATTTTTTATGTCCTGCTTAATAACGAAAGCGGAACCGTATACAATCTCGCTATGCCATGGGATGATCGGACTCCATTTTGGCCGCTGTTTATTGTGCCGTATTTATTATGGTACCCGTATGTAATCGGCATGCTCGTTCTGTTTTGTTTTCGCAAAAGACGGGTGTATTACCGGACATTGCTCGCAATATGTCTGGGTCTTGTAATGTCTTATCTCGTTTACTTCTTTTTTCAGACGACGGTGCCGAGGCCGGAGCTTTCCGATAGAGGACTGCTCCACAGCCTGGTCGCATTCGTATATGCGACGGACGCCCCATTTAATTGTTTTCCGAGCATACATGTTCTGACCAGTTATTTAGTAATGAAGGGAATGACGGACTGGCGTTCCCCTGCCGGGATTAATCATATTGCGGTTCAATTCATGTCCTGGTCGATCATTGCTTCAACGCTCTTTGTGAAGCAGCATGTCATATTGGATGTCGCCGGTGCGATCTTGCTGGCGGAGTTTGTCTTTTTTATGGCGGGAAGATGGCTAAGGAGCAAGGATCAGCCGGAACCGATGACTTTGGCTGCTGATCGGTATGGTGCGTCAGGCTTCGGCAATGCTACAATGAAAGAGGAGTAAGAGAATAAGTCAAGGAGAGCAGACCGCATGAAAACGACTGTTTTAGTAGCTGACGACGACCGGGAAATCCGCGATATTTTGCACATTTATTTGCGAAATGAAGGTTATAGCGTGCTGGAAGCCGAAGATGGCCGGCAGGCGCTCGAGTATCTGCAGAACGAGAAAATCGATTTGATCATTCTCGATATTATGATGCCGGTTCTTGATGGCATCCGGGCTTGCTTCAAAATCCGCGAACAATCGAATATTCCGATTATTATGCTTTCCGCAAAAAGTGAAGATATCGATAAAATAACCGGGCTTTCAACGGGAGCGGACGATTATGTGACCAAGCCGTTCAATCCGCTCGAGCTGATTGCCCGGGTTAAAGCACAGCTAAGAAGACAAAACTTTACGTCTGTAAATACAGCCGACGATAGTGCGGAAATTGTGATTGACGATGATCTGATCCTCTATAAAAATGAGCACCGGGTTGCCGTCCGCGGCAAAGAGGTGGCACTGACTCCGATCGAATTTTCAATATTGCTGCTGCTGGCGACACATCGCGGACAAGTGTTTAATATAGATACCATTTATCAGAAGGCATGGAAGGAACAGAGCGAATTTTATTCCGACAACACCGTGATGGTTCATATTCGCAATATTCGCGAGAAAATCGAAGTGAACCCGAGAGAGCCGCAATATATTAAAACGGTGTGGGGAGTGGGGTATAAGATTGATCGATAAGCTCTGGAGTTTCCTCAATGCCAGAAAAAGCATCCGCGGCAAAGTGCTGTGGGCGATTGTTCCGAGCCTGTTCCTTGCCACAGTGACGAGCAGTGTATTTGACAACTATGTAATGACGCTTATGCCGGTCATGGGCGAAATTACGGAAAAAATCGTCTCATTCGGTTTTTTTATCGCGGCTTTTGTCTTCTTTTTTCTCATCCTTACCCGGCAAATTGTCCGCTATTTGAAGACGATTATCGGCGGGCTGCAGCTTATTGCCGAAGGCAATCTCGATCATCGGATTCCGCAGCAGCGAAAGGATGAGCTCGGAGACGTAGCTGAAAATATTAACCATATGGCCGAGCGGCTGCAGAGCCAGCTGCAACGGGAACGATTGCTGGAGAAGTCGAAGATGGAGCTCATTACATCCATTTCCCATGATTTGCGGACGCCGCTGACGAGCATTATCGGTTATCTAAATTTGTTGAAAATGCATAGCTTCGAGAGCGAACAGGAGAAAGAGCGCTATATTGACAATGCTTTTCAAAAAACAGAGCAATTGAAAAAGCGGATCGACGATTTATTTGAATACACCCGTTTGGCGAATGGGGATGTCCGCTTAATGCGGATGCAAGTCGATCTGCTCAACCTGCTGGAACAGATCATTACAGAGTTTGAACCGGTAGCCAAAGAACGGGGGCTCTCCATTGCCCATAATATTGCGGAGCAGAAAAGCTTGTCCGGTGCTCCGGTTATGGTCGATATTGATATCGAGATGATCGTAAGAGCCATTGACAATTTGCTGATGAATGCGTTGAAATTTTCCATAAATCCGGGCACGGTGCAGGTGAAGCTGAGCATTCATGAGCATCATGCAGTCCTGTCGGTAGAGAATGAAGGTCAGCCGATTTCCAAGGAGACGGAGACTCAGCTGTTCGAGCGCTTCTACAAGGGTGAAGTGTCCAGGTACGATCGGAATATGCCCGGCGGCTCCGGGCTGGGGCTGTCCATTGCCCGCAATATTGCCGAACTGCACGGCGGGCGGCTGTGGCTGGAGCATCGCGCAGGCCATTACCGGTTTATGCTGGAGCTGAGCCTCGCTGTACCTACAGATTAGTCCGGTATTCAGCGGGGCCGTATCCCGTCTTTTCCTTGAAGATGCGGCTGAAATGCTTCCAGTCCTTGTAACCGAGCCGCTCGGCCACCTCGTAGATTTTAACGCCGGGCTCAGCGAGCAGTGCTTTTGCTTCCTCCACTCGCAGCTCAGTCAAATATTCGACGAACGTTTTTCCGGTTCGCTTCCGAAACAGGCGGCTCAGATAGGATCTGCTTACAAAGGTAATATTGGCAATATCCTCAAGAGTCAGGTTTTCAGCCAGATGCTCCCGGATATATTTTTTTGCCCGGATCAAGATCGGTCCCTCATGCTCTTCAGGGTTGAATGATTGATAAATGTCTCCGGCCCATTCGAGCAGGGCATGGATTAATTGCTCGGCCGTCTGCGACCAGCAAAGCCTGGACAGAAAATCGGCCATTGCTCTTGTGGCAGGCGCCCCGTCCGCCTGGTTGCTATCCTGTATTTTGTGGTGGACGATCATGAGCAGCCGTTCGATTGAGGCGATGAGGGCGGCTGCGCTCCCCTTGGCGATGCTCTCATAAATATAGTCCCGTACCAGCTCCGAGAAGCGGGAAAGATCGGCAGTATCGAGCGCTGCCGACATTTGCGCCAGTATATCGCCACTGGCCCTCACAGCCGCTGTATCGCCGCCAGTACCGCTGCCGTCGGCCGCCCCGCTGATAACGGCGCTGTCTGTTTTGCCGCTACCGCTGCCGCTGCTGCGCAGCAGTCTGGTCAACAGGGCAGCCTGCGCATTGTTGTATAGCGCATTGTCCGGAGCTGACTCTTGCTCATACCCCGACTGGCCGAAGCTGATTGGAATACGCACATGATCGACCCAGAATTGGTTCAGCATGCTGATGAACGCCTGCGCCTCCCTGCTGGCTGTCCCCGGAGTGCTCCCGGCGAAGCCGTAAACCATGTTGGTGGATCGCATTTTATTGGCTTCACTGATCAGATAGCCGCCGGTTTCCCGCAGCGTTTCTACAGATGTTTTGCGCAGCATCCAGGAAAGGGTCTGCTCATCGCCGAACTGGCGGGCGCGGCTGGATGCGGGGTCGTCAATATCGGCTACGACGATCGCACGGTAGTCGCCCTTTTTATTCAGATCGCTCCAGGACAAATAAATCTCTTTGCTCAGCGGTCGTTCCTCCTCGACAATTCGCTTGATGGTGGTCATAATATCCGCTTCGCGAACGGGCTTGAGCCAGTAGTCGCAAGCTCCGCTACGAATGGCATTTTGGGCGTAGACAAAATCGGCATACCCGCTCAGCACAATGGTATGAATATCCGGATAGCGGTACCGGACCCACTCGAGCAGCTGATGGCCATCCATCCCTGGCATCCGGATATCGGTAATGACCAAATCGACCGGGAATTTGTTCAGGAAGTCGATGGCGGCCGACCCATGATCGGCTGTGCCGACAACGTCCAGCTCCGTGCCGGGAATCCGGCATTGTTCGAGCATCAGTTTTAATCCGCGGCAAATTTGCGGTTCATCATCTACAATAAGAATCTTCATGCCGAATCGGCTCCCTCCATTCCGTCTGACGGATGATCCGGCAGCGGTATATGCAATGCTACGACAGTGCCTGCCCCTTCCCAGCTGTCGATGCTCATATTTCCCTCATCCTTATAAATTTGTTTAATCCGCTGATACACATTCGCCAGCCCGATCCGCTGATCGGAAACGAAGCCGACTTTTAGCCCTTCCAGCACCTCGGCAAGCCGATCTTCTGACATTCCGGCGCCTTCGTCGATAATGGCCATGACCAGCTTACCGTCAGTTGTATTCACTCTGATCGTTAATTGCACGGTAAAGTCATAGGGCGACCGTCCATGCGCCAGTGCGTTTTCGACCAGAGGCTGCAATATCATGCGCGGAATGATCACATCTCCTGTCCCGGGCTGAATATCAATCTCGACCTCCAGCTTGTCCCCGAATCTTAGCTTCTGAATTCGCAAATATTGCTCAAGAAATTCCAGCTCTTCCCTCAGCAATACCGAATCGGCAGCTTGAATGACCTGATTGCGGAATACGTAGCCAAGCGATACAAGTGACGCTTCCACCTGCTCCAGCTCGCCTTGCTTGACGGTCATACGGATGGATTCCAGTACATTGTACAGAAAATGAGGATTGATCTGGCTTTGCAATGCTTTGATTTCAGCTTCCTGCTTAAGCAATTTGGCTGTCAGAACCTCCTCGACAAGATTGCGCACGCGTCCTACCAGCTGGCGGAAGGAGTGGGACAAGTAGCCGATTTCATCAAAATTGACCTTATCGATATCGAGCCGCAGCTCATCCATTTGCAAGGAGCGGACCTGCCGGTTCAGGTTGCGGAGGCGGCTAGTGAAACCATAAGAAAGCGCAATCGACAGCAGCGCGGCGACAACGACGCCGAGTATAATAAGGAGGGCGGTCCATCCGCTTATTTTCGAAATGCCTTTGCTGAAATTTTCCATCGGAATAATGGCAAGCACAGTCCAGCCTGTTCCGGCCGACCAATTATAGCTGGTAAGAAACTGCCGGCCCTCGATTTCAATCATTTGTGAATCGGCCATGCGCTGCAATTGATGCGAAGGAATGCCGTAATCGTTGTCTTTCCACGGTTTGCCGATCATATTGGCGGCAGAGGAGTAGACGATCATATCCTGATTATCGATAATATAGAGATTAGAGCCTGGGCCGAAATCGATGCCGGCCATAATGCCTTTTAATGTATCCAGCCCGCCGGAAACCTGCAATGCGCCGATCAAGTCCTTCGTCGCGGTTCGCCGAATCGGCTGGACGATGGAGAACACTAGGGAGTTGCGGGCTGTCTCCGGCGCCCGAATAATCGGATTCTGAATTGTCCCTAGTACAAGGGGAGAAAAATTGATCAGATCCAGCTTGCTGTACCAGTCGCGTTCGGCCAAGGAGGATGCTGTCCATGAACCGCCGATTTGGTCAAATTCATAGGCAAGACCGTTCATTGTATATAGACTGAATGTACGCAAGCTATCGGATGTCCGCATCTTTAGCGACTCCATAAATTGCTGAATCGCCATCGTGTTCTGCAAGGCAGGCTGGCTGTCGGAACGGTTAATTTCTGAAACCGCTTTATAAATACTGCTGTAGTAAGAAGGTGTCAGCACCCACTGGGAAAGATTGACTAAATCGCTTACATAGTTTTCAACCTGACGGTTCGCTTGAAGCAGCACTTGCGGAACGAAATCCCGGATTTGATCCTCCATACTTTGCCGATACACATGGAAAGAGATCAAGCCGCTGATCAAGATAACTATCGATACCATAATGGAGAAACCAAACGTCATCTTCATAAAAATCGGCCAGTGATTGTAGCGTACAAATCTGGTTTTCAAAGCAAGGCTCATCTCATTTCGTTCGAATAATAGCTATAGTGTACTTTGTATATAGCGCAAACAGGCCGGATTTGCAACAGAAAAGGGCAAAGAGTCAATATAGGTTCCTTTTTTGTCCGATCCCCTTATTTTTCCTCTTGATTCGTATGCCTATAATTAACTGTGAAGACAAAATAAACAGAGGGGACTAAACATAATGAAAAACATCAAGGTTGTAAGTGCGGCGCTGGCACTGCTTCTTAGCGGGATGGCAATCGCCGGATGCTCCTCGAATGAAGCTAAGACTCCGGCGAACGCCGGGCAAGGGGAAGGCGAGAGCAAAAAGAAAATCACAATTGAATTGCTTGAAGGCGGATGGGATAACACGCCGACAGATGAACATGATCCATTCAAAAAATGGATTGATGAAAAGTTCAACGTTGATTTCAAGCTGAGCAATGTGACCCAGGCCGATTTTGAAACTAAAGTGTTGACCCGTTTCGCTTCGCAAGATCCGCCGGATATCATTTATACCCATGACCGCAACGTGATGATGAAGCTGTATAATCAGGGCGTCTTGCTGGAGGACTGGAAGCCTGTATTGGATAAGGTACCAACAATTTCCAATGTGCTCGATGATGCGGCAAAGGGCTTTGTTACGATCGACGGCAAAATGATTGCACTTCCGAAACCGCCCGATCTGGGGAACTGGTCGCTGAAAATCCGCAAGGATTGGCTGGAGAACCTGAAGCTGGACATTCCGCGTACCGATGAGGAATTGATAGAGGTTATGCGTCAATTTACGTTTAACGACCCGGACAACAACGGCAAGAACGATACTTGGGGCATCAGTTCCAACGGGGAAGGCAAAAGTATAGGTACGCTTGCCAGTCTGGAGGCGATGTATGGTCCAATAGGGTTTCAAATCAAGGACAATCAGGTTGACCATTCCATCGTGAACGGCACTCACAAAAAATTCCTTGATTTTATCAAGAAAATATCGGACGAGAAATTGATCGATCCGGACTGGTATACGCAGAGCTGGGCGCAAAAAGGAACGAAAACATTTACGGATAAGCTGGGCGTAGAGTGGTATCCGGGTGTTCTTGCAGCCGAATACGATCAGAACAATGGCTCTAACGGAAAAGCGGCAGATATCTGGGAGTACATGGACATGCCTAAGGGCTCTGATGAAGGGGGAAAAGTATTCCCGGGGGCACCGATTGGCGGGATGATCAGCATCTCTGCCAAGGCAGCTCAGGATCCTGAGAAGCTCGAGCGGATACTGGAGCTGGTTGACGCCGTTTCCTATCCGAATGAAGGCTTCTGGGCGCTGCGCTGGGGCGTAGGCATTGCCGATCAGAAAGTAATCGATTTGGAGGGCGGTTCGAAGTTCTTCTCACAAAGCGATTCCGACTACAGAAAGAAGGTTACCGGAGCGTGGGACTATGGCACTTGGATTGCCACCAACCGCGATCAGGTACTGCAAACGCCTTCCAAGGAGCCGGGGCCGGTGGAGAAGACAATGATTGAGTTAGACCAGAAGGCAACTGCGGCGGAAACCTATAAGAACTACGAAGCCTTTCTAACGCTTGATCCTCAGCTGATCAGTGATGTCGGCAAGCTTCAGCAGGAGTTTGATATTAAATATGTTTTAGGCGAGAGCACGGATTATGAAGGGTTTGTGAAAAATTGGCTTGCTTCCGGAGGCCAGCAGCTTCTGGATCAGGCAAAAGAGCAGTTCACCGCTGCCGGACAACTGAAATAGCGAGGACAGCTTATATGAAAACCATGTATCAAGAAGCAGTTGCCTCACGGCCGGCAGCGGGTGGCAATAAACGCTCGCTGGCGGCAAGGATGAGGCCTTTCTGGCTGTTGTATTTGCTCCTGATTCCGATTCTGGCTTACTATTGCATCCTGCGTTACTATCCAATGGTGCTGCAAATTATACTGTCATTCAAGCAGTATACGCTAATGGGCGGCGTGTGGGGCAGCAAATGGGTCGGTGTAGACAATTTTAACAAAATTTTTTCAAGCGACGAATTTTATCGCGTCCTTTTCAATACGCTTGAGATCAGCTTGCTGAGAATGATAGTCGGATTCCTTCCGCCTATCATTCTGGCCATCATGCTGTTCGATCTGCACTCCAACAAATTAAGACGGTTCAGCCAGACGATTCTTTATATTCCTCATTTTTTTTCGTGGGTTGTGATTTACGGCGTAGTGTTCGCCATGTTTTCCAATGCAGGCTTTATCAATCAAATCATGATGCAATTCGGCGGGGAGGCCCAAAATTTTCTGCTCTCGGAGCACTGGTTCCGGCCGCTTGTCGTCGGTTCCGCTGTGTGGAAGGAAATCGGATGGGGAACGATTATTTACTTGGCAGGGCTGACGATGATCGACACATCGCTTTTCGATGCCGCGAAGATCGACGGTGCCGGCCCGTTTCGCCGGATTTGGCATGTGACCCTTCCGGGCATCCGCCCGGTTATCATCTTTTTATTCACGCTGTCGCTGGGCGGCATATTGAATGCCGGCGGTGAACAAATCCTGCTGTTCTATAGCCCTGCAACTTACCGTGTCGGCGACATTATTGATACTTTTGTATACCGGCAGGGCTTGGCGCAACTGCAATACAGTCTGGCCAGCACCGTGTCACTCTTTCAATCTTTCATCGGGATTGTCCTTATCCTCGTTTTTAACCGCATTTCCAAAAAAACGACGGGTACCGGCATCTGGTAAGGAGAAGTATGCATTATGGCGGAAAAAACTTATAAATGGCTTTCAATTACGATTATTCTGGCATTGGTAGTCTCATCCCTTGTTCCTTTACTGTATGTGCTCGCCACTTCACTCGTAACGGAGAAAGAGTATCTTGCCAAAGGCGGCTTTATATTATTCCCTTCCGAACCGACGCTGCTTGCTTACAAGCGTTTGTTTAACGGCTCGCTGTTTACCGACGCGCTTCTTGTAAGCGCGACCCGTACAGCTCTGGGAACGGTGTTGACGCTGGCCACCACAACTATGCTGGCTTACATCGTCTCCCGCAAGAGCATGCCGGGTCGCAAACCGGTTCTGCTGGCGGTATTGATCACCATTTTGTTCAACGGCGGCCTGATTCCGACTTATTTGGTGGTTCAGGAATTGCACCTGCTCGACAGTATTTGGGCGCTTGTTATTCCCGGACTTGTGGACAGCTGGAGCGTGCTGGTGTTAAAGCAATTTTTTGAAAATTTGCCTGCGGAAATGGAAGAGTCGGCCAAGATGGACGGAGCCGGCGAGATCCGGCTGATGACCAACATTATGATTCCGATGGCGCTGCCCGCGATGGCGGCAATTGGATTATTTACAGCGGTTGGACAATGGAATGCCTGGTTTGATGCGATGATCTATTTGCATAATCCCAAATGGTATCCGCTGCAGCTGCTCATTTCCAACATGTTCTCCAGCTCAGCGCTGACGAGCATGGGCAATGTGGCTCAAACCACAGCACTGGTGAATATGCAAAATCGGGTTTCGACAGAAACATTGAAAATGGCGTTAGTCGTGTTCGGAACCGTGCCGATCCTTTGTGTATATCCATTTTTGCAAAAATATTTTACGAAAGGCATGTATTTGGGAGCAGTCAAAGGATAAGTTGATTTTGAAAAGGAGCGTGGGTGTATTCATGAAGAAAGCATTTCGCATCATGACAACTGCAACAGTAATGACCTTGCTTCTATCCGGTATGCCTGTTCAGGCATCGGAAGACGCTGCCGCATCTGGACAAGAAACAGACAACAACGCAAATGGTTTTGTAAAAACTTCATCCCCTGCCGTTACGGACAATTCTAATCTGTTCTGGTCGATTTACGGAGTGGCGGAGCATCCGGATCCGGATATTAAAGGGAACCGGTATGGCGACAATACGGCTTGGACCGAATGGGATGCTTTGAAATTTGCCTGGACCGGATCCAAGGATTATCGCACTCATGTCAAGCAATCCTTGAACCGGGCTGTAAAAATAAACGGTTATAACGCGACCGGATCGCAGCCGGACGGGTATATCTGGTCATGGGGGATATCGGAGGCTTGGCCTGACGGTTCCTACCACTATGATCAGAATCCGCGCTTCATCAATGCAGTCTACAATATTTACATGTGGACGAAAGATGATGACTACCTGAATAAAATGCTGCCTAAAGCAGAACTTGTCATGGACAGTTATTTGCTGAATCATGAACAAGGCGGCAGCGGCGTGCTGACGATACCAAATACGGCCAACAACGGCACAACGAATGGCGATCCGAGCAATTATTGGGATCAGGCCAGGTACGGGTACCAAGACGCTTGGACCAATGAAGCCTTTTATACTGCTTTGAAGAGTATGGCCGAACTGGAGCTGGCGCAAGGAAAGACCGTGAAAGCCCAGCAGTATGAAACGCTCGCCGCTGCTTTCCCGGCCCGCTATAACAGTGCTTTCTGGAATAACAGCACGAACAGGTATAGCGGCTGGAAGGATGTCAATGGGACTGCCCATGATTTTGGCTTTACTTTTATTAATATGGAAGCTTTGGCGCGCGGTCTGGGCGATGAGAATAAAGCGCAGCAGATTTATGAGTGGATCGACGGAGGGAATGCTGAGCCAACCGTCGGCGGGGCACATCCCGGCAGCACGGATGTGTATCAGCTGGTTGTGGCTCCGCGCACGAACACAGTGAACATTCCCAATGCATACAGTGATCCGTGGTCCGATCCGCCAACCGGCCCGAGACCTTATGGGGAAGGGCTGCCGAACGGGGGTGCAGCGATGTGGACCTCGTATTATGACATTATGGCCCGTCTGCAATATTTAGGTGCAGACAATGCCTTTGCCCGGTATGATGCGATGTTGAGCAGAGTGGCTTCCGATTCGAAATTTTTGACGTTCAATCCTGCTTCCGGCAGATTCTATAACGATTTTGGCGAGAGTCTGGTGGAGATAGGCTCAAATGATCCGTTCCCCGAGACGGGCATCGCCATGCTGCCCTATGTTTACGGTTTTATCGGGGCTAAGGCGGATCTTGCAGGTTTTCATCTGACACCAGATCTGCCGACAGCCTTGCTCTATGCGGAAGCGGCACAGATGAATTACGCCGGACATCCGATGACGGTAAAAGTCAGCCGTGGCGAGCAGGTTATTGAAAACGAAGCCTACAATGCGGCTATCGCGGTGAATGCGAACAGCACCGCTACCCAGGGTTTTACGGCAGCTGCGCCATTTAACGAAATCGGAGTCTATCTGAAACCGCATGCAACGGGAGAGGCTACAGTTGCAGTTGGGCTGGAGAAGTTGGCCGGCGGTGTGTGGCAGCAGATTTCATCTCGATCCGTTGCTTACGTTAACCGCGAGGAATGGGTATACATGGCCGTACCGGAGCAGGAGCAGGGAGCGACCTACCGCATCCGCATATCGGCCACATCAGGATCAGGGGCGTTCTCCTGGTTTGTCCAACAGAACGGGGCGACAGACGGTGCTGCTTTTTTGAACAACCAGCCCGTTAACGGCAGCTTCGGCTTTCGCGTCATCCACAGCGCGCAATCAACCGTATTGCAACAGACCCAATTC
The DNA here is from genome assembly GCF_042676285.1 of Paenibacillus sp. GCM10027626. Taxonomy (NCBI): domain Bacteria; kingdom Bacillati; phylum Bacillota; class Bacilli; order Caryophanales; family Paenibacillaceae; genus Paenibacillus; species Paenibacillus sp. GCM10027626. The sequence goes on along the minus strand of NZ_JBHTHC010000012.1, from coordinate 97,082 downwards.
GACACGTCCGATTCAAATAATCAGATATTGGGTCAATCGTTTATCAGCGGGGTTCCGTTCAACCGTGTCGGGATTATGATTGATACACCTGCAGGGGGAAGCGGAGAATTTACGCTAACGCTATATAAGAAGCTGAACGGGAAGTGGACCAAGCGCACGCAGCAGATATACCAAAATGCGCAGGGTGTTCAGAGCGGCCGGAACAGTCAAGGCGGCCAAGGCGGTCAAGGAGGCCAGGGCAGCCGAGGAGGTCAAGGCGGCCAAGGCAGTCAAGGAGGCCAGGGTGGCCGGTCCGGGAATGCTGGCAGCGGCACGTCATCTGAAGTTGTACTGAACTTTTCTACGGAACAGCCTGGAGAATACAAGCTGGAATTGAGCCGCCAGCAAGGAACCGTCGGTTGGCTTCGAAATTCGCAGTCGGCGGCGGCGGACGGTTTTGAAGCCTCGACAGATGGGGCATTGGCGGCAGGGAAAAGATGGTTCAAAGTCTATCGCGACCAGTATCATATCGTGATTCCGGAACTTCAGGTCGATGCCGTGGTTGCTGCCGGGGATACGTATTCCATAACGAACCTGACTCCAATCATTACGCCGGATCCTGTTCTGAGCATCCCGGAACCGCTCACGGCAGGCAATTCACTCGGTCAAAGCTTTGCATCGTCCGAAGCGTTTAATACGCTGATCCTCAATACGCCGACCTGGACAAACACAGATTCGCGCTATACTGTCACGTTAAAGAAGACAGGTCCGGCAGGAGAGGCGCTCTTTACAAAAGAAATCGTAAATGTGATAGACGGCAATAATACCATTCAGGTTGGCTTGCAACAGCCGGGAAGCTATTATGTTGAAATCAGCAATCCCTACAAGTCAGTCGGATGGTGGACCGTGGATGACACACGTTCAGACGGAACCGCATTCCAGAACGGATCGCCTATTCTGGATCAGGATCGGCTGATGGAAGTAAAACTGGTTCCATAGCTGGTGAGGTAAGCAGTATCAACGGATCCAGGTCCGCTCCGGTTCGCTTCTGTTCATGAAGAACGAATGCTAACGGAAGTCACAGCCGCTATTTGCGAAAAAACGACCGTTTTGAAATTGTAACGGAACTGAGAGCGCTTATTGATGAAGATGAGCCCGATTTCGCAAGGAAACGTCGAATTAAGAGCGCTCACTTCCGTTTAGATTTCAAAAAGAAGGGTTATGGGCGAAATAAGGTCTGTGGCTTCCGTAAGAAGAAACCGCTTTGTAGCTTGCCCCTTCTTCGAGGCTCAAACCACTGACCGCCGCTGCCGACGATGAATGCTAATTGAATTTTAGGGGAAGAAACTTGTTCCGCGCAAAGGACGCCGCTAGGCGTTTTTTTCTTATTCGTCTAGAATGGGCGCTGTCTATAGCACCACCACGTTTATAGCGGACAGAGCTGCTTCCATTTTCGGCTTTACGCCTATCTATAGTATAATATGATGAACTGTTCACTCACTATTAATGGAGGCTTTAATTGTGAATTATGCTGACTCGGAGTGGGAAGAATCTTATTTTCCATTATATGCTTCATCCGGCGTTGTTTCATTGTATGGAACCTCGAATCTTCCAATGCACACGATCAATGAGCCTTTAACGGTTGTCATTGCAATGGCCAGCGGAAAAGGAAGCCTGCAGGCGGACAATAGAACCTACGAGCTTGAGGAAGGAAGCGTCGTCCTGTTGCCTGCACATTGTCAGGCCTCTTTAATAATGGATCGCCAGGAATCGCTTCATGCCTATATGCTGAAAATCAGCACGCAAGAGAAGCTGCTCCCACACCGTTCGGAGGCAGTTATGCAGCGAAGCGAAATGACGTCCCGCCGGCATGTACGCTGCCATCTATACGAACCGACGATCGTCGCCAAGGTGGAGGAATTATACGTCCATCGTTCCCCCGCTGACGAAGTCCGCCATGTTCGGAATCAATTGCTTCTGCATGAAATCATTCTGAGCCTGCTGGAACGGGACGAGGCCAAATACAGGGCCAATGAGCAGCCGAGCATGGAGCGCAGCATCGCTTATATGGAAAACAATTTCAGCAACAAAATATCGCGTGAGCAGTTGGCTGCCTATGCCGGTATTAGCCGATCCCATTATTCCATTCTGTTCAGGCAGCATACCGGATTTTCGCCTAGCGACTATTTGACGCGCCTGCGCGTGCATCGGGCAATCGAGCTGCTGATGACCTCTTCCGGCACGCTTAGGGAAATTGCCCTGAAAGTGGGATACCGCGATGAGTTTTATCTCAGCCGCCGTTTTAAACAATTGACCGGAGCCGCGCCCTCCGGCTACAATCCCGGGTCAATCCCGCGTGTCGCAGTAGTGCTAATCCCCTATGCCAGTCATTTGCTGCTGCTCGGACTGGAGCCTGCCGTTACGATCTCAGACCAAAGCACCTATGTGCATACTGCCGGACTGAAGAAGCCGGAGTCGATGATTTTCATAGATGCAGAGAGCACTGTTGACCAGATGAAGTCGGTGTTGCTTGCCAACAAGATTGAGCTGATCATCGCGGCCAGGCAGCATCTGCAAGGTATGGGGCTGACCCCAGAGCAGCTGCGCGCGGTGGCGCCGGTGATAGAGATTCCGTGGATGGAGATTGGCTGGAAGGAGCAGCTGCGCTTAATTGCCAAAGCCGTCCGGCGAAGCGAGCAAGCCGAGCGCTGGCTGGCTGCTTTTGAGCAGGAGGAGCGGGCGGCCCGTTTGGCGGTGCAGCACAGCGCGGTTGCGGAAGAATGTGTAACGATTTTCGTTTTGCGGCCGGAAAAGCTGCTCGTTTATGGCGGGCGTAATATCGGCTATGTCATTTATCAATCGTTGGGCCTGAAGCCACCGGCGCTTATTCAGCAGCAAATGGAGAAGCAGCGAGATCAATTTCATTCCGTTCCGATTGCGCTGTCGCAGCTTGCCGATTATGCCGGAGACCGGCTGCTTGTCGTAATGTATCCCGATGAGCGGGGCTCAACTGCTCATGCCGAGAAAATATTCCAGTCTGCCGAATGGAACGCGCTGCCCGCCGTCCGGCGCAAATGTGTACATATGCTTGATATCGATGAATGGGTGCCTTACAATCCAGTTTCTATCCGCTTGCAGCTTCACCGGGCGGAGGCTTTGTTCAATCATCCGGTATAAAGCGGGAGGAATGCCTGTGCTGCGCGGAAGGCGCGGGCAGCCCGCTGGGGGCGTTTAAAAATACAAAGCTCTTTTCGAACAAAAAGGCATGGTATAGCGGAGAGGGGATCAATATAATAGTCTATGTCGGTATTGATAATGATTATCAATATTAACGAATTCAACGATTGCTTAAAGGGGAGTCATATTGATGAGAAAGCTTTTTTTGCCGATCATTTTAATTTTAGTTGTTGTGCTGAGCGCTTGCGGCAGCAGCGAGCAGAAAGACGCAGGTGGCGAAAGCGGCAAGCCTGCGGAATCGACTTCCAATAACCCGGCGCCGTCCAATTCCTCGGACAAGGAGTCTGCCACAAGGACCTACCAATCGGAGGAAGGGCCAATTGAGGTTCCGGCGAATCCGCAGCGGGTCATCGTCCTTACCCGCTTCTTGACAGGCAATGTTATGGCGCTCGGTGTTCCTGTAGTCGGCGTAGACGAGATGTCCAAGGATAATCCCAGATTCCAAGAGCAGCTGAAAGATGTCGAAGCGATATCGGATGAGAGCCTTGAAAAAATTATGGAGCTGGAGCCGGACCTCATTATCGGGCTTGACGGCGTCAAAAATATGGATAAGCTCAAGCAAATCGCTCCGACAGTCGTATATACATATGACAAGGTCGACTATTTGACGCAGCAAATTGAAATCGGCAAGCTGCTGAACAAAGAGCAGGAAGCACGGGCTTGGGTCGACGATTTCAAAGCGCGGGCGCAAAAGGCCGGTGATGAGATTCGGGCCAAAATCGGCGAAGACGCCACGGTTTCGGTCATCGAGACGTTTAACAAGCAGCTTTACGTTTATGGCTATAATTTTGGACGCGGCACTGAAATTTTATATGATGAATTCAAGCTGAAAATGCCGGAGAAGGTCAAGGAAGCGACGAGCAAGGACGGCTATTTGGCTCTCTCGACAGAGGTTTTGCACGATTACCTTGGCGATTATGTTATTTTCAGCAAAAATGCGGAAGAGGACAGTTCCTTCCAGAATACCGAGCTGTACAAAAATTTGCCTGCCGTCCAAAATAACCGCGTCTTTGAAGCCGATGCGAAAACATTTTATTTCCGCGATCCGCTCAGCCTGGATTACCAGCTTGATTTCTTTATTCAGAGCTTCCTGGGCAAATAATTATGAACCGTGCAAAGAGATGAGATTCCTATGAAAAGAAAACAACGCGTCATCCCTTTTCTGTATAAAATAATTGCCGGTGCAGCAGTGCTGGTCCTTTGCTTCATCGCGGCAATGCTTTTCGGCGCTGCTGATACGACGCTGCAAGACCTGTGGCTGGCGCTGTCGTCCGACGCTTCAAGCAACACCATTTTGGCGCTGCGCGAAATCAGAATGCCCCGCGAGCTTGCAGCGATGCTCACCGGGGCGGCGCTGGCCGTATCCGGGGCAATTATGCAAGGCGTGACCCGCAATCCGCTGGCCGACCCCGGCTTGCTCGGTCTGTCCTCCGGCGCCAATATGGCGGTGGCGCTGGTCTTCGTATTTTTGCCCGGGCTGAATAATTTCGGAATTATGGTCGCCTGCTTTTTCGGCGCAGCTCTGGGAGCGACGCTCGTATTCATTCTCAGCTCGGCAGGCAAGGGCCGGCTGTCCCCGATTCGTGTCGTACTCGCCGGCTCGGCTGTATCCGCCTTTCTTTATGCGGTCTCTGAGGGAATCAGCATTGCTTTCAAAATTTCCAAGGATGTGTCGATGTGGACCGCTGGCGGGCTGATCGGCACGACATGGGGACAGCTTCAGACGATAGCTCCTGTTATTATTGTTGGCGGGGTAGCGGCTGTCGTGCTCTCCAATCAGGTGACCATTCTCAGCTTGAGCGATGATGTAGCGAAGGGGCTTGGACAAAGGCTGGCGCTGATTAAAACTGTTCTGTTTGTGCTCGTTGTATTGCTAACCGGCGCATCGGTTGCGCTTGTAGGGAACATTGCGTTTGTCGGGCTGATGATTCCGCATATCGTCCGGATGATTGCCGGCACCGATTACCGCTATATTATGCCTCTCTCCGTGTTTGCGGGAGCGTCTTTCATGCTGCTGGCCGACACATTGGGGAGGACGATCAATGCGCCGAACGAAACGCCGGTGGCGGCAATTATCGCCTTGCTGGGCTTGCCTTTCTTCTTGCTTGTCGTACGCAAAGGAGGCAAAGCGCTCTCATGATAAAAGCTGCACAAATTCGTAAACAAAGGCTGATCGTGCTCAGCTCTCTGCTGCTCATTATGATAACGGCTTTTGTGAGTATGGGCTGGGGATATTCGTCCTTGTCCTTTGGCCGCCTGCTTCCTGTTTTATTCGGCGACGGCACCCCCAATGAGGATTTTATTCTGTTTTCTGTCCGTTTGCCGCGAGTCCTGATTACGCTGCTGTCAGGAATGGCGCTGGCGCTATCCGGCTCGATTCTGCAAAGCGTTACCCGCAACGACCTGGCCGATCCGGGAATTATCGGCATTAATTCTGGAGCAGGCGTAGCGATCGCGATTTTTTTCTTGTTTTTCCCGATTGACGTCGGATCGTTCGCCTACCTTATGCCGCTCGTGGCCTTTGCCGGCGCCCTGATTACCTCTGCGCTCATCTATATTTTTGCTTTCAGCCGGACGCGAGGGCTTAATCCGATCCGGCTGGTGCTGATCGGGGTAGGCTTTTCGCTGGCATTATCCGGCATTATGATTATGCTTATTTATTCGGCGGAACGCGCCAAGGTTGAGTTTATTTCCAAATGGCTTGCCGGCAGTATCTGGGGAACGGATTGGCCGTTCATCAGAGCGCTGCTTCCTTGGCTGCTGCTTCTGCTTCCATTTACGCTTTTCAAGTCACGCGCCCTTAATATTCTCAGTCTTAATGAGGAGACGGCAATCGGCGTCGGACTGCGGCTGGAGCGGGAGAGACTGTTCCTTATTCTCGCGGCTGTTGCTGCAGCCGCAGCCGCGGTATCCGTTACCGGAGGCATCGCCTTCATCGGCCTCATGGCTCCGCATATTGCCAAGGCGCTTGTCGGCCCGCGCAATCAGCTGTTTATTCCCGTAGCCGTCTTGCTGGGCGGGTGGCTGCTGCTGATTGCCGATACGATCGGCCGCAATCTCGCCGATCCTGACGGTATTCCCGCCGGCATTATGGTATCGCTGATCGGCGTGCCTTACTTTGCCTATTTGTTGCTTAAGAAGCATTGATCATATGGAAAGTAGAGCGGCCTCGCCAGCAGCCAATAAACTGCTGGAGAAGCCGCTCTTTTTAATTAACAGCAAATTGTGATTGACGATTTTCTTGAAGCAGAATTATAATATGACTTATTATAAATATTTTAATAAGTACTTAGAAAAGGGTGTTCCAATGTCGCAAATTTCTAATAATGCGATTCGGGTCAAGCAAATCAATGTCGAGCTGGTGAAAAAAACGTTGAAAGCGATGGGATGCGGCACAAAGCTGGCCATTGCCTCTGCTACAGGCTTGAGTGTGGCGACATGCGGCAATATTTTGAATGAGCTGCTGCAAAGCGGCGAAGCGTTGGAGCTGGAGCTGGAAGAATCAAGCGGAGGGCGTCCGGCCAGAAGATACAAGCTGAACGCCGACTACTCGTATATCGCCTGCCTATATGTAAAATCGGAGGGTGGCGTCCATTCCATGACCTATGGGGTCGCCAATTTGCTCGGCGAGCTGGTCGAGGAACAGACTAGTGTGCTGGAGGGAATTGAATATGACAGCATTGAACACCAGCTTGATGCGTTGATTGAGCGGCACGGGAATATTAAAGCGATCGGGATCGGCATTCCGGGTGTCGTGAATAATGGCGTGATTGGCGTTTGCGATATTGCGGCGCTGTCCGGACGAGAGCTGGGCGCCGAGCTGAAGGGAAAATACGGGCTGGAGGTAACGGTCGAAAATGACATGAATTTGACCGTTTACGGTTTTTACAGGCTGCAAAACTTCGATGCCGAGCAAACGTTTGCCGTCGTCACACTTGCTAAGGATACCTTTCCCGGAGCGGGCTTTATTGTCAATGGCAATATTTTGCGGGGCAACACTCACTTTGCCGGGGAGGTTTCTTATTTGCCTTTTGCGCTGACACGTGAAGAACAGCTGAAGCGGACGTCCACTTCCAGCGGTTTTTTGCCGTTGGCCGTTCAAATTACAACGAGCATTGCAGCGCTTATTAACCCCGTGTCAATCGCGCTTACTGGCGAGCTGTCCAGCGAAGAGCTAATGGAAGAAATTTATGCAGGTTGTCTGCAGTATATCCCGCAGGAGCATATGCCGGAGCTGCTAGTAAAGAAAAACACACATGATGAATATTTGCATGGTCTGGTCTCGGTTACGCTGGAAAGCTTGGCCTGCAATTTTCAGCTGGTAGAAAAGAGGATTTAGCAGCATGATGGATAGGAAACAGGAGCCGGAAGTATCAATGAAGCTGTGGCGGATCTCATTGTTTATTATTTTTGCATTGCCTGGGCTGGCATTTTCCACATGGGTAACCCGGACGCCGACGGTGCGCGATCTATTGGCTGTGTCTACAGCAGAGATGGGCTGGATTATTTTTGGGCTGGCAGTAGGCTCGCTCGCCGGACTCGTATTTGCCAGCCGTGCTGTTGCCCGCAAAGGGGCCAGATTCATTATTGTCATTTGCGGACTATTGTTTATGCTTGGACTCGGAGCCGTGGGCGTATCCGCCTATTTTGCCTCCAGTACAGCGGTGTTTCTCAGCTTGCTGTTCTTTGGCTTGGGCTATGGTCTTGCGGAGGTCGCCTTGAATGTAGAGGGAGCTGCGCTTGAACGTGCTGCGAATAAAACGCTGATGCCGGCGCTGCATGCCGGATTTAGCGCGGGCACGCTGGCCGGAGCGGGGATCGGCTCTGCTGCCGCGGCCTACGAGGTGCCGATTTTGCTGCATCTTGGCAGTGTGGCCGTTATTTTGGCAGCTGTTATGCTCTATTTTTATCGCTATTTGCCTGAGGGGACGGGAAAGGAAGAGCAGCGGCAGTCAAGCGGAGGCTCGATCCCGCTTCAAGAACGGCTCGGCGTATGGAAGGAGAAACGGATCATTATGATTGGGCTGGTGGTACTGGGGCTGGCATTTACTGAAGGTACGGCGAATGATTGGATTCCGATTTTGATGGTAGACGATTATCAGGTAAGTGCGGCGACTGGATCGCTGATCTTCTCTTTATTTGTAGGCGCGATGATGGTTGGACGGCTGTTGGGGGGATATTTTCTTGACCGCTTCGGCAGGGTCGCAGTTCTGCGCGTGACGATTATAATGGCAATTGTTGGAGTGCTGCTCGTCATTTTGGGTCAGCATTATATCGTGGCTTCAGTCGGTGTTGTTTGCTGGGGCTTGGGAGCTGCCCTCGGCTTTCCCGTCGGCATGTCAGCTGCCGGAGATGAGGAGCAGGGCGCGGCGGCCCGGGTAGGGGCCATTGCAATGATCGGCTACATCTCTTTTCTTGTCGGTCCCCCATTTATCGGACTGATGGGTGAACACTATGGCCTGCAGCGGGCATTAATCGCTATCTTAATCTTTTTAGTTATTTCTGCGCTGCTAGCACGTTCGGTTAACCCGGTTCGCAAGAATTAACGTATAATAGAACTTGGAAATCATGGTTGAGAATGGAGGGGGAGCTTTGGAGGCGATTGGCGTTGGAATTGTCTGGATTTTGGGAATTATTGTGACCTATATGATCCTGCAATCGATTATTTTGGGCGCTATTAATCATTCGAAACTGGCACATGATGTGAATGAAATCAAGGCTTTATTAAGTCAGATTGTAATACCTGAAAGTAAAGCTGCGTTCGACGAAGCGACGAGGGAGAAGTGTCCCGGCTGCGGCTCTCCCGTCTTAAAGACAGCCATCTATTGCTCGGCATGCGGCTTACGGCTGCATGGAGTGGATGAAGATGTCTAAGAAGTCTAGCAACCGTTGAATGCATGATTGATAATCCTCTGTTCCTCCTGTACAATAGGGATTATATGATAATGATTCTCAATTGATGGAGCGAAAGAAGGGGAACGATCATGCCTGCTACGATTGAGCTTAGCAATTTAAATGAATACTTCGATCGTTTCTCCGCACTTCTTGATGGGCAAAAGCAGCATTTGACGGGAGATGACGGGGTGCGTACCGTGCTTGCGCCGCAATTCGGGGAGGGCAGCATTACCCGAATCCCGATCAGGCGCGGTATGGAAGTCGTGATTACGGATATGATGCTGGATGAAGATATGAAGCTGCACGTTCAGAACTCGTATGGCTTGTTCGAGCTGAATTACTGCCTGGATGGGCAAATTTACTGTGCGTGGGAAGGCAATGAGCATTATACGGGGCAGCATAACGGCAACGTATTTTTTATGGAAAATATAGAGCTGTACATGGAGAAAAAAGGCGGTGTCCGCACGCAGACGGTTGAAATCCGTTTTAGCCCGGATGAGCTGCTCCGATATGTCGCAGGAACGTCCGATCAGGTTGAGATGGAGAAGCTGCTGGCCCGCCATAAAGGCAAGCTCTCGCGCTATGAAGACTCGCCCGCGATTCAGCGCTGTGTTCACGACTTGTTCCATATTCATCGCCAAGGGCCGATGAAGCGGCTGTTTGCGGAATGCAAGATCATGGAATTGATCGCGCTCATTGCCGGAGAACAGGCTGCAGATGAACATAAGGTGCTATCCATCGCCCTTACAGCAGATGATGTGAGAAAATTGAAGGAAGCAAGGGAGTTGATTGTCCGCCGCCTCGAAAACCCGTTATCTGTGAAGGAGCTTGCACTGCATGTTGGGCTGAATGAATACAAGCTCAAGCGCGGCTTTCGCGAATACCATGGGATGACGATTTTCGAACTTGTCCGTCAGGAGCGGATGAAGCGGGCAATTGGCTTGATGGAGGATGAAGGGCTTAACGTCAGTGAGACGGCTGCCTGGCTGGGGTACAGCAATATGAGTAATTTTACAGCAGCCTTCAGGAAGCAGTACGGTGTGAATCCCGGACAATATATTAAGGCATTGAATCGGCGGATCGAGCGTCCGCTTCATTTGCCGCATTGATCGTATGACAACGAGGGCTACCTTCGAGTTATCGCTAAGATAAATCGAAGGTAGTTTTTTTTCTGCATAACAATTTATAACTCACCTTTAACGAACCTAACAACCCCTATTCGGCCCAAAATAGGGCCTTGTGGACTCTAACGAATCTACCGATCGTTATTCACAGAAAATCGACTGCTTCCCCGCCCTTTTTCCAGAAATAGCGTGTCTCTGGTTCGTTACAGGTGGAGCAAGCCGATTTTTCGGCCAATAGCGTGTGTCAGGTTCGTTAGCCCTTGGTTATTTCATAACCAACCGAAAAATTTGCCCGCTCCTTTTGCAGGGGATAATACTCCTTTGACAGGTAGTCGCTGCATCGCCTTGTACAGCATAATAAAGATAAAGAAATACGGATGGTACCGGTTCATGGAGAGAGAGGAGTCACATACCGTATGAAAAAGAACTTTATCGTTATCTTTATTACTGTACTTGTAGCGATGGCCTCGATTGCGACATTCAATCCGATCCTTGGCTTGCTTGCGCGTAATTTGGGGTTATCGGAAATTCAATCCGGCAGCCTGGTCACAATTACAGGATTGCTATGGATTATTGGCAGCTTTTTATGGGCAAAATGGGCGCGTACTCGCAGAAAGCAGGTCATGATTATTGCGTTAACCGGTTACGTGCTTACTTTAGGGGCGTTTGCTTATGTTGCCGATTCAGCGGCGGAAGGCGCGGCGAATTTAACGCTGCTCTATTGGCAACTGTTTGCTCTGCGGGCGGTTGGCGGTTTTTTCTTTGGCGCGATACCGGCAATGGCGCAAAGCTACCTGATGGAGTGGACGACAGCGGAAAACCGTGCAGCGGGGATGGCCTTGTTTGGCGGAGCGAATGGGCTTGGCTTCGTATTAGGGCCGGCGCTCGGTGCGTCACTCACTTCTGTTGGCTTTACAGCTCCGATGTATGCTTCAGCGATTCTTATTGTCATTGTTATCTTTATTTTCGGCGCGGTCATTCCGGCAGGCAAAACGGCTGCAGGTGGCCAGCGCGGCGGAGCGATATCGGCTTTTGACCCGAGAATCAGGCTTTTTATCGGCATTGGACTGATTTTGTCTACCGTTATGATTATTTTGCAGGTGACCTGCGGCATTTATATTCAAGACCGTCTAGGCTATTCTGCGACGAAGTCGGCGCAAGCTGTCGGCATCGGGCTGTCGATTGGCGGCCTGCTGGTCGTAGCCGTTCAGCTCATTATCGGGCGATTGTTGAAAGGGAAACCAAAAATACTATTACGAGTCGGCCTAACGGCACTTAGTGCGGCATTTCTATTATTTCTGCTGGCGCCGGCGCTCTATATGGCCGTGTTTGTATTGTTCGGTATTGGCATCGGCTTTACGCTTCCCGGCTATATTACCGCGGCATCGCTGGCAGTTGCCGAGCAGGAGCAGCCGTCGGTTGCAGCTTATACGGCAGCCGCACAAGGGATGGGTACCTTTATTGGACCATTGACGGGGACATTTTTGTATTCCCTGCAATTGTCGATTCCCTATATCGTATGTGCAGCCCTTCTTCTTATTTTTTTGGCGCTTGTGCTCATGAAAGGCGGGCAGGCTGCTGTGTCGAAGCGTCAAACTACAAGCAGCTAGAGCATAGCAGGTGGAAACAAAACCGTCCCCCTTCCTTATAGGTTAGAGGGACGGTTTTTCAATAGTGCGGTTAGAATGTGCCTTACGGAGCCGTTTTTTCTTTATTGCGTTTCAGTGGATACAGTCTCATCTGTGCTTCCGTTGTTCGGATCAACTTGATCGGCAGGCACTGCCGGCTCCTTCTGATGGTTCTCCGCGAAGGCGATGGCATTGTACAGTATCGCTGCCGCTTCGCCGCGCGTAATAATTTGCTTCGGATTGAAGTTGCCGTCAGCATCCAGTTCAGTCAGCTTATATATAAGAGCACGTTGGATCGAACCTTGGTAGGATGGCTCGATTTGATCTTCATCGTTAATGGTAATGTACATTTTAAACAGCGGGTAGTTGCCCGTTGATTCCAGACCTTGTATAAGATAATGCAGGAAAGCTTCGCGAGTCAACTGCTCGTTCGGATCGACATCTGCAGGCAGATCTACACCATTGATCTTGGCAACCATCATCGCATTGGCATACCAGGCCTTATCATTGGTCACTTTGGAGAACATATCGCTGGCAAGCGGCTCTTTGATGAAGGTGAATGCAGCAAGGCTCAAATTCATCGATTTGACGATCATCGCAGCGCCCTGCGATACAGTCACTGCTGTATCCGGCTTGAATTCAGTCGCAGATACGCCGTGGACGATGCCGCGCTCCTTCAAAGACTCGATTTGCGTCCGGGCACTGTTTTTCCCAATATCGGTAAAGGCCGTTGTTGCGGCAAAAGCCTGCCCGGCAACTGGCAGTACAAGGGCACAGGATAAGACGGCTGCTGTTAATGTACGTTTATTCATGACGGATCACTCCTGCATCTGGTTAGTTAGCATTTGAACCGGTTCTTTCTAACAGACGCAGGCGGTTCTATTTTTGTTGCAAAATTTCTTTAGCATCGCTTCTTTCAATCCAGCGTAATCCTTCCGTAGTAGAGACAAGCAGCCAATCCGGCCAAACCTCGCGCACACTGGCCTGCTGAAGGGCGAGCTGCGGTGCTGGCTCTTTTTCATGCGGCGACTGGTAGCTTGCAATCTCCGGCGTCAGTTCGATCAGCAGCTGCTCTGGTATATCTACAGGACCGGAAAGCACGTAGCGCGAGGAAATCCATTTATTTGGCTTCGCTGCTGTTTTGTCGTCGTTTGCGCCTGTTATTGGCTGCACCTCCAGCCAATCTCCTTTTTTACGCAAAGTTTTATAGCGGCCAGGTGAGAGCGTGCCGAGCTTTTGCGCGTTCAGATCAGGGTATAAGAAGGCGGTTGCAGCAGCAGTTAGCCGAATATCGGTATGCAGCGGCGCAGCCTGCTGCTTTTTCATCCATAAATCATAGGCGGTTTGAGCCATCAGCCAAATTGTATTTTTCTGCTGGCTCCAAATTCTGCTCCATTCGGTAAGCGGCACATTGGTTTCGCCTGCTGAGCGGCCAAGCTCCGGCGTTAAGCCCGGGCGGCCGAAATCTTGAATGAACCAGTCGGTAAAGCCTCCTCCGGATGGGTTAGCGCTGGGAGTCACCATCCGATAGCCGGTCATTCGGGCATATGCGGAAGCAAATGCATAATCGCGAGCCAGGTTAGCCGGCTTCGTATGAAAATTCCAGTACAAGATTTCGCCGGAGCTATGATAGGCAACAGCAATTTCCGGATTTGTCCGTTGCGTTAATTCATAGACGGCTTTAACCTCCTTAGCCTGTAAAGGCTTGTTTCCTTTGTAGTTCATATAAGATGGCTTTGCAGCGGGGAAGTGAATATGCTCCCAATCCGCCGGATATTGCCGGTTCAGGTCGATCCCTTTGCCATTGGCTTTCCAGCGCTTGAAGTTGGCGCTTCCGCCGTTCATGCCAATGAGCGCTGCATGGTCGGCTTTAGGGAAAGCGGAAAGCCCCAACTGCTGTAAGGTGACGCCGTCCGGATTGACCATTGGCAGCAGGCGGAAGGTAACGTGATCCAGCAGCTCGCGGGCTTTAAATCCCCCGGAAAGTGAGCTGTTATTTTCATATTGAATCGCCATATGTTCAAGCATCATCATCATGTTGACGGTCGTAATCCATTCCCGCGCATGGTGGGAGCCGAGCAGCAAAATAACTGCCGGTCCGCGGCCGATGTCGGCAGTCAGCAACTCACGTCCATATTCGCTTTCTCCGGCAGTGTCCAGTGTAATCAGCTCGGGGTACTTTTTGGCTAATGCTTTAAGGTCGGAGGTCATTCGTGCATAGGTATAAATTTGTTGGGGATTGACAATAGGGTCAGACGATTGAGGCTGGGAATTGGCGGAAGCAGAGGAGGCGAATGCGCCCATAAAAAGACTGCATAAAACGACAAGTGCGACAAAGCTGCGACGGTTGAAATGCATAGTAGTACTAATCTCCTAATTGTGTGATAGTTTTGTATAGACAAAGTTCGACACGAATAAGGAGATTCCTTTGCTCTAGCGAGGAAAAATTTCTCAATATCAGTAGTTTTGAACTAGTTAATGCGGAAAACACATAGATAGGGAGTCCGCTTGTCGACGACGACCGAACTCCCTATCATAACCTGTCCGAACTATTCAATTGTTACTGCACACTCCGTTCTAACAACTTCCGTTGCCTGATTGTCTTTTTACAGTCATCCATTCAAAGAAGTTTAAATTTTTTTCAAGTGCCATTCTTTGGGTTCCCACATGTCTCGGTAAGCTTAATAAACTGCTTACTCCTTCCTTATTTTTAAAATATAAGCGTGTAAAGGTTCACCTTATCCTTCGCTTATATTTCTAAGGGGAAGAAACTTGGCGACAGCGCTACGAACAGCCGTTTCTTCTGGCCTGAACGCGATCTTGAAATGGATCGTTAGCGCCCTGCTATAGCCGACAGGGGTAAGAGTGCCGGATATGTAGACGCTGACCTCAATTTTTAATCCAAATCAACGATTCCACTACAGGCGGCTATACTTGATTTTATAGAATCTATAAGTTTTCACCCGATAAATTCTATAAAACATCAGGGGAAGAAACTTCGTGATAGCGCCATGGACGGCTCAACCGTTTCTTCTCATTGCACTCGGTGTAACTTCCCGAAATCCCGTTCTCCAATCAGAGAAGCTTACCGGCAACAAGCCCTAGAGACATGCTTCGCTTACCTGCTTCAATGGACTATCCCCTCTCTGTGGACTAACCACTCCAGTAAAGACTGATTCGGAGGTATTTGTCTTGTACCGGGTGATATGTCTCTATTATAAGAGAATATTAAACTTGTGTAAATATTCAGAAAATTTAAAATTGAATGAAAAATCATAGGTTATCGCCTATTTTCGCGTTATTTCAAATTAGTTTGTTGCATTTTCACGATTTTTCTAATTATCAGCAGAAGAAGTCAAGGTATGACAATCTTCTGCTAATGATGTTCAGGCGATCGGAGTCCCATTCGGCAGCGGTTCATCGGGACGCAGCAAGACAACATCGTCGGTACCGGGAACGCCGCCGAGTACGAGTACTTCTGATTTAAAGCCGGCTATGCGGCGCGGCGGAAAATTAACGACCGCTGTTATTTGGCGTCCGATTAAAGCTTCGGGCGTGTAGCGCTTCGTTATTTGGGCGCTGCTTTGCTTAATACCCAGCTCGCCGAAATCAATTTGAAGTTTAATCGCGGGTTTCCGCGCTTCCGGAAAGGGCTCAGCATTAATTATGGTTCCGATCCGAATATCGATTTTGAGGAAATCTTCGATAGTGGCCAACGATCATGCACTCCTTTATGCTTCCTGCACTCTGAACTCAGCTTACGATAACATAAGAAGACAGAGAATGTAAAATGGCCTCCCTTAAATTGGTATTCGACAAATAGGTGCGTTATAGTTTAATTAGGTCGTGTTAAAAGGAGAATGATGATGAATAAACGGAGAAAAAGTCAGCTGCTGCTGACATTGCCATTGGCTGCAGCAATGATGACTTTTGCTGCTTTGCCCGCTGCTGCCCAGCCTTTTACGGAACAAGCAGCAAAGCCGCAATCTTCAAAACTGCAGCTGAACACGATGTCGATGATTGTTAATGGACAAGCGCTGCAGGTTCCCGCCGGTCTGGCAGGGAATGAAACGTATATCGGCTTGCTTGACGCTGCAGCAGGCGGCAGGCAATCACCCGGATTACATAGATATCATCAATAACGAGATCAAGCGCCAGATGAAGCAAAAAAATGTTGAACTGCTCAGTCCGTTTAAAACGATTGACAAGGACCAGCGTTACTATTTGCGCGGCAATGCAATCGTCGTTTATTTTTCCCTGTATGAGTATTACCCTTATGTCGAAGGAATCCCGGCCTTTGCAATTCCGCTGTCTGCATTTAAGCAGTAACGAAAAAGAAGCGGAGTCTTAGTTCCGCTTCTTTTTTTGGTACGCCCAGCTTGGGCTTCATCTTTTCATCTTATACAACAATTGACGGAACTCTCACTGCCCAATCATAACATGCTCTTTCGGGTAACGAATACGGACAGGCTGTTCATCTTTGCGCAGCAGCAAAAAGTTGACAATGCCGATCCGCCCAATAATCATCATAAAGATCAGTACGAGTTTGCTTGCTACGCTTAAATCGCCGGTAATGCCTGAGGACAGGCCCGTCGTACCAAAAGCGGAGCAGACCTCGAAAATAAGCCACTGAAACGGAAACGACTCAAACAGTGTAAGCAAAATAACCGCCGAAAACACGAAGCCGATTGCGACAAAGAACACGATGAAGGCACGGCGAATATCTTCTTCCTCCAGCTCTCTGCCGAACACCTTGACCTCCTTATAGCCCCTCATATAAGCAATAGTTGCAGCAAACAGTACAAAGAGTGTCGTTGTCCGAATCCCGCCGCCCACACTGCTTGGCGAAGCACCGACAAACATTAAGCCGGACAGCATCAACAATGTAGGCCCGGTCAGCACCGAAATGTCCATCGTCGCCAATCCGCCGCTGCGCGAAGATACGGAGTGGAACAAGGAGTAGAAAAGCGAATCGCCCCAGGACTTGTCCGCCAGGAAATGATTGTATTCGAGTAAAAAGAACAAGACTGTTCCGCCTACAATGAGTACGGCGAAGGTGAAGGTCGTAATTTTGGTGAAAAGTGAAAAATGATGCCGCTTCTCCTTGCGGCGAATGAGCCGGTGCTTCAATTCCAGCAATACCGGAAAGCCGATTGCCCCGCTAACAATAAGACACATGATGACAGATTGATAAAAATAATCGCCGGCAAAGCTGATCATCGAATCTTCGCGCAAAAAGAAGCCGGCGTTCGTAAACGCGCTGACAGAGGTAAACAAGCTATGGAAGTAAGCTGTATACCAATGGTCATAATAGCCGGCAAACAAGGTGTAAGTACCAAGTATAATGGTGCCGATAAATTCGATGGATACAGCAAGCACCAAAATATTGCGCATTAATTGCACCAAGCCGGACAAGCCGCTGCGGTTATGATCAGCGGCAATCGTAATCCGCTGCTCCAGCCCGATCCGTTGGCCGAATATTAACCAGAACATCGTACTGAGGGTCATAATGCCAATGCCCCCGATTTGAAATAAAATAATGAGCAGTACGATGCCGCTCATATTAAACACTTCGTGAATCGTTACAACGCTGAGCCCTGTTACGCTCACTGAACTCGCCGAAGTAAACAGCGCATCGATGAATGTCAATGTCACCCCAGGATTATGAAAAAACGGGAGGCGCAGCAGTACGGCGGAAAGCAAGATTGTAATAATGTAGAGTAGAACAACAAGTTGAACAGAGCTTAACCTTCGTTTACGGGAAGGTAAACGCAAATAAATCGCCTCCAGCAAGCTTAGTGATGATAATAAAAACGGGGGCAGGGGGACTTTGCCTTGCCTTTCCGAAACTAATATGTCAATCGGACCGAAGATCCGCTATTTTGTTAATAACCGGCCAATTCGAAGGTTTCGCAGACACACGATCCACTCGGGTCCGCTTCGTTCACGCTGAACGAATGCTAACGGATGTCACGGCCGCTATTTTCGAAAATTCGACCGTTTTGAAATTGTAACGGAACTGTGCGCCGCTATATGCTGACGATAAGCACGATTTTGCCAGAAATCGCCCCATTAAGGTCGCCCACATCCGTTAGATTCCAAAGAGGATGGTTATTAGCGAAATAACGTCTGTGGCTTCCGTCAGATACAATTCAAGAGCCGTTTTTCGACAATCATGATATGTATGATACCAAAAATGGTGCGGCAAAAAAACTATCATTTTTTGATAAAGGAAAAGGACGCTCCATGAAAGGTTCGCGTCCTTTTAATATTGGTGTACGTTGCCGTTAAAACGCAGGTTGCATCTTTTTGCGGCTTGACTAGTTAAAATGCCCAGTTGCCTTTGCGGAAGATCGGTTCGGCCGTACCGTCGGCTCGGATGCCGTCGATATCCATTTCGGCAGAGCCGATCATAAAGTCAACGTGGGTGATGCTGCTGTTGACGCCATGCTTTTCCAGCTCCTCCGGGCTCATCGTTTTGCCGCCTTCAATGTTGAAGGCATAGCCGCTGCCGATCGCCAGATGGTTGGAGGCATTTTCGTCGAACAACGTGTTGTAGAACAAAATGCCGGATTGTGATATGGGAGACTCATGCGGTACAAGCGCAACCTCGCCCAAAAAATGCGAGCCTTCGTCGCTGGAGATCAGCTGGCGCAAAATTTCTTGCCCTTGCTCCGCCTCCGCCTCGATAATCCGGCCCTTTTCAAACGTGATCTTAAAGCCGTCGATAATGTTGCCGCCATAGCTGAGCGGCTTGGTGCTGGAAACGTAGCCGTTGACGCCCTCTTTGAGCGGAACAGTAAACACTTCTTCTGTCGGCATATTCGCCATAAAGGAGACGCCGTCGACGCTGACGCTGCTTGCCCCAACCCATAGATGCTTATCATGCAGCTCGATCGTCAAATCAGTGCCGGGAGCGCGGTAGTGCAGCTTCTGATAATGCCGTTCATTCAAAATATCAACCTTGCTATGCAAGTTGTTGTTATGTTCTGCCCAAGCCTGTACAGGATCAGCAGTATGTAAGCGAACGGAGTTGAAGATAGCTGCCCAAAGCTTTTGCAAGGCTTCCTCAGGCTGAGCATCAGGGAAGACCTTTGCTGCCCAGGCCGGAGAGGCGGCAGCGACGACTGTCCAGCTCACCTTATCGGACTGAATGGCCCGCCGGAATTCACGCAAGCCTTGGCCGGCTGCTTTTTGATAGTTGGCGATACGCGACGTATCGACTCCTTTAAGTAAATCCGGATTGGAGGAGGCAATGGAGATGAACGCCGCGCCGCGCTCAACAAAAGAATCGCGCTTCAGCTTTTCCCATTCCGGAAACTGGGTAAACACATCATCCGCAGCCTGTTCATACTTCAAGCGCGACAGCTCATCGTCTGTCCAATCCACATGTACGTTTTTGGCGCCTGCCTTATAGGCCTGCCGTGCAATTAGCCGCGCCAGGGGAGCCGTATCGATGGAAGCCGTGACAAATACTTCTTGCTGCTGCTGTACATTAATGCCCGTTTTTACAATCAATTCAGCGTATCGTTCCAGTTGTTGCTCGAACTCAGTCATCCTCTCGTTCTCCCTTCAATAATAGTTGTACCTGCTTAGTATACCTCATTATTTCAGGGGAAGAAACTTGCCTCGCGCCAAGGACGGCATCAGCCGTTTCTTCTTACGGCATTTTGCTTGGACGTGCAATCTGGTATAAGGTAAACTATTACTAGATGCTGAAAAAAGGAGTGGATGAATAATGAAATATCGTCGTTTGGGCAATAGCGGGCTGCAGGTGTCCGCGCTTGGCCTTGGCACGAATGCTTTTGGCAAACGGGCAGACGAGGCGTCGTCGCGGCGCATTCTGGATCATGCATTGGACAGCGGCATTAACTTTATTGATACAGCGAATATTTACACCGGCTCTGAATCAGAGCGCATTATTGGCATGGCGCTGGAAGGCAAGCGGCAGCAGGTCGTGCTGGCGACCAAAGCCGGCTTGACTAAAGGGCAAGGTCCGAATGAGCGCGGCTCTTCGCGCGTCCATATCATGCAGGAGTTGGAAGGCAGCTTGAAGCGGCTGCGTACAGACTATGTGGATCTATATCAAATACATACGTTTGATCCGGCAACGCCGCTGGAAGAAACGATGCGCGCACTGGAAGATATGATTCGCTCAGGCAAGGTGCGTTACATCGGCGCATCCAATTACAAAGCATGGGAGCTGATGAAGGCGCTTGGTATAAGCGACCGTTATGGGCTTAACCGCTATGTGTCGACACAGTGCAGCTATTCGCTCGCCGATCGTACGCCCGAGAATGAGCTTGTGCCGCTTTGTCTCGACCAGGGAGTCGGCATTATTCCGTATTTCCCGTTAGCAGGCGGCATTTTGACAGGCAAGTACAGCGCTGCCGATTCTGTGCCGGCAGGCTCGCGGGCAGATAAAGATCCGAGCTTTACGCGCTTTTTAATTCCGGAACGCATTCAACTGGGAGAGCAAGTGGTAGAGCTGGCGGCTGGAAGCGGGACGACAGCGACGGCATTATCGCTGGCCTGGCTGATGACCCGCCCCGCTGTCTCAACTGTGATCGTCGGCGCAACACGTGCGGAGCAACTAATGGAAAGCTTACGCAGTGTGGAACTGGTACTTGAAGCGGAAGTACTGGAACAATTGGAGCAGCTAAGCATTCATTTTCGCTATGAAAAGCCGATGGCTGTCTATCGGCTGCCGAAAGAGTAGACAGTCATTCATAGGGGTGATAGGATAGATTCGTGGGAGAATAGGAGATAACTGGAGGATATTGAAAGTGAATGTAAAATTGAAACAGCGATTGTTGTTGCCCGTACTTGCTGCAGGGCTTATGCTGACACCGGTGCTCGGTATGCCGGGGCAGGTTAATGCTGCTCCCGTCCAAAGCACAGCTGTACAGTCCTCAGTTATTTCTGTCTATGTGGATGGCAAAAAGCTGCCTTTGCAGCCTGCACCGATCACGGTGAATGGAACGACGCTCGTGCCGATGAGAGCGATATTCGCCGCGCTGAAGGCCAATGTGAACTGGGAGCCGCAGACGAAAACGATCTTTGCTACAAAGGATCATATTAAAATTTCATTGCAGATCGGCGCTGCACAGGCGATGAAAAATGGCAAAGCCATCAAGCTGCAAGTACCGGCGAGACAAGCTAAAGGGGCTACTTATGTGCCATTGCGCTTTGTAGCGGAGGCATTGGGAGCCAAAATAGAGTTCGACAAGAAGACCAGTGCCATTCGGATAACTTCCGCAGAGCAGCAGTGGATTGATGAAGAGGAAGAATGGGACGATTACGAGGATGCGGCTGCGGATGCGGCTGCGGCTGCCAGTCAGATGCTGAGCGTAGACCAAATCGTGCAAATGAATGATAACAGCGTCGTCATGATTGCCACGGACCGCAGCCAAGGCAGCGGAGTCGTTATCGACAGCAACCGGATACTGACCAATTTTCATGTGATGCGGGACGCAAGCGAGGCGACGATCACTACGCTTTATGGCAGCCAGGTGGAAGTGGAAGGGATTGTCGGATATGATGAGGCCGCTGATCTCGCCATCATTCAGACGAAGGAAAAGCTGAACATTGATCCGGTTGTGCTGGGGGATGGGTACAATGTGCGAAAAGGCGATCATGTAGTCGCGATTGGCAGCCCGCTGGGACTGCAAAATACGGCATCCGACGGTGTAGTCAGCAATATTATCTACGACGGGGCGCAATTGTTCCAGATTAGCGCGCCGATCGATCATGGCAGCTCCGGCGGCGCACTGTTCAACGATAGCGGAGAGCTGATCGGCATTACGACTTCGGGCATCGATATTTCGAATGCGAATTTGAATTTTGCGGTATCGGTCATGAATGTGAATATGCTGATTAATGAAATTAACGACACCGACGCGAAAAAGATCGGATTTTTGCCCAGAAAGCTTCCTGAATCGCTAGAGGGCGTGTCGACGGACGATATTCGGCTGCTGATGAACCGGGAATTTGGCTCGATTCAGACTTCGCATAAGACTGCGGCCCTCAAGAGCTGGGATGTTAAGCGGGATGCGAGCGGCTGGCTCGTGCTGTCGACGACGATCGATCCGGCGTTTTATATGGTATACGGCCACGCGGATGCCGAAGATTTGCGGATGTGGGCAATTAATGCAGGTACTGAGCTTCGCCGCATGCTGCCAAAAGACACCATTCGTTTGACGATCTATTACGATCAGCAATTTTCTTTCGAGCCGCGGGATTTCAAAGCCGATGAAGTAACAGCGCAAAGCGACGGTACATGGCGCGTCCGTTACCCGGTAGTCGATGTGCAGGCGAAAGAAAAAATGCATGTGCAAGTACGGTCCTAATTTTTTAATTTTATAAATAGAAGGGATTGCCGGAGGGCTTAAAGGCGCCGCTTAGGCAAGCCCTTCTTTTTTTGCCCTTTATTCGGTACAATGGATGATAGTGACGTAATAATGGAAAAGGAAGCTATGCCAATGAGAGTAGTGTTATCGACTTTAAATGCAAAATACATTCACACTTCGCTTGCTTTGCGTTGTTTGAAGGCGTATAGCGAAAAGGATTTTGATATTGAAATTGCCGAATATACGATAAAAGATCCGCCGCTTAATATTGTCTCCGATCTGTTCGCGCGCGAACCGGATGTGATCGGATTCTCTTGTTATATTTGGAATATCGAGGAGACGATAACCGTCATCGATATGCTGCGGAAGATCAAGCCGGAAGTGAAGATCGTGCTCGGCGGTCCAGAAGTGAGCTACGATACGGACTATTGGATGGAGCGTTTGACCCAGGTCGATTTTATCGTCGTTGGCGAAGGGGAGGAAACGTTTCATCATCTGCTCAGCGAGATCGGCGGCCAGCAAAAGTATCACATGGTATTCGGGGCAGCTTACCGCAAGCAGCTGGCTGACGGTACGCAGGAAATCCGGATCAATCCGCCGCGGCCGAAGCTCGACCTGGCGACACTGCCGTCGCCGCATCGCTTTGCGGAGGATGTGCCTGATTTGGGCAAGCGCGTCGTTTATTTTGAGACAAGCCGCGGCTGCCCGTTCAGCTGTCAGTTTTGCTTATCCAGCATTGAGGTAGGCGTACGCTATTTTGATATTGAGCGGACGAAGGCGGACATCCTTTATTTGATTGCTTCGGGCGCGAAGCTGATCAAGTTTGTCGACCGCACCTTTAATATTAAGCGTGATTATGCGCTCGAGATGTTTCAGTTTTTGATCGAGAACCATCAGGGCTGCGTATTCCAATTTGAAATTACAGCCGATATTATGCGACCAGAGGTGCTGGAGTATTTGTCCGAGCATGCGCCCCCGGGCGTATTCCGCTTTGAAATTGGCGTCCAATCGACGAACGATCCGACGAATCTTGCGGTGCAGCGCCGGCAAAATTTCAAGAAGCTGACGCGCACGGTCACGATGGTCAAGGAGAGCGGCAAGATCGATCAGCATCTCGATTTGATCGCCGGCCTGCCGCACGAGGATTATGATACATTTCGCAAAACGTTCAATGATGTATTCGCGCTGCGCCCGGAGGAGCTGCAGCTCGGCTTCCTCAAAATGCTGCGGGGAACCGGCATGCGGCTCGATGCGGACAAATACGGCTACAAATATATGGAGCGGGCGCCGTACGAGATTCTGGGGAACGATCTGCTGCCGTTTGCCGATATCGTGCGGATCAAACGGGTGGAAGACGTGCTGGAGAAATATTGGAATGCCCATCGAATGGATCATGCGCTGCTCTATTTGGTGGAGAAGGCGTTCCCGTCGCCGTTTGATTTCTTTCAGCAGTTCGGCGATTATTGGGAAAACCGCGGCTGGCAAAAAATCGGCCATCAGCTGGAAGATTTATTTTCCAGATTATGGTCATTTCTGCGGGAGGCGGCAGCGGTGGAGGAAGCCAAAGAGACGCTGTCCTGGCGTCCGGATGTGGCGCTCGGCTTAATGAAGCTGGATTACTTCCTGAACCATAATTACAAGCCGCGCAAAGTCTGGTGGGAGTTCACGATGGACAAGCCGGTGTGGAATGGCTGGATGAAGCGGCTTGCCGAACAGCCAGGCGATGTATCTGGGCAATTTGCCGATTTGCAGCTTGGCGAGAAAGAGCTGCATAAGCATGCCGTTATAGAAAGAATGCCTTTCGATCTGGAGCGTTACTTGCAGACAGGCGATATTGCCGATGAGGCGGATACATTGTTAATCGTCGTTTACAGCGGCGGAGGGCGCATGGACGGGAAAACGCCGGCTGCGCCTTACTTGCTCAAGCTGGCTAAAGCAGAGGTTTAGAATATAAAAGATTCTTTGATTTCATTGAATACTTCGTTATACTAAAACTATTAAATTAAATGGCAGGAGTGATGACAAATGGTATATGCAGCAAATGAAGCACGTTATGAGACGATGAAGTACAATCGCTGCGGACGGTCAGGCTTGAAGCTGCCGGCGATTTCGCTGGGGCTGTGGCATAATTTCGGCGGCGTCGATACATTTGAGAATGGCCGGGCTATTTTACACCGGGCCTTTGATCTGGGCATCACTCACTTTGACTTGGCGAACAATTACGGTCCCCCTCCTGGATCGGCAGAAGAGATGTTCGGCCGGGTGCTGGCCAGCGATTTCAAGCCATATCGGGATGAGATGATCATCTCCTCGAAGGCAGGCTATTATATGTGGCCTGGTCCTTACGGGGAATGGGGTTCGCGCAAATATTTGATTTCCTCGCTGGATCAAAGCTTGAAGCGGATGGGGCTTGATTACGTCGACATCTTCTATCATCACCGTCCCGATCCGGACACGCCGTTGGAAGAGACGATGGGAGCACTTGATCAGATTGTCCGCTCAGGCAAAGCGCTTTATGCCGGCATCTCCAATTACAGTGCCGAGCAAGCCGATGAGGCGATCAAGATTGCCCGCAGCCTGGGGACGCCGATCGTCATCCATCAGCCATCCTACAGCATGCTGAACCGCTGGATCGAGGGCGGCCTGCAGGATGTACTGGACGAGCAGGGCGTTGGCAGCATCGTATTTAGCCCGCTGGCGCAGGGTCTGCTGACGGATAAATATTTGAACGGCATACCGGGCGATTCGCGCGCCGCCAAGCCGACCGGCTTTTTGCAGGAAAGCGCCGTAACCCCGGAGGTTGTAGGTAAGCTGCAGCAGTTGAACGAGCTTGCGGCAGAGCGCGGCCAGACTTTGGCCCAGATGGCGCTAGCATGGGTGCTGCGCGGCGGACGGGTTACGTCTGCGCTGATTGGCGCAAGCCGGGTAAGCCAGGTCGAGGATAGCGTAGCCGCGCTGGACAATTTGCAGTTTTCTGCTGAACAATTGGAACGGATCGAGAATATACTGCGTTAAATAAGGAACGTCTTTTCGCTGGCAGCCGTATGCTGGCGGGAGGACGTTTTTTTGATCAATTTTTATTTTTTTACGTGGAACTTTATGGCTGCGTTAACCGTCATCTTTATATAGGATATAGAAATGAAGGGAGACTTCCAAGGATGAGGTGGTCGGCTTGTTTCACGCTTCTAATCGGTTGTATCGCATTATCGGCCTGTACGGCCAAAGGGGCCGGAACTGCCGGAGAGCAGCCCGTCTTTGAGGAACCATGCACCGCTGAAGAGGTCATTGATGACGTATCGGCTTTACAATGGAACGGGGTTCACTATCGTGCGGATATCTCCAGCGACACTTCATCATTGCAAAAAGGCAGAGAGATCGGACAAGTGAGCAAGAAGCGGCTTGATCAGGTCAAGAGCGGGGATGACATGAACGATGGCGACGCAACCTTATTAGAGGCCGGCACCAAGCTGTACGAAGTGCAAGGATATAAGCCGGAGGCCCGCTTGCTGACCGGAGACGGAAAGCTTTTTGTCGCCTGCAATAATCCAGATGCCAAGACGATCAATGAACTGCTCGATATTGAAGGGAAGGTCGTTGCCGTGCGGTTTATTAGCGGTCGGGACAGCTCGCCGCTCTCCGAATTCACTCCGGAGAAGATACCTGTATTTGCAGAGCAATATGCGAATTTGAGTTATTCGTCCTATGATGACCTTGCACAAGCGTATAAACATCTAGAAGGCACCAACTATTCATTGGAAATCGAGCTGCAGGATCGTGCGCTAATCCGTCTGTCGTACAATCCAAGGCATCATGTGATGATTCCAGGGGGAGCTGTGAGTGAGGAGATGGATGCACTGCTGACCGAGCAGCGTGCTCTCATTTATAACTAAAAGAAGGAGCTCATTAAGCGACCGTCTGGCTGCTTAATGAGCTCTTTTTTCATTTATGGCGCTACACTGCGCAAAATCGTCATATGACCGTTGAGCTCATATTCGCCAAGATTGGCAGGGAGGAGGAAGCATTCGCCGGCTTTGACAGTCTGCTCTCCGTTATTCCATTTAATAACGCCATTGCCGTCAGCGATGACAACAATCACGAAGCTGTCGGCCGTTGTCGAAAGCGGCCACGATGCGCGAACATTGCCTTTTTCGACGATGAAATATGGCGATTCGGCGATTTTCAGCCATTCATTGTCCCCGATTCCATCTGTTTTCATCCGGGTCGCACCCGCGCCTTCATAGGCAATGACATTCAAGGAATCCTCTACATGCAGCTCGCGCAGCTTGCCGTCAAGGCCCGGACGGTCGTAATCGTAGACGCGATAAGTGGTATCCGAGTTTTGCTGAATTTCCGCAACGACTACGCCAGCACACAAGGCATGCACGGTACCGGCCGGAATATAGAAGGCGTCGCCTGCTTCAACAGGCACTTCTTGCAAGCAATCCATAACGCGGCCTGCTTCAATGGCGGCTGCGAGCGTAGGGCGGTCGATCCCGTCCTTCAGACCGTAAATAATTTTTGCGCCGGGCTTGGCGTCAAGAATGTACCACATTTCGGTTTTGCCAAGCTCCCCTTCGGGCAGTCCTTCATACGAATCGGTAGGGTGAACCTGAACAGACAGATCATCATTGCAGTCGAGCAGCTTGATGAGCAGCGGGAAACGGCCGTTGCGCTCCGAGAAGCCTTTTGTTCCGAAAAAGTCTCTGCCGTACCGCTCGCGGATTTCATCTAGCCCAAGGCCGGCAAGCTCGCCATTTACAACCTTGGTCGTGCCGTTGGGATGATCGCCAATCATCCAGCCTTCGCCAATGGCGCCTTCCGGAAGCTCCAGTCCGAATTGCTCCAGCGCGCGGCCTCCCCAAATGCGTTCCTTCATCTCCGGTTTAAATTGCAGCGGGTATGGTTGTGTCACTTACAATCTCTCCTATCCTTTATATATATGAAAGTGTTAGTTGGCAGGCGCCGGCTGAAACATTTCTAAAAACTCTCCGTCCGGACCGTAGAAAAAGAAGTAGCGCGCGCCATTCGGCAGCGTCGTAATTTCGGTATCTTTGAGCGGAATGTCAAGCGCCTTGATGCGGGCAAACTCTGCTTCCACATCATCAACAGTAAAAGCGACATGGTGGACGACAGACTCACTGCCGAGCTGGCCGTCATAGCCTTCTACCAATTCGATTTCCGATTCACGGGCGTCAGCACCGGCGAGGAAAGCAAGACGAATGACGCCATTCGTGTGGGTCATCGTGTAAAGATGCGTCAAGCCGACGACTTCAGTATAAAACGTGATCGAAGCTTCCAAATTTTTAACCATAATGCCAACATGCTCAAGTTTACGGACTGCCATAAATTGTTTCCCTCCGACATTATTTTTTTTCGACAGCGATCAGATAAGGGGCTTGCGGCTTTTGCACAAGCCGGTAAAGGATGGCTTGTCCTTCTGACTGCGGCAAAGCGGCTGCCCACTGTTCGACTGCTGCCGCTTCCTCTTCTCCCCCGTCATGGCCGGGGTAAAGGACAATAGTGAGAATGCCTTTTGCGCGCAGCAGCGACAAGGCGGCATTCAGGGCAGCAATGGTGCCGTCAGGCATCGTAATAATACCTGGATCGGCTCCGGGAAGATAGCCTAGGTTGAACATGACAGCTGCTACATGGCCTCGGTCTGAGGCTGCTATATGACTTCTCATGTCAGCGTGGCTTTCCAGCAGCAGGTGAAGCTGCGGCATTGTGCCGGCGGAAGCGAGCGGCATAAGCCGCTCGCGGGTACGGCTGAGCGCCTGTTCCTGAATGTCAAAGCCGTACAACGTGCCGCGCGTTCCCAGCAGCTCGGCAAGGAAGCGGGTATCGACGCCATTGCCGCAGGTAGCGTCAATCGCGATATCCCCTGGAGAGAGCCGCTCGGCGACCAGCTTCTGCGCCATGCCGAGCACGGACAGAAATCCCATCAGACTATCCCTCCCACAGCCGGCCCTGCCATGCGCCGCGGTTTATCAATTCGCGATCGATCGCATTGAGAACCTCCCATTTTTTCAGGCTCCACATCGGACCAATCAGTAGCTCGCGGGGCGCGTCGCCGGTCAGCCGGTGAACGATCATCTCCGGCGGCAGCAGCTCAAGCGTGTCGACTACCAGTTTGATATACTCGTCCTGTTCGAGAAAGCGCAGCAGACCGGCGTTGTATTGCTTGACCATCGGCGTTTTGCGCATCAGATGCAGCAGGTGGATTTTAATCCCTTGTACATCCATATGCGCCACCGCTTTGCCGGTTTCGATCATCATTTCATGCGTCTCCTGCGGCAGGCCGTAAATAATATGGGCGCATACTCGTATGCCGCGAGCCCGCAGGCGGCTGACCGCATCTTCGTAGCATGCTGTGTCATGCGCGCGATTGATGAGCTGCGAGGTGGATTCATGGATCGTCTGCAGCCCCATTTCGACCCATAGATAGGTATGTTCATTCAGCTCGGCCAGGTAGTCTACAACATCGTCAGGCAAGCAATCCGGCCGGGTGGCAATCGATAGGCCGACGACGCCCGGCTGTTCCAAGATTGCCTCGTAATATTCTCTCAGCTTATGAACCGGAGCATAGGTGTTCGTATATGCTTGGAAATAGCCGATGTATTTGGCTTCCGGCCATTTCTGATGCTGCCGGTCGCGGATGTTGTTAAATTGTGTAACGAGATCGTCTCTGCGGCTTCCAGCAAAATCGCCGGAGCCCCGGGCACTGCAAAACGTACAGCCGCCCGCGGCAATCGTGCCGTCCCGATTCGGGCAAGTGAAACCGGCATCCAGCATCACCTTGAACACTTTGCCATGGAACTGCTCGCGCATTTCATAGTTCCAGGTGTGGAAACGTTTGTCGTTCCAAAGCAGAGGAGCGCCGGTACCGGCAGGCGTGGAAGAATGCATAATTGTACTCCTATACGTATATAAATTTATGACCATCATTTAGATGAGGCAGTAGCTGTCTATCATTGTAACGAAAAAACGGGCGGATTGCTATTCATTCATTTGTCCAATACTTGTTTTTTAATGGAGGGAATATGATGGAAAAAGAACTGAAAATACCGCAAGGCGGGATGCTGATTACAGTTGAATTGACGGTCAAGGAACTGATGGCGCTTACAGGAGCGAAGTTTCCTTTCCATCAGGAGGTTGGAATGACAGCAAGAAAAAAACTGAATGCAGCGCTGGAGCAAGTCTATACCGCTAAGGGAGAGCGGGATGAACTCAGACATTGGCTGATCTAGTTTTACAAGAGGGCTTTACAACTGCAGCTTTGTTCGTCACAATAAGGCTAGTTTTCTAATTTGGAGGAATCGATCACTATGCGTCTCAGAGGAAGAAAAGGAATACTCGAAAGCATTCAAAATCAGCCAGAATTAGTCGTCTTGGACGGGGCTACCTGTAAAGCCCGCTGGCATGAGTTTTTTGGCAATCGCAATCCGATTTATGTGGAGCTCGGCATGGGAAAGGGACAGTTCATCAGCACGATGAGCGTTCGCAATCCGCATATTAATTTTATCGGTATCGATATGTATGATGAATTGATCCGGCGCGCCAGCGAGAAGGCAAGAGCGGCCTGGGCGGAGCAAGGGCAGGGAAATCCGCCGAATTTGGCGCTGCTGCGCACAAATATTGAGACGATTGAAGACGTGTTTGATTCTGGCGAAATTGAGCGGATTTTTTTGAATTTTAGCGATCCATGGCCAAAAACGAAGCACGCAAGACGACGGCTGACGCATCCGCGATTTTTGGCGAAATATAAAGAAATTTTGAATGATCAGGGTGAAATTCATTTCAAAACGGACTCCCAGTCGCTGTTCGAATTTTCATTAAACAGCATTGCTGAGATGGAGCTGCAGCTTCATAATATTTCGCTCCATCTGCATAAAGATCAATTGCGGGATGATTTGGTGCTAACGGAGTATGAGGCAAAGTTTGTCGAACGAGGGAACAATATTTACCGCTTGGAGGCAATCATTGGCGAGAAGGCGCTTGCTGCCTACAGAGCGGACAAGCTCGCCGCTCAGAAGAAGCGCCAGGAAAAAGAAATGGCCGCAGAAATGAAAAAGCCGAGCGGAGCCTCGGCAGCTACATCCGAAGGGTAATGAAATCTGCTGCAAGTTATTTTTGGCCGCTTTGAAATTGCAAAGCGGCTTCTTTGCCTCATAAGAGAATTTATATTGCAATTTTCGCAGCAACCGCTAACGAACCTGACAACCCTCCCTCGGCTCAAAATGGGCCTTGCGGGCTGTAACGGAACTGTGGAGGCTGTTGATTTTCTGCGGACAACGATTTTTTCCGGGGAGGCGGGCAACTGGAGGTCATGCAGACCTACGATCCGCTATTTTGTCGAACCCCGGCTCATTTGAGGTTTCGCGGACACACGATCCGGTATTTGCTCGTTTTGCCGGGTTTTTGCGCCGTTTTGAGGCAAATAACGGAACCACGGTCCGCAAGCACGCCAATTAGCTGTTTTGTTCACAAATAACGGATCCACGGTCCGCTCATGCCCGCTTCGCCCCGTGCTTACAGATGTCCGCAATGAATCGACAGCCTCCTGTGCGCCGCTCGGGCCCGCTTCGTTCGTGATGAACGAATTCTAACGGATGCCGGAGCCGCTAATTGCGAAAATTCGACCAATTTGAAATTGTAACGGAACTGTGAGCCCCTATTTGATGAGGATGAGCCCGATTTCGCAAGAAAACGCCCCATTAAGATCGATCACTTCCGTTAGATTTCAAAAAGGAAGGGAATTGACGAAATAAGGTCCGTGGCTTCCGTAAGATGAAATCGCTTTGCATGCGACCCTCCTTCAGAGCTTTCGCCCCCTGATCTCCGGTGTTAGAAGAAAAAACTTGGCGATAGTACCGAGGACGCCACTAGGCGTTTATTTCAAAATAAGTTTCACGCCTATAACGGCACTTATATTTGTACAAAGAAAACTGTTTGCGCCCCCAAAGGACGGCGCAGGCCGTTTCTTCTTGCGTAAGGCAATTATGAGAAAATTTTTAGCGTTTTACATTTGGCTTTGATTGGGCAAGCTGTTAAGAGTCGTTTGTCACCTGAATAACATGCACGGCTGCCAATGATTATGAAACCTTTTGTGCAGCTTGTTCGTTAATGGAGATAAGCCATGTTTTTCATGCAAATGGATGAAATATGAAATAGGACATTGAAAAACAAGGCAACAGGCGGCTGGAAGCACATTGCAAACGTTTTTCTCCGCACTTCTGACCATAAAGGCGGAATTTAAGCTTTTGACAAAATGGTTCATTGTGTGGAAAATCAGTATGTCCCGGCAAAAAAATAAAAGATCGGGCAGGCGAAACGGGCGCATCCGTCTCGCGGGGTAATACCAAAACACAGAGAGAGTATCAAAAATGGGGTCTTAAGGGGGCAGTAACCGTATATGATTAATGTTGTGTTAGTAGCGCTTCAAATCTTTTTGGCTTTTGTCGGCGTGTATCAGTTCACATTAGCTCTGTTCGGCATCGTTAGGAAACGCAAAGCATTAAAATATGAGCCGCAAAAATCGTTTGCAGTGCTTGTTGCCGCCCACAACGAAGAAGCGGTTGTCGGTGCGCTCATCGAGAATTTGAAAAATCTTGAATACCCGAAAGAACTTTACGATATTTTTGTGATTTGCGACAATTGTACAGACCGTACGGCGGCAATTGCGCGCGAGCACGGCGTTTACGCATGTGAACGCAACAATCCGCATCTGCGCGGCAAAGGCTACGCCATCGAGTGGATGCTAAAGGAACTATGGTCATATCAGCGCCAGTACGATGCGATTGTCATGTTCGATGCCGACAACCTCGTCAACACCGATTTCTTGCAGCATATGAACAATGATTTGTGTGAAGGGCATCAAGTTATTCAAGGCTACCTGGATACGAAAAATCCGAATGATTCCTGGGTTACGGCTGCTTATGGGATTACATACTGGTACTGTAACCGGTTGTGGCAGCTATCCCGCCGCAATTTGAAGATGGCCAACTTCCTTGGCGGTACGGGAATGTGCTTTGAAGCGAGTCTGTTGAAAGAAATGGGCTGGGGAGCGACAAGTCTGGTTGAGGATTTGGAATTTTCCATGCGCTGTGTAAAGCGCGGCGTTCACCCGGTATTGAATTACGAAGCAAAGGTTTACGATGAAAAGCCGATTACGTTTAAAGCCTCGGCACGTCAGAGGCTTCGCTGGATGCAAGGCCACTTTACGGTGGCGCGCCACTATTTTTTCCCGCTGCTGTGGGCAAGCATCAAGGAGCGCAATTTTGTGAAATTCGATGCGGCGCTGTATTCGGCTTCAGTATATACAACGTTTTTCGGATTTATCGTTACAGCGATGATTTGGGTAGATAATATCATTCCGGCTGACAACGTATTTGTGTCCATCTACAACTATTTGCCGTGGTGGGTTGCTGCAGTTGCCATTACGCTCGCCGCTGCGATGTTCCCGTTTGTTATGATGCTTGAGCGCGTGACGAACTGGAGAATGTACGCGCATCTGTTTACGATGATTTTCTTCCAGCTTTCGTGGCTGCCAATTACGTTTTACGCCTTCTTTACGCAGAACAACAAGCAGTGGAGCCATACAGAGCACACGCGGGTTATTCGCCTTGAAGAGGTGCAGAGCAAACAAGTGTCATAGCTTGCATCGGCAAGCTTATGGCAGCGGCGGCTTATCCGAAGGAATAATTCTGCAAATTGCATGTTGACAGCATTTGATGCCGTATGCTATATTAATTCGGTAGCATTTACATGTTTATAGCGCACAAGTAGAAGCACCCGCTTCTCACCTGCCCGGCAATACCGGCTGGTAAGCGACCGATGAAGTTGATTTGGACAGCTGAGCTGATTGCAGCTGCTGTCATTCACCTTGGTTACCGAATGCGGGTCTGTGCGACCCGCTTTTTTTATTGCAATCATGAGAATATTTTTGGAGGTGTTACACTATTAGCAGGGAACATCAAATCAATGATGAGATTCGGGCTAGGGAAGTGCGTGTTGTCGGAGCTGAAGGCGAGCAAATTGGCATTAAGCCATTGCGTGAAGCGTTACAGATGGCAATTGATCTGAATCTCGATTTGGTCAATGTCGCACCGACTGCAAAGCCGCCCGTTTGCCGGATTATGGATTATGGTAAATTCCGTTACGAGCAGCAGAAGAAAGAGAAGGAAGCGCGGAAAAATCAGAAGGTTGTTGATCTGAAAGAAGTTTGGTTTCGCGCCAACATTGAAGAGAACGACTATCAGGTTAAATATCGCAACGTTGTGAAGTTTCTTGGCGAGGGCGACAAAGTAAAAGCTTCCGTTCGTTTCCGCGGCCGTGAAATCACACATGCCGCTATCGGTCAGCGCATTTTGGACCGGTTGGCCAAAGAAGTAGCTGATCTCTGTATCATTGAGCGTGTTCCAAAATTGGAAGGCCGCAGCATGATTATGATTTTGGCGCCTAAAAACAACAATTAATGAACCAATCTTTTTGAGGAGGAACACCTAATGCCTAAGATGAAAACACACAGCAGCTTGAAAGACCGTTTCAAAATTACGGGTACTGGCAAAGTGAAACGCTACAAAGCGTACAGAAACCATTTGCTTTCCGGTAAATCGGCTCGTCAAAAGCGCGTTCTGGCAACACAACCGCTGATGGCTCCCGGCGACGTTCGTCGTCTGCAACAAGGTCTTTCAAACTTGAAATAGATCCGGCAAGCGGATTTTTAATACGTTTAACCAACATTCGGGAGGGTAACTACTCATGGCAAGAGTTAAAGGCGGATTCGTCCGCGCACGTCGTCGCAAAAGAATTTTGAAGCTGGCTAAAGGTTATTTCGGTTCCAAACACCGTCTATTTAAAACAGCAAAAGAGCAAGTGATGAAATCACTGCTTTACGCATACCGTGACCGCCGTCAACGGAAACGCGATTTCCGCAAACTGTGGATCGTGCGGATCAATGCTGCAGCTCGCCAAAATGGCTTGTCCTACAGCAAATTTATGTTCGGTCTGAAGCAAGCCGGCGTAGAAGTAAACCGCAAAATGCTTGCTGACCTGGCTGTAAACGACATCAATGCATTCAATTCTTTGGCTCAAATCGCTAAAGAAAAAGCGAATGCCTAGTATATAGAATGAAGCAGAGAGCTGCACCAAGGGGTTAACTTTTGGTGCAGCTCTCTATTTGTCTCGTTTCTAGTGGGGATTCCAATGCTGCTTGCGGTACAGCCGTTTTTGCAGATTAGGAAGAAGTGACATTGGAGCATGGAATGCCGGCTCTTCAGCGCAGCTCGAGAATGATTTTTCCATGCTGTAGCAGCGCATGGCCGGGAAGTGGCTGGCCACGGCATAACCAAGCTTGCTGTAAAGCCGGTAGGCTGTATGATTGCCTTCATCGAAATAGAGCAATCCTTTTGTGCACTGCCGGGAGCGCCCGTACGCTTCGCCGTACATCATGAGCGCTTTTCCCCATTGCTTGCCTCGATGATCGGGATGAATGGCCAGCAGGTCAAAAAGAAGCGTGTCGCCTGTCAGATACAGGTGTACGAAACCTAGCGGCTTGCTCCAGCGCGTCTCGGATATGACAAAAGTGACTCCGTCGCGCAGCCGCAGCGGCAGCTCGCGGATTTGTCGATGATCGCGAGGATCGATAGTATGCGAGAGAGGCATCAACTCGGTTTGAATCAAGTGAATGATTTCCGCATTGTCGGTGCGGGGATGAGAGTGACGAATAATCGCCATGCGGCTCAGCCTACTTTCTTCTGTGGCAAGATAAAATTAGGATATGAGCCGTCATTGGAAGTGGTGAGGAGCGCTTTGCATAACTTTTTCTTGTTATGGGCAACCTGCTTCTTGACGAACTGAATTGGAAGGAATATAATAAGCTTTAAGCTAATATGTTATCGGCTATGATGAGGACGAAGTGTTAAGGGCTCTTTTGCTCAGAGAGTGGATGGATTTGCTGCAACCATCGCCAAAATCCCTTTTCAACGAGCTCACCTCGGAGCTGTTTCCCTGAAAAGACCAACAATCGGTTGGCCGTATTAGGGGGAATCGCGAGGCACGCGTTAAGTGCCAAGGTATGAACGATCTGCGTGCACGCCGTTCTTACCTATTAAGGTTATATACTGCGAGGTATATGACAAATTTGGGTGGTACCACGGAAGCTAATCCTTTCGTCCCTCGATGCTGATTCAGCGTCAGGGATGAAAGGTTTTTTTGTTTTTCTAAGAGAGGAGGACGACTGATGGTCGCGCAAAATGCAACGTTAAGATCAAAGGAAGAAATTATGGAGAAAATGAAGCGGTCCGAGGTCATTTCGGGTTCGGAAATTCTGCTTCGCAGCTTGGTGTTAGAGGGCGTGGAATGTGTATTCGGCTATCCGGGCGGCGCTGTTTTGTATATTTATGACGCGATGCACGGGTTCTCTGATTTCAATCATTTGCTGACCCGTCACGAGCAAGGTGCGATTCATGCTGCTGACGGCTATGCACGTTCCAGCGGAAAAGTAGGCGTCTGCATTGCGACGTCAGGTCCGGGGGCGACAAACTTGGTCACAGGGATTGCGACAGCCTACATGGATTCGGTACCGCTTGTCGTCATTACCGGCAACGTGGCAACGAGCCTGATCGGGACAGATGCATTCCAGGAAGCGGATATTACCGGCATTACGATGCCGATTACGAAACATAGCTATTTGGTACGCAAGGCAGCTGATCTGCCGCGGATCATTCATGAAGCTTTCCATATTGCGAACACAGGCCGCAAAGGTCCTGTACTGATCGATATTCCGAAAGATGTATCTGCCGAGCTTACACTATTTGAGCCGGTGACTGAAGTGAGCATCCGCGGATATAACCCGACAGTAAATCCGAACAAGCTGCAAGTGGATAAAATGCTGGCAGCGATCGCCGAAGCCGAGCGTCCGCTGGTGCTTGCCGGCGGCGGCGTCGTTTACTCGGGCGGACATGAGGAGCTGCATGAGTTCATTACGAAATCGGAAATTCCGATTACGACGACACTGCTTGGCTTAGGAGCATTCCCGAGCGGCAACGAGCTGTGGCTGGGCATGCCGGGCATGCATGGAACATATACGGCGAATATGGCGATCCAATCGTCTGACTTGCTGATTAATATCGGTGCTCGCTTCGATGACCGCGTAACAGGCAAGCTGTCCGAATTTGCTCCGCATGCCAAAATTGTCCACATCGACATTGATCCGGCGGAAATCGGCAAAAATGTACCGACCGATATTCCGATTGTCGGAGATGTCAAGACGGTACTTGCGATCGCAAACAAGGAAGTAAAGCGGGCAGACAAAGCGGACGCATGGCGGGCGCAGCTGAGCAGCTGGAAAAAAGAAAAGCCATACAAGTATCAGGATTCCGATACAGTGCTCAAGCCGCAATGGGTTATCGAGATGATTCATGAGGAAACGAAGGGCGATGCGATTGTCACGACTGACGTTGGGCAGCATCAAATGTGGGCGGCGCAGTATTATAAATTCAATCAGCCTCGTTCCTGGGTAACCTCAGGCGGACTTGGCACGATGGGCTTCGGCTTCCCGTCGGCAATCGGAGCGCAGATGGCAAATCCCGACCGCATGGTAGTATCGATCAACGGTGACGGCGGCATGCAGATGTGCGCGCAGGAGCTGGCGATTTGTGCAATCAACAACATTCCGGTCAAGGTTGCGATCATCAACAACCAGGTGCTTGGCATGGTTCGCCAGTGGCAGGAACTGATTTATGACAATCGTTACAGCCATATCGATTTGGCCGGCAGCCCTGACTTTGTGAAATTGGCTGAAGCATACGGCGTGAAAGGATTCCGGGCAACGAATAAAGAAGAAGCGCGTTCAGCATGGGTTGAAGCGATGAATCATCCGGGGCCGGCAGTGGTGGAATTTGTCGTTGCTAAAGGCGAGAATGTTTACCCGATGGTTACGCAGGGATCTGCGATCGATCAGATGCTAATGGGGGATGCGGAATGAAGAAGCATACGATTGCTGTTTTAGTGAACAATCAGCCAGGCGTCCTGCAGCGTGTATCCGGCTTGTTCGGACGCCGTGGCTTCAATATTGAGAGCATCACTGTCGGGACGAGCGAGGAGCCTGGCTTGTCCCGTATGGTCATCGTCACAAGCGGCGACGACAACACGCTGGAGCAAGTAACCAAGCAGCTGTATAAGCTGATTGATGTTATTAAAGTAACGGATTTGAGCGCGAATCCGATGGTAGCCCGCGAGCTGGCATTGATTAAAGTCAATGCAGAGCCGGCGTCACGCCCTGAAATTTTGGGTGTCGTGGAAACCTTCCGTGCTGCTGTAGTCGATATCGGCTCTCATTCATTAGTTGTACAAGTTGTTGGCGATTCTGAGAAGATTGATGCAATGACCGAGCTGCTGAAGCCATACGGCATTCGTGAATTGTCGCGTACAGGCGTGACAGCGATGATTCGCGGCATCCGCTAGTCCGGGCTGCCTGTTGTGCAGGCTGGCGTCGGGGGCGATGATAAAGCCCGATTGTTGCACAAAATGCAACATTTCCCAGGAAATTTGATACAGCAATTTTATTCTAGCAATAGACAATAGATTAGTAGGTAGACGCCCGTTTTGAGCGGGGGTTCAAGTGAGAGAGCCACCCGCGCTCTCTTCCTTCAACACCCGCTCAAAAGGGTTCAATTTAAAGGAGGCATTCATTCACATGGCAGTTACTTTGTACTATGAAAAAGATGCAGACCAAAGCGTTCTGCAAGGCAAAACAATCGCAGTTATCGGTTATGGCAGCCAAGGGCATGCTCAAGCGCAAAACCTGCGCGACAGCGGTCTGAAAGTAGTTATCGGTCTTCGTCCAGGCAAATCCGCTGAAAAAGCGAAAAACGACGGTTTCGAAGTATTGTCCGTTGGCGAAGCAGTAAAAGTTGCCGACGTTGTACAAATTTTGATGCCGGATGAGACGCAAGCCAGCGTCTACAAAGCAGAGATCGAGCCTAACCTGAAAAAAGGCGCAGCTCTGATGTTCTCGCACGGCTTCAACGTTCACTTCGGTCAAATCGTGCCGAACAAAGATACTGACGTGCTGCTCGTAGCTCCAAAATCCCCAGGCCACATGGTTCGCCGTACGTATGTAGAAGGCTTCGGCGTTCCTGGCTTGATCGCAATCGAGCAAGACGCTACCGGCAATGCTAAAGCAATCGGCCTTGCTTATGCAAAAGGTATCGGTTGTACGCGTGCCGGCGTTATCGAGACTTCTTTCCGTGAAGAAACAGAAACTGACTTGTTTGGTGAACAGGCTGTTCTGTGCGGCGGTACTTCCGCACTCGTTAAAGCTGGGTTCGAAACATTGGTTGAAGCTGGTTACGCCCCAGAAATGGCATACTTCGAGTGTCTGCATGAGCTGAAGCTGATCGTTGACCTGATGTATGAAGGCGGTCTGGCTTCGATGCGCGACTCCATCTCCAACACAGCTGAGTACGGCGACTATGTTACCGGTCCTCGCATCGTAACTGAAGAAACGAAAAAAGCGATGAAAGCCGTTCTGGAAGATATCCAAACTGGCCGCTTTGCCCGCGACTTCATCCTGGAGAACCAATCCAACCGTGCTATGCTGACGGCTACTCGCCGCAACGAAGCTGAGCATCCGATCGAGCAAGTAGGCGGACAACTTCGTGAATTGATGCACTGGATCAAAAAGTAATCCCTTTTAAAATAAGAACGGCCGCTCCTGTAAACCTTATCGGTTTGCCGGGACGGCCGCTTTTTTTTCCAGGCGGGGTAATATTTGCCCTCCCCGAATGTTCAGCATGTTATAATAGAACAATGAATATGGGGCGGGGGACAATGTGAACAATGCTATTTGTATGGATTGCCTTATGGCTGGCAGCGGCGTTGCTGCTCATTAGCGACCGGAAAAATCCGTCCATTCGCTGGTTGAGTCTGCTCACGTTATGCGGCGGCATGGGGGCGCTCGCATCGGTCATCGAAGGCTGGATTATTATGCTTGAAGGTACTGAATCGATAACGGCAGACCAAGAAAGACTGCTGCGGATTGTACAGCGTTGCTGCTCATGGATGAGCTACTATGGACTTCCTTACAGCTTTCTAAATTTTGCTTTCTCTTATCATGGAGAATTGCTCGCGCGCCGCGGTGCGCGGGCGTTTCCGTATTTGACGGCGCTGCCGGTGCTGGCTATGCTGTTTTTGCCAATATCCGAAGAAGGGCCTGTTCACTACGATATTTTGGTGTGGTGGGCGCTGCCTTATACTTTAGCGGGGACGATATTGCTGCTGTTGCGCAAGCGGGGAAGCACCCCGATGCAGCGCCGCTCCAATTTCATTGTGATTGCCGCGGTGCTGCCGGCCGTGCTCATTGCCACTACGATGAATCATGTGATGCCATTATTTGGTCTGTTTGGATTGTGGCGTTATAATGTATGGCCAATCACATTCGCCTTTATAATATTTGTGATTGCGCTGTTTAATTATGGATTTCTTGGTGTCCGTTTGTTTATTGAGCGTCAACGTATGGATTACTCGCTGCGTGCGATTACAAGCGGGACGGCCATGCTGAATCATGCGATCAAAAACGATATCGGCAAGATAAAGCTTTTTAGCGACAAGATCGAGCAAGAAGCCGTTGGAGAGCATGGCAGTGAGCTTAAGCAGGATGTGCAGGTCATTTCGGAGGCTGCCAGGCGGATAGAGGCGATGATCCGCAGCGTCCATGATCGGACGCAGGAGCTGCCGCTGCAGCGAGCCCCGGTTCGGCTGGCCGAGCTTGTCCGCGCCCAGGTGGCGCTCTTTGAACGCAGCACTGCCGGCGACGTCCGGATCATCGCCGCGTATGACGAGCAAAGTGAAGCATTGATCGACGAAGTGCAAACCGCGGAGGCGATTCGCAATGTGCTTCATAATGCATGGGAGGCCATGACAGCAGCGATGAAGCATAAGGAAACCAGTGTAGTGGTGAAAAGCGGGAAAAGGGGAAGCTATGTCGAAATAAAGGATAACGGAGCAGGAATCGAGAAGCGCCACTTGCGAAAGGTGACAGAGCCCTTCTTTACGACAAAGAGCGGCAAAGAGATGAATTTTGGGCTAGGTCTGGCCTACTGCTATCAGCTAATGCGAAGGCAGGGCGGGGAGCTGCGCATCCAGAGCGAGCCCGGGCAGGGCACGACGGTGACCTTTTATTTTCCTGCTGTAAAGGCGAAAGGAAGGATATGATGGACGGCGATGCAATTAAGGTCATCATCGTAG
Organism: Paenibacillus sp. GCM10027626; assembly: GCF_042676285.1. NCBI lineage: Bacteria > Bacillati > Bacillota > Bacilli > Caryophanales > Paenibacillaceae > Paenibacillus > Paenibacillus sp. GCM10027626. The sequence continues at coordinate 56,621 of NZ_JBHTHC010000012.1, read as the reverse complement.
AGGATGATGCGGAATGGCGCCGCGGCTTGAAGGCTTATTTAAATCGGGAAGCCGATATTTGTGTCGCGGCGGAGACGGATCGGCCGGACGAGGCGTTGGCGCTCATAGAAAAGGTAGATCCCGACGTCGTTTTGCTTGATATTATGCTGGCTGATGAGCCGGGCGGGCTGAAGCTGACGGCAGAACTGCCGGCATTGACCGGCGCCAAAATTGTGATGTTAACCTCGATGGAGGACCGCGAGTTTGTGGTCGAAGCGTTTCGTGCCGGTGCGGCTAATTATATTGTAAAATCGGATTTTGCGGCAATTCCGGAGGCCGTGCGCACCGCGGCGGCCGAACGGTCGCAGATTGACGGCTCGGCGGCGCGTTTGATGCTGGAGGAATTCCGGCGGCTGAAGGCGGTAGAGCGCGAATATGAGAAGGATAAGTTTAAGCGTATGGTTACGCCGTCAGAGGTGAAGCTGCTGGAGATGATTCACGAGGGCTACAGCCAGAGCGAGATTGCCGAGAAATCTTTTTTGTCTCTGCGGACGGTCAAAAATCATGTCAGCAATATTTTGCGCAAGCTGGGCGGCAAAAGCAGTAAGGAAGCGGCGAAGCAAGCGAAGGACATGGGCTTGTTTTAAGCAGTTATATGCGCTGCCTATAAAAATCATAGCTTTTATATCTTTTACTTGCGGGCGCAAATATGGTAAAACTGATAATAGTGAGAATTATAATCAACATAGTTTGATGATAACAGAAGGAGTGTCGCAACGTAATGTCAGAAGTGAAAAAGATTGCCGTCATCGCAGGCGATGGTATCGGCCCAGAGGTAGTAGGAGAAGCGCTGAAAGTATTGAAGAAAACCGAAGAATTGTTCGGTTATCAATTCGAAATCGAGCATGGCCTGTTCGGCGGGATCGCAATTGATGAGAAGGGCACTCCGCTGCCGCAAGAAACGCTGGATATTTGTAAAAAAGCCGATGCTGTGCTGCTTGGCGCTGTAGGCGGTCCAAAATGGGATAACAACCCGAAAGAACTGCGCCCGGAAACCGGTCTGCTCGGCATTCGTAAAGCGCTTGGTTTGTTCTCAAACATTCGTCCGGCTAACGTATTCGATTGCTTGAAGGAAGCGTCGACGCTGAAACCGGAAGTGCTTGAAGGAACAGATCTTATTGTTGTGCGCGAATTGACTGGCGGCATCTATTTTGGCGAGAAATTCCGCCGCGAAGGTGCTAGCGGTCAGGAAGCTGTCGATACTTGCGTATACAACGTAACCGAAGTTGAGCGCATTGTGCGTCAAGCGTTCGAAATTGCGCGCACACGCCGCAAAAAGCTGGCTTCCGTCGACAAAGCAAACGTTCTGGAAACTTCTCGTCTGTGGCGTGAAGTCGTTAATCGGATTGCTCCGGAATATCCGGATGTTGAGCTGGAGCATGTGCTCGTAGATAACTGCGCAATGCAATTGCTGCGCCGTCCGTCGAGCTTCGACGTTATCGTAACGGAAAATATGTTTGGCGATATTTTGAGCGATGAAGCCGCGATGCTGACAGGTTCTATCGGCATGCTGTCCTCCGCATCGCTTGGTGAAGGAAGCTTCGGCTTGTATGAGCCGGTACACGGCTCAGCGCCTGACATTGCCGGTCAAGGCATCTCTAACCCGATCGCAACGATTTTGTCGGTTGCACTGATGTTCCGCCTGACATTCGGCTATCATGAAGCAGCTCAATTAATCGAGGATGCAGTGAAAAACGTTCTGGATGCAGGACACCGCACTGGCGATATCGCTGTCGACAAGAGCAAAGCGATTGGTACAGTCGAGATGGGCGATCTGATCATTGCAGCTATGAAAAAATAATCAGATCTTATTTATAATTATTCTTAAAAAGAAATAATTTTAATCTTGACTTTATTCTAAATAGATGTTAGGATGTAAAGCGTAGTCACAATACGTGACATTAGCTTACAAATATACGCGAAAGCGTCAAGGAGGTACTTTCAATATGGCAGAACGTTTGGTAGGTCGTCCAGCACCAGCATTTAACATGGAAACAGCAACTGGTAACGGTCAAGATTTCGGCACTGCAGCTCTTTCGGATTACAAAGGCAAGTGGCTTGTATTTTTCTTCTACCCGCTTGACTTTACATTTGTTTGCCCGACTGAAATTACTGCGCTTAGCGAAGCAGCTGAAGAATTCCGCAAGCTGAACACAGAAATTCTTGGCGTCAGCGTAGACAGCAAACATAGCCACCGCGCATGGATCAACACTCCGGTGAACGATAATGGCCTTGGCAAATTGAACTTCCCGCTTGCAGCAGACATTACTAAAAATGTCGCTCGCGACTACGGCGTCCTGATCGAAGAAGAAGGTATCGCATTGCGCGGCCTGTTCATCATCGATCCGGAAGGCGAAATTAAATATCAAGTGGTTAACCATAACGATGTTGGCCGCAGCGTAGAAGAAACATTGCGTGTCCTGCAGGCGCTGCAATCCGGCGGTCTGTGCCCAATCAACTGGAAACCAGGGGACAAGCATCTGCAAGCAAAATAAGAAACATATAATGAACCGGCACCCTGATAAGGGCTGCCGGTTTTTTGCGTTGTTTTAAGCCTGCTGAAGCCGTGCAGTGCTGATTCACGCGTTGAAGAACATTGCTGGTGGATAATTCCAGCAGGAATTTGAGTATGTTATCGCGAATAAAGTAGGTATCATATACTTTTTTTTATAAGCGCCAGATGGATGGCTCAGGCCGTGCCGACGAAAGCCGATACCGTTTTCATCATTAAGTCTGCTCGAGAATAAGCAGAAGCCTAGTGCTGGGTGCACGAAATTCATCGCCAGACTGTTATATGAACTTACGCCCTGACCGGGCTAGGAGGGTGACGGACATGAGTTTTTGCTGTGGAGCCAGTATGATCGGTACGAATGGTACGTTGAGGCATTACCGGACACATATTCATAATGTTCCGATCTTGTTTTGTCCAGTGTGCCAGCGGGTAGAGATTCATCATGTCATTGAGAACGAATATGAAATCTTGGCGGAATATGCGAATGGCGATGGCGCGGCGGAAGTCGATTTTTTGGAATATGTCGGTCAGGACGATTCGACATTGTTTGAGAATTGTGTTAATAATGAAAAGGAAGACCCGGTGGAGATCGTCACCAGCCAGATTGATATGGCGCTTGATTTGCTGCAATTTGCCAAACAGATCGGTGATATTTCCTGGGAGGAAGAGCTGAAACGACGGTTGGGCGTTCTCGGCAAGAGACATATAAAGCTTAGGCAGCGCAGAACTTCAGAAGGATACTGTCAATGATGGTATAATTGGGTGTACAGTGTAGGGCCGCCAGGGCGTTCTGTCCTGGCGGCCTTCTTGATTAGTAATTTACGTCCCTGGACCTACCCGCAATGGAAGTCAGGAAGACGAAAAATATAGATGAGAGGTGGAGCGGTTGCTGCTTGTACTGTTTAAGCGCATGTTCGGTAAGAACGATCCGGAAGCGGCTCAAAGGGATTCGCCGGAAGAAATCGTTGCGCGAATACGTGAAGGAACAGCCTCGCGGGATGCATTTATCGCCGCGTACCAGCCATACATCGTTAAGGTAACGAGCCGCTTTTGCAAACGATACGTTGATCCGACATGTGACGACGAGTTTAGTATTGCATTAAGTGCATTTGACGAAGCGATCGAACAATATGCCTGCGATGCTGGCAAATCGTTTCTCGGTTTCGCAGAGACGGTGATCAGGCGGAGGCTGATTGACTATGTGCGCAAAGAGCAGCGTCATGCTTGCAGTGTGCCTTACAGCGTGTTCGAGACAATTGACGACGAAGAGCTGCCGGTCAATCCGGTTGAGACGAAAGAGGCGATTTCACGCTATAGTCTGCATTTGGAGGCGGAGACCAGAAGGTTGGAAATTGAAGAATATAACGAGATTTTGACTAGTTATGGCATAACGTTCGCCGAGCTGCCTGAGTTTTCGCCAAAGCATGCCGATAGCAGGCTTTTGCTTGCTTCCATTAGCTGTACATTTGCCACGACAGGTACGATGTATGAAAGCTTTGAAGCGTCCAAAAAATTGCCTGTCAAGGAATTATGCCAAAGGTCCGGAGTATCGCGCAAAACGATCGAACGGAATCGAAAGTATATTATTGCACTCGCCGTCTTGTATCATGGGGATTTTCCGTATTTGAAAACTTATTTGGAGCCATTGCTGCAGCAGAGAGACGATCAAGTGAAAGGAGTGAGAGCGTGAACCGCGGGGTTGTCGTAGAGATAAAAAAACGTCATCAAATTGTGCTAACACCGACTGGCGAGTTTAAACGTGTTCCTTTGAAGACGTCGGCAGCGATTGGCGAAGAAATCCGCTTTGACTCTGCTGCGCGGATTGCGAGATCTCCCTTCCGGATTCGCTGGGGAATCGGGGCTGCTGCAATATTGCTGCTGCTGTTGTTTATTCCTGTTTTTGTACATATGACGGATAGACAAGCTGCAGTCGCTGCTTATTTGACGATGGATATTAATCCAAGCTTGGAAATTGGCGTAGATCACAAAGAAAGGGTCATTGAGCTGCAGGCGCTTAATAAGTCGGCTTCGGATGTGATTGCCGGTATAAAGTTTGAGGGACAGCCGCTTGAGCAAGTTGCCGAGACGATTATGGATCGGGTCAATGAGGGACTTTATTTTAAAAATGGCGGCGGAGATGTTTTTATTACGAGTGTGCTTGTTGGAGACAACAGCGACACCGATTTCGAGCGGATATTGACAAGCCAGGTTACCGAGGCAATCAACAAGGCGCTAACCAAACTGGATACAGCTGTTGCTAGCAATGTAGAGGTTAATACGATGTCCGTTCCGCAGGAAGTCCGGGATGAGGCCATAGAAGTAGGGCTTTCTACAGGGAAAATGGCCTTTTACCTTGTTGCCAGAAGTTTAGGCCACGAGATTGGCATTCAGGAGCTGCAGCAGGGATCAATTCATAAGGCGGCCCAGTCCTGGGGCGGTGTCAGCACGATTTTGAATGAAGAAGAGCTGTTTGGCCAAAAGCAGCAGCAGGATAAAAGAAAAGACCAGAAGGCCAGATTGAAAACTTTGCTGGAAGAGGCAAAAAATAACGACCGCAAAGAACTGCCTGAAGCATCTGTCAATGAGAAAAAAGAGACAAAAGCCGAGCAGTCATCAAAAACGGAATCGCCGAAGCAGGATGGGAGCGGGAAGAACCCGGCTGCATCAAAACCGGCGCAGCAGACGGAAAGCAAATCGCAGCAGCAGGCAGCAAAGCCTGCAAAGCAGACGACAAGCAAGCCGCAAGCAGCGAAGCCGGTGAAGCAGACGGAGAAGAAGCCGCAGCCGCATAAATCAGAGCATAAGCACAAAGAAAAAGATAAAGAAAAAGATAAAGAAGAGCACAAAGAAAAAGAAAAAGAGAAGTACAAGGAAAAAGATAAGGAAAAAAAGAACAAAGAGAAGGAAAAGAAGGTGAGAGAAAAGGAAAAGAAGCGACAGAAGCAGATGAAGGAGAAGGAAAAGGAGAAAAAGGAGAAAAAAGTCGAGAAGGGTGAGAAGCCGGGAAAGAGACATAAAAAAATGTCGAAAGGAGAGAAGGAATACGCGAAATGGAGAGGAGCCCATCAAAAGGAATGCGATAAAAAAATAAATATATAGTCGCATCCTGTAGTTATAAATAGAGCGTTTAACCGCATGCCTGCAACAATGACCAAAGTTGTGTTTATGCGGTTTTTTGTTATCTCTGCATGATTCGACAAGATCTCCTGTTGACAAAAATTAGGAGCAATTACTATTATGGATGTAAGCGTATCCTTGTCCGGAGAGAGGTTTTAGAAAATTATTTCGGAGTGGAGGCGGGTAAATCATGGAGATTTTTCATATCCAAGAGACATCTGATGCTATTGCTGCACGTCAAAGAGGAAGAGAAGCTGCAAGAGCGATCGGACTTGGTCTTGTAGATCAAACGTATATCGCGTACATGATTTCAGAGCTGGCACTCACATTGATTCAGTTGCCTGACAAAGGACATATGGTCATACGTATTATTCAAAAGAGCAAAGGGGAATCGAAATTAGGTATTGAAGTCAGGGCATTTGATCATTGCAAAGGAAGATTGCGGGAGCCCGCCTTTTTGAAGAAGCTGGCTGATGAATTGTATGTTTCAAATGAGGATCCACGAGGAATGGTCACTATATTTCGCAAGTGGCTGCCGGTACCGGCACGATTCAATACGCCGATCTATGCCGCAGGAGAGGAGTAGGAGATGCAAGCGATTCGAAGGCGCTATTTTCCGGCGCTTGCTGCTTACATACGGAGTGGAGGCGAAGCTTCGCTCTATGAGGCGACGGAAATTGGCAAATTGATTCAGGGTGTTCATCCGGAAGATATTATCGCGATTCATGAAGAATCGATGGAGCTGTTGGTCGCTAATGTCGAGTCTGAGGAAGCGCTCAAGCTGTACAGCCGCTCATTTATTTTTTTAATCGAATTGATGGTAGCCTTTCGTTTTCGGGAACTGCCGGAGCAGACGCCCGAAGAACGATTCAGCGAAATGCGGGATATGCTGCTCAATTCACATCGTTCCTTCCGCATGGTGAAAAATAAATATGAAAATGTGCTTCAGCATATGGACAGCGGCATAGCCATTTTCGATAGTGACGGTATTTTATCTTTTCTTAATCTGCAAATGGCCAGGCTGTTCGATATACCGCGGAAAACGCTCATTGGCTGCAGCCTGCAAGAATTGTTGACGCATTCCCAGCTGCGGACAGGAACGAAGCGCATTCTTTTAAGACTTTATAAAGAAATGTTTTTAAGAAGAAGCCGTTATATGGAGTTCCAAGAAAACGGGAAGCATCTGCTTGTCACGGTGACCTATGGTGACCAGCTTGACGGAGATTACTTGTTCAGTGTGAAGGATGTATCGGAATACAAACAAATAGAGCAGACCGCCTATCAGAATGATAAGCTTGTCATGCTCGGTAAGATTGCCGCCGCGATTGCCCATGAAATCCGTAATCCACTTACTTCAATTCGAGGATTTATCCAACTACTCCGCCCGCATTTGTTGCATCTTGGCAAAGAAGAATACGCCCGCATAATTTTAGCCGAAATTGATCGTGCTAACGACATCATTTATGAATTTTTAAATTCGTCCAAGCCTTCGGCCCCAATGAAGAAGACGGTGCCAGTAACCTCATTGCTGAAGGAAGTTACTTTGTTGTACGAAAGCGAAGCGCTGCTTAAGAGCTGTCAGCTGAATAGTGAGCATCATGATGAATGGTTAACGATTTCGATTGATGTGAAGCAGATTAAGCAAGTTATTTTAAACGTTATCCGCAATGCGATGGACGCTATTGAGGAGCATCGTACGGAAAAACAGGGGCGCATAGATGTGACCTCCCGGCGTGACGGCGGATTTGCTGAAATTGCCATTCGCGATAATGGCAATGGGATGGATGATACAACGAAAGCGAAGCTGTTTGATCCGTTCTATACGACGAAGGCTTCCGGGACGGGGCTTGGATTATCGGTCAGCTATCGGATTGTCCGCAATCATGGCGGGACTATTCGTGTGTCCAGCAAGCTGGGAGAAGGGACGGAGTTCAAGATTTATTTGCCATTGACAGAGTAAAGGATTAGAATCGGGTTATGCCGAATGTTCAGATGGCCGATGCTCTCGAGCGGGGTTGGATGGCCATCATGATGCGGCTAACCTGTTTTTATTTGAGTCGGTTGAATATCACGAGGAGAGGGGCGCATTCAATGAGCGGAGTAATGTTTACATATGCTGCTAACGGCGTCGCGGGGAAGGATGCCGAAGCGGTAATTGCTTTAGTGAGCAAAGCGCAGCTGCAGCAAGAGCAATCTGAGGAAGCGTGGATTCATCCTCAATTGGATGAGGCGCTTCGCGCCAGATTTGCCAAGCAGCTTTTTAAAGCGGAGGATAATGAAGTGTATGTTATGCCTACGCTGGGTTTAATAGCGTCTGAGCATGTTATTTTCGTCGGGATCAATGCGTGGACAGCAGGCAGCCTGCGGGATGCAGCTACAGCTGCCGCAAAAGCGGCCAAGCGGGTCAAGGCTGGATCGGCAGCGCTGCGGTTGCCGGCCGGGCTGTGCGAGGACCGCCCGGATTGTTCGGTGGAGCAGACGGCGCAAGCTTTGACGGAAGGCTTCTCACTAGGCTTATATAAACGTAAGACGGAGAAAACCAAGTCTTCGGCGGAAGAAGCTAATGTCCAGTCCGTGTTTTATGAAGCGGGTAATGATGCGCAAGCTGCGAGCGGTCAATGGGAAGCGGGCATTAAGCGCGGATCGGTCTTTGCCGATTCGGTGGTGTTCGCCCGCAATCTGGTGAATTTGCCGGGCAATCGCCTGACACCGGAATTGCTTGCTTTGGAAGCGGAAGCATTGGCGACTGCATATGGCATAGATATTGAAGTGATCGACGAATGGACGGCGGCAGAGCAGGGGATGGGCGGCCTGCTCGGCGTAGGACAAGGCAGTGCAAATCCGCCCCGGATGATCGTGTTTCATTATGAAGGCGATCCGGGCAGCCAGGAAGTATGGGGCATGATCGGCAAAGGCATCACCTTTGATACCGGCGGTATATCGCTCAAGCCCGGTGCCGGTATGGAGACGATGATCTGCGATATGGGCGGCGCTGCTTCCATTCTGGGGATGATGCGCATCGTAGGCGAACTGAAGCCGAAGGTCAATATTGTCGCTGTCATCCCATCCGCGGAAAATATGCCGTCTGACCGCGCCTACAAGCCTGGCGATGTATTGAACATGATGAACGGCATGACCGTTGAGGTGGTCAATACGGATGCGGAAGGACGGCTAGTGCTTGCTGACGGCCTGACAACGGCAATCCGCCGCGGCGCAACCAAGCTTGTAGATGTTGCAACGCTTACAGGGGCCGTAGGCGTGGCGCTCGGCAATCTGGCTACTGGCGCGGTTACAAATAACGAAGCGCTGCTGGAAGAGATTATGACGGCTTCAGAGCGTGCCGGAGAGCGAATCTGGCAGCTTCCTGCTTATCCGGAATACCGCAAGCAGCTGGACAGCGATGCGGCCGATTTGAAAAATGCGGGCGGCCGTCAGGCCGGCACGATTACCGGCGGGCTCTTTATTGGAGCATTCGCCGAAGAACGGCCATGGGTGCATCTTGATATTGCCGCCACTGCCTGGCTGGACAGCGAGCGTTCCTGGGAGCCTAAGGGCGGTACAGGAGTAATGGTGCGCACGCTGGGCGAGCTGCTGCTGAAAGCATAAAACGAAAGCCGCTGCTGAGAAAATGAACTCAGCAGCGGCTTTTTTAAAAATATTGTTGCTAAAAAACATCTGCTCAAATGAACGTTTTACAGACTCCTAAGTACCATGGTAGCATACAGACAAAAACTTGCTTCTATCCCATGCGGATTCAGCGGCATGAGGCTAACGGAAGTCACGGCCGCTATTTTCGAAAATTCGATTGATCTGAAATTGTAACGGAACTGTGCGCCGTTATTTGCTGATCAATAGCACGATTTCGCAAGAAAAAGTCCAATTAAGGTCGCTCCAATCCGTTAGATTTCAAAAAGAGGTTCTATTAGCGAAATAGCGTCGGTAGCTTCCGTTAGATCAAACAACTCTGCAGCTTGCCCCTTCGGGACTAGAACTTGAACGCACCGAACGAGCTGGTAAATATGGCCCACAACAGCATCTATGCGGATAAACGTGCCGAACTGCTGGCCAAGCTTAGCGGATGGGTGGAGCGGACCGGCGATTCTTTTGTGCTGCCTGTACAATAAAAAAAGGCAACCTAAGTGGAGTGATACTTAGGTTGCCTTTTTTTTCGGGCTGTCGAAGGCAGGCGGACATATGATCCGTTATTTTGTCCAAAACAGGCTCATTCGAAGGTTTCGCGGACAGACGATCGGTTATTTGCGAATTTTACCGGGTTTTCGCAGCGATTTGAGCGAGCCTGCCATTTTAGCTGTTTTGTTGACAGATAACGGATCTACGCTACGGTCCGCTTCGACCCGCCCAGTAGCCGATGCTGCCAAAATCGTTTGCTCACAGCCGGTTACAACCACTCCGCACACTCGTCGGCGAGCGTTTGCATTTCCTCATACAGCAGGCCGGCGTGGTAGCCGTCGCATACAGCATGATGGAGCAGCAGTGATAGCGGAAGCTGGATGCGGCCGCCTTGGCTGGCATATTTGCCGTACGTGAAGATCGGCGTCAAATAACTGCCGTCAGAATAAATATTCAGATTAAAGCTGGTGAAGTTCACCCACGGTATACATGAAATCGGGAATGTATTCGGCGGTTCATCAGGCTTTGCCAGCAGCTGCTTGATCCCGCCATACTGCTCCAGGTCAATAATGAAATCGTGATAAAACTGCGAGAAGGAAGGGCTGTAAGCCGTCCAAATGCTCGAAAAGCTGCGATCATCCGCATGAAACGTCGTAAAGCTGGGCGACATGGCATCCCAATATCCCAATTGGCCATTAGGATCGAAGCAAGTGCGAAATTCGCGATGACGATTGACGATTGTCGCCAGCATATAAATAAGAGCGGGATAAAGCTTCTGCTTGCGCTGGCCCAGCTCATTTTTCAATAAAGTAATATCGACCGTAGCAGTCATACTGAATGTGCATCTTGCTTGCTGCAAGTAATGCTCGAAATACGGCTTTCTGTCCCAATGTTCCAAATCGATTCGCGTGAAGTTCATTCTATATATGCCTCCTAAAATGATGAATGATCGTTTCAGGAGGCTGAATCAACTGCTTTTACCATCATTGAACACTCGTTTCTGTTGTTGGATTTTATGTTCATTATAGCAGAAAAGGGCTATAGCGGATACGCATATTCAACTTATGCATAGCACAACTGTTATATAACAATAATAAAATATAAAAACAGTATTGTAACAGAAATAATTCTGATATATAATGCTAACAATATAAATAAACTGTTATATAACAAAAGGAGAGGTAAAACATGTCCGATATGGAACGCGAGCGGAATGGACTGGAGGAACAACGGCAAGTGTGCTTTCAATGCGGTGAAAGTTTAGGGCTGCCAAAAGGAGAGGGGCATACAAGCAGTTCAACGATATTGTGCAGCGATTGCGAGGCGGCAAGCGAGAAGCCGATTTCTCATCATTATTTGAACGAATATTATTACCGCTTTGCTGATTAACTGTGCAGTACAATTTCTATTTGTCCGCAGCTGTTATATAATAGATAAGCAAATCTAAACAATAGCTGCTGCGAAAGAGGTAGAGGTGCAGGTGGAGTCTCCGGAATTTGCGACAAAGCATGAGCAAATTATTCAATATATTAAAGGGCTTGCTGTCGGTACGCGCATTTCCGTTCGTAAAATTGCCCAAACGCTTGATGTTAGCGAAGGGACTGCTTACCGTGCGATCAAGGATGCCGAGAATCGCGGTGTCGTCAGCACGAAGGAGCGGACCGGGACGGTTCGGGTGGAGCAGCAGGAGCGCCGGCATATCGACAAGCTGACGTTTGCCGAAATTGTTCATATGGTTGACGGCGAAGTGCTTGGCGGGGCGGCCGGGCTCGATAAGTCGCTCAGCAAGTTTGTGATTGGCGCAATGCAGTTGGAAGCGATGATTCGATATATTGAGCCAGGCAATTTGCTAATTGTAGGCAACAGAGAGAAGGCTCACCGGACTGCCCTTACTTTAGGGGCCGGCGTGCTGATTACGGGCGGGTTTGATACGACAGCTGATGTCAAGGAACTTGCGGATGAACTCAGCTTGCCGATTATTAGGAGCGGCTATGATACGTTTACTGTGGCCGCGCTCATTAACCGCGCCATCTATGATCGGCTGATTAAAAAGCAAATTGTGCTCGTAGAGGATGTCATTGATCCGGATGCGACGCCGATCTGCATGCATGTCGAAGATACGGTGCAGGATGTACTGCTGCGGATTGATGAGACGCATCATAATCGTTTTCCGGTCATTGATGATAAAGGGAAGCCCGTCGGTATGATTACGGCCAAGGAAATGATCGGGGTTTCGGTGGAGCAGACGATTGACGCCATCATGACGCGCAAGCCGTTGACTGTGACGATGCGGACATCGGTTGCGACTGCCGGACATATGATGGTGTGGGATGCGATAGAGCTGCTGCCGGTAGTGGATCAGGAGGGAAAGATTGCCGGTGTCATCAGCCGCAAGGACGTCCTGAAGGCGATGCAAAATATTCAACTGCAGCCGCAGAGCGGAGCGACAATTGAGGACCAGATTTGGTCTGCCTTTGAGGAAGTGCGCACCGGCGAGGGGCAGCTGCACTTCCGGGGCACCATTGCGGCTCATATGAGCAATCAGGTCGGCAATTTGTCGGAAGGAATTTTGGCCAGCATTATTAACCGTTCTGTGACGCGCACAATGAAGGACCAGCGCAAAGGCGATCTGCATATCGACAGCTCATCTGTTTATTATCTGGGCGCTGTGGAGATCGAAGACCAAATCGAGCTGATCCCTACTATTATTGAAGCGAGCAGAAGATTTTGCAAAGTTGAAGTTGAGGTCCGCTCAGGCGGCAGGAGGGTCGCCCAGGCGATGATTACGGCCAGACTGTTTGATCAGGCAACCACATAATCAACATAAATACCCTGCAGCTCTTTCAAAAAGAGGGCTGCAGGGTATTTGCTGTTCGCACCTGAGCTATATGTCCCGATGTCCCGCCTATTGCAGTGCCTTGCGGAGCTGCTCGGTCAAGAGCGGAACGACCTCGAACAGATCGCCGACGATGCCGTAGTCGGCAATTTTGAAGATCGGCGCCTCCGGGTCCTTGTTGATGGCAACGATGATCCTTGAGCCGCTCATCCCTGCTACATGCTGGATCGCGCCGCTAATGCCGCAGGCGATATAGATTTCCGGTGTGACGACTTTGCCGGTTTGCCCGATTTGCAGCGCATAATCGCAGTAACCGGCGTCGCATGCGCCGCGCGAAGCGCCCACCGCACCGCCCAGCACCTCCGCCAGCTCTTCCAGCGGCTTGAAGCCGTCCGCGCTTTTCACCCCGCGGCCGCCGGAGACGATAATTTTCGCTTCGGACAAATCGGCTTGCCCCGATAATTTATGAACGACTTCCTTAATAACCGTCTTTAGATCGGCAGCGGCGGCTCCCGCCGCCGGAATAATGCGGGGCGGCTGTTCGCCTGCCTCTGCTGCAGGCTGCGCGGCCGGAATATTGTTAGGCCGGACGGTGACAACCCAGGGGCTGGCAACAAATTTTTTTTGTTCAATGATTTTTCCGGCATAGATCGGGCGGGTGCAGACGATGGATTGATCTGTTGTGTCGCGGGCTATGGCGGTCACATCCGATATTTGACCGGCGCCCAGCCTGGAGGCAATGACAGGAGCCAGATCGCGCCCTATGGCAGTATGACCGAGCAGCACCGCATCAGGACGAATTTGCTCTAGCAGCGGTGTTAAAGCTGCCGCATAAGCCTCCGGATTGTAGCAGTGAAACTGTTCATCGTCAACGACATGGATCGCAGATAAAGGATAGCGCGATAAAGCCGCGACGAGCGGATCGAGCTTGCTGCCGATGAGGACAGCCTCAACGCTGTCGCTGTCTCCGGCAATCGTTATGGCGGCATTAAGAGCTTCGAGTGAAACCTGGCGGATGGCACCGCTCCGCTGCTCAGCTACAATTAGCAATCGTTTACTCATTGGCGCACCTCCTGCTTTAGTTTTGCTGCGCGCGCAGCAGCTCCGCAAGCTCGGCCACTTGCGCGGATAGTTGTCCCTGCAAAAGGCGGCCTGCTGCGCGGGCGGGAGGCATTGCAAGGCCGACACGGCACGTTTTGGCCTGAAGCTGCTCGGCGGATAGCTGCAGATTATCCGGAGTGATGACATGCAGCGGTTTTTTCTTTGCTTTCATAATGCCGGGCAATGAAGGATAGCGCGGCTCATTCAAGCCTTGCTGGGCGGTGAAGACAGCGGGCAGCTGCACTTCGATCCGCTCCAGATCGCCTTCGGCATCGCGTTCTGCGATCGCGGAGGAGGCGCCGGTCAGTTCCAGCTTCGTGATCGCGCTGACGTGAGGAAGCTGCAGCAGCTCGGCTACGCGCACAGCGATTTGGCCGGCGCCGTTGTCGACGGAGAAGTTGCCGCCGAGGATAAGGTCGGCCTGCTGACCGGCCAAGTAAGCGGCCAGCGCCTGGGCGACAACATGCTCGTCGCCGGGAAGCTGTTCGCCGTCAATCAATACGGCCTCGTCCCCTCCCATGGCAAGCGCTGTGCGAAGCGCTTCGGCGGCGCGCGGAGGGCCGGCGGAGATGACGATAATATGGGCGCCAAGCTGCTCTTTGATCCGGATTGCTTCCTCCACTGCATATTCGTCATAAGGATTAATGACAAACTTCACGCCGTCCTCCACAATTTCCCCGTTCTGCAGCAGCACCTTTTCTTCCGTATCGAAGGTCTGTTTTAGAAGAACTGCGATTTTCATAGCCGATGCTCCTCTCTGACAATATCAGTAATCCAATGAATGATTGCTTCATCCGATTCATACATCTATCTTATGAACGGATTCTGCGATTCATAACGCGGGAGGGACAGGAGCAGCTTAAGCGGGGGGAGGGGGAAGCATGCTTTGGACATATGTGAATGCAGGAATGTTTCTGCTCGTTGTCCTGTGTGCGGCCGGCTTGTTCGGGCAAGTCGTCTACCGGCGCTACAAGTATGTGCAGCTTGGACAGCCCGAGGCCGTGCTGCCGGAGTGGGCGGCGCGCGTGCGAGAGCTCGCAAGACATGTCCTGCAGCATCGAAAGCTGCTGCAGGACCGGAAAAGCGGCCTTATGCATCTGGTCATTTTTTACGGCTTTATTGTGCTGCAATTTGGAGCGATTGATCTTATTGTGACCGGGCTGGCGAATGGAAAAGAGGTATTGTTTTCGCAATTTCCGCTATTTACATTGCTGCAGGAGGCTACGGTCGCGGTTGTTTTGCTGGCGACAGGATATGCGGCTTACCGGCGGTATTGGGAACGTCTGGCCAGACTGAACAAAGGATGGAAACCAAGCATCGTTCTGTATTTTATCGCCGCTTTGATGCTGACCGTGCTGCTGTCCCTGGCTTTTCACCGGCTTTGGCAGGAAGAAGCGGCAGCGTTGTCGGCTCCGCTCTCATCCTTGATCGCGTCATGTTTCAGCGGTATTCCCGCAAAGGCGGCCGGTGCATTATTTTATGTCTGCTGGTGGGCGCATTTGCTCATCCTGCTTGCGTTTTTGGTCTACATCCCCCAATCGAAGCATTTTCATCTCCTCACTGCGCCGCTTAATCTGTTTCTGGCCCGAAAAGTGCCGCTTGGCAGGCTTACAGCACTCGACCTGGAGGATGAAGAGGCCGAAACGTTCGGCGCCGGGCAGATCGAACATTTTTCCCGCAAGCAAATGCTGGATTTGTACGCTTGTGTAGAATGCGGCCGCTGTACCAATGTATGTCCGGCGTCGAACACGGGCAAGGCTTTGTCGCCCATGCATTTGATCGTCAAGCTGCGCGATCATTTGACGGAGAAGGGGGCGGCCGTCACTTCACGCTCGCCCTGGGTTCCGG
Source organism: Paenibacillus sp. GCM10027626 (assembly GCF_042676285.1). Taxonomy (NCBI): domain Bacteria; kingdom Bacillati; phylum Bacillota; class Bacilli; order Caryophanales; family Paenibacillaceae; genus Paenibacillus; species Paenibacillus sp. GCM10027626. The sequence goes on along the minus strand of NZ_JBHTHC010000012.1, from coordinate 41,037 downwards.
CCGCTCTGTTTGCGGCGCAGGCCGGGAGGGCGCATGCCATGCCGAGCCAAGGCGGCCTGCCGAATTGGCACCAGCGCTTTTCCAAGCAGCTTACGGACATCGCGCCGACGATGGCTTGGCAAAAATCGCAATGGCAGCTGTCGGGTAAGTCGCCGCTAGATATAGAGCTGATTGGCGATGTGATGACAGAGGATGAGCTTTGGTCCTGTACGACCTGCCGCAACTGCGAGGATCAATGCCCGGTCGGCAATGAGCATGTGGACAAAATTATCGATATGCGCCGTCATCTTGTGCTGATGCGCGGCGAGCTGCCGGCCGAAGGACAGCGGGCGCTGCAAAATATTGAACGGCAGAGCAATCCGTGGGGGATGAGCCGGCAGGACCGGGCGGCCTGGACAGCGGAGCTTGAGGGAGTAACGGCGCCGACAGTGAAGGAAAACCCGCAGTTTGAGTGGCTGTTCTTCGTCGGGTCGATGGGCTCTTACGATCTGCGTGCGCGCAGAGTGACAAAAGCGCTTGTGCGGCTGCTGCATGAGGCAGGGGTAAGCTTTGCGATTTTGGGCAATGAGGAGCGCAACTCGGGCGACACTCCGCGCCGGATGGGCAACGAGCTGTTGTTCCAGCAGCTGTGCGCCGACAATATTGCGCTTTTTCGCAAATATGGTGTAAAGCGGATTGTGACAGCCTGCCCGCATACATTCCATTCGCTCAGCAAGGAATATCCGGCCTTCGGCATGGAAGGCATTGAGGTTGTGCATCATACCCAACTGCTTGAGGAGCTTGTACAGGCCGGAAGGCTCAAGGCTGTCCATCCCGTGGAGGAGCGTATTGTGTATCATGATTCCTGCTACTTGGGCCGCTACAACGGCGTCTACGATGCCCCGCGCAATGTGCTGAAGGCGATGCCGGGGGCGCAGCTGGTCGAGATGGAGCGCTCGCGCGAGAACGGGATGTGCTGCGGCGCCGGGGGCGGCATGATGTGGCTGGAGGAGAAGGCCGGGGCCAGGGTCAATCTTGCGCGTACGGAACAGGCGCTGGCGCAGCGGCCGACGGTAATCGGCAGCGCCTGCCCGTATTGCCTGACGATGATGGACGACGGGACAAAACAGCTGAATGCGGCTGAAGCCGTGCAGGTATGCGATGTTGCAGAGCTGCTGGAGCGGGCTGTATTCGGCGGCCCGGCATGACATACATTCCATTGATTGAAGGAGGAGAGGCGGCAATGACAGCATCAGCGCCAGCAGCAATTACGAAAGCGGCGGTTATCGGTTCAGGCGTCATGGGCGCTGCGATTGCAGCGCATTTGGCCAATGCCGGAATTGCAACACTTCTGCTAGATATTGTTCCGCAGGATGCGGCAGCAAACGGAGAGACGGGCGCCGGCCCGGCGGCGAGAAGCCGTCTGGCCATCCAAGCCAAGGAAAGATTGCTGCGTACTTCGCCGGCGCCATTATATGACGAGCGCCTGATTGGCCGGATCACAGCCGGCAATGTGGAGGACGATATCGGGCGTTTGGCCGAAGCGGACTGGATTATTGAAGCTGTGACCGAAGATTTGGCAATCAAGCACCAAGTGCTGGCGCTGATTGAGAAGCACCGGCGTGCGGAGGCTGTTGTCAGCTCCAATACGTCGGGCATCTCCATTCAGTCGATGGCCGGGGAGCGTACGGAAGCTTTTCGCCGCCATTTTCTCGGCATTCATTTTTTTAATCCGCCGCGGTATATGAAGCTGGTGGAAATGATTCCGGGCCGGGATACGGCGCCGGAGGTTGTGCAGCGGATGAAGCAGTTTTGCGAGCGCAGGCTGGGAAAAGGTGTCGTTATCGCCAAGGATACGCCCAATTTTATTGCGAACCGGATCGGGACCTTTGGCCTGCTCGCGACATTGCAGGTAATGGAGGAGCAGGGCTGTACAGTGGAAGAGATCGATGCGGTGACGGGGCCGGCGCTCGGACGGCCGAAAAGCGCAACGTTCCGCACGCTGGATCTCGTAGGGCTGGATACGTTTGTCCATGTTGTGCGCAATGTAAGCGAGCCGGCGTTTGAGCCGTCCAAGGCACTGCTTGCCATGGTAGCAAGCGGCTGGATCGGGGAAAAGGCGGGGCAGGGCTTCTATAAAAAAATAAAAGGCGAGCGCGGCAGTGAAATTTTGGCGTTGAATCTGCAGACGATGACGTACAGCAAGGCCCAGAAGCCGGCGTCGGCGTCGCTTACGGCGGCGAAAAGCGCCAAAGGCTCCAGAGCGAAGGTGAAGGCGCTGATCGGGGCCGGCGACCGATATTCGGATTTGGCATGGCAGCTGATCAAGCGGACGGTCGTCTACGCTGCTGAAAAAGTAGATGAAATTGCCGGTTCGATTGAGGAAGTCGACGCGGCGATGCGCTGGGGCTTCAATTGGGAGCTTGGTCCCTTTGAATTATGGGATGCGATTGGCCTCGCCCAGTCGGTCAAACGAATGGAGGCAGAGGGGCAGCGGGTGCCGGAATGGGTTGCGGCATGGATTTCCGCAGGCAACAGCTCTTTCTACAAACAGGAGGAGGGCAGGCGCTTTTACGTCTATGAAGGGCGGTACAAAGCGGCTCAAAGCGATCCGCAGCTTATCTCTCTGCCTGCGCTCAAGGAACAGAAGCGGATCGTCCGCTCCAACAGCGGAGCCAGTCTGATCGATATCGGGGACGGGGTGGCCTGTCTGGAGTTTCATTCGCCAAACAATGCGATTGGCGCCGATATCTTGGCGATGATCGAGCAAAGCACGGAGGAAGTGCGCCGCCATTATGATGCGCTCGTGATCGCCAATAACGGCAAGCATTTTTGCGTGGGCGCCAATTTGCTGCTGCTGCTGGCCGAGGCGCAGGATGAGGAATGGGATGAAGTGGACGGCATCATTCGCCTGTTCCAAAATACGATGCTGCGGCTCAAATATTTTGAGAAGCCGGTCGTGGCGGCTCCCCATCAGATGACGCTTGGCGGCGGAGTCGAGGTGTGCATGCCGGCTGACCTGGTCTGCGCTTCGGCAGAAACCTACTATGGTTTAGTGGAAGCGGGGGTCGGACTTATTCCGGCAGGGGGAGGCTGCAAAGAAATTGTGATGCGGATGAGCCAGGAGCATCCGCATGCCGAGACGGATTTGCAGCCGCAGCTGAACCGGATGTTTCAGCAGGTAGGCATGGCCAAAGTGTCGGGAAGCGCCCATGAGGCAAAGAGGCTCGGATATTTGCGGGAGCGCGACCGCATCATCGTCAATGCCGACTATCGCATCTATGAGGCTAAGCAGGCGGCGCTGCATCTCGTGCATCACGGTTATGAGCCACAGCGTTCCGAGCCGATCCGCGTGGTTGGCGCCGCGGGGAAAGCGGTGCTCAAGCTTGGCGCGCTGCATATGCATCAGAGCGGCTATATTAGCGACCACGACTTGCTTATTGCGGGCAAGCTCGCTCATGTCATGGCCGGCGGCGATGTGCCGGCCGGCACGATGGTGACAGAGCAATATATGCTTGATCTGGAACGTGAGGCCTTTCTCAGCTTGTGCGGAGAGGTGAAAACACAGCAGCGGATGCAGCATATGCTTGCGACCGGCAAGCCGCTGCGCAATTGATACGCGGGGAGGGAGCGGCTCATGAGAGAAGCGGTAATTGTGTCGGCAGTGCGTACCCCGGTCGCTAAAGCGAATAAAGGCAGCTTTATTCATACGCGGGCGGAGGATTTGGGAAAAGCGGCGTTGCAAGCGGTCATGGCTAGAGTGCCGGCTGTCGCATACGGGGAAATAGACGATATTATTTTAGGCTGCGCGATGCCGGAGGGAGAGCAGGGATTGAATGTGGCGCGCATCATCTCGCTCTATGCCGGCTTTCCTTCATCGGTGCCGGCGATGACCGTGAACCGGTTTTGCGCTTCCGGCCTGCAATCGATCGCCTTTGCTGCCGAACGGATTATGACCGGCGGAGCGGAGGCGGTCATCGCTGGCGGCGTGGAAAGCATGAGCCATGTGCCGATGGCCGGCTTCAAGCCGGCTCCGCATCCGCAGTTGGTCGAAACGATGCCGCAAATTTATATGGCTATGGGACATACGGCAGAAAATATAGCCGAACGTTTCCAAATTTCGCGCGAGGAGCAGGACCGGTTTGCCATGGCCAGCCATCGCAAGGCAGCCGCAGCTATGCGGGAGGGGAAATTCGATGATGAACTGACTAAGGTGGCGACATCGCTCAAAGGCATGAATGAAGCGGGAGAGCTGTGGGAGAAGCCGCTGCTGGCGGAGCGCGATGAGGGGGTGCGGGCGGATACGACGATGGAGGCGCTGGCGAAATTAAAGCCGTCCTTTAAAGCCGGAGGTACAGTGACGGCAGGCAATGCTTCGCAGATGAGCGACGGCGCGGCGGCGGTGCTGCTTATGAGCCGGGAGCGGGCGGAGCAGCTGGGCCTTAAGCCCCTGGCTGCTTTTCGCTCGTATGCGCTCGCCGGCGTTGATCCGGAAATTATGGGGGCAGGGCCGGTCGAGGCGATTCCGCGGGCGCTCCGCCAGGCGGGCATTAGCGCCCAGGATGTCAAGCTCTATGAAATTAATGAAGCATTCGCTTCGCAATGCTTGCATATCATTCGGGAGCTCGGTCTTGATGAGCAAAAGGTGAATGTAAATGGCGGCGCGATTGCGCTTGGCCATCCGCTTGGCTGTACAGGAACGAAGCTGACTGTCAGCCTGCTGCACGAGCTGCGCCGCAGGGGCGGCGGCAATGGGGTTGTATCGATGTGCATCGGCGGCGGAATGGGAGCGGCCGGACTGTTTGAGGTGTATGCTCCGCATACGGATCAGAAAGGGGGAAGTGTATGAAAGCCCGGATAATTGGCGGCAGCTTTGTATTAGGCGAGCTGGATTGCAACGATGTCCTGACACCGGAGGATTTGACGGAAGAGCAGCGGATGATTGCGTTTGCGACAGAGGAATTTGTCAATCAGGAGGTTCGCCCCCATGACGAGCAGCTGGAGAAGCTTGATTATGAACTGACGGTCAAATTGATGCGCAAGGCCGGCGAGCTTGGGCTGCTTGGCGCAGACGTACCCGAAGCGTTCGGCGGGCTTGGGCTGGATAAGGTGAGCTCAACCTTGATCGGTGAAAAGCTGGCAGGCGCCTCTTCGTTCGCGCTGTCGATCGGCGCCCATGTAGGGATCGGAACGCTGCCGATCGTCTATTTTGGCACAGTGGAGCAGAAACGGCGCTATTTGCCGGAGCTGGCGAGCGGGAACAAAATTGCCGCTTACTGCCTGACGGAGCCGGCTTCCGGCTCGGATGCGCTTGGGGCAAAAGCGACCGCACGGCTGTCGGAGGACGGCAGACATTACGTGCTGAACGGCACGAAGCAATTTATTACGAATGCGGGGTTTGCCGATCTGTTTATCGTCTATGCGAAGGTAGACGGCGAGCGCTTCAGCACATTTATTGTGGAGCGCGCGATGGCTGGGGTGAGCGTCGGTCCGGAGGAGAAAAAGATGGGCATTAAAGGCTCCTCCACCCGGCCGCTTATTCTTGAAGATGTGCAGGTGCCGAAGGAGAATCTGCTGTGGGAGGAAGGCAAGGGGCATCTGATCGCCTTCAATATTTTAAACATCGGCCGCTACAAGCTTGCCGCCGGCTGTCTTGGCGGTGCAAAGGAAGCGATCGCGATCAGCGCCAAATATGCGAAAGAGCGGACGCAGTTCGGCAAGCCGATTGCCGATTTTCCGCTGATCGGAAAGAAGCTGGCGGAAATGAACATACGCACGTATGTGCTGGAAAGTATGGTTTACCGTACAGCCGGGCTGATTGACAGCGCCCTGCAGGAGATTGACTACAGCAGCCCCGAGGCAGGCGTCCAGTCTGCGAAGGCGATCGCCGAATATGCGCTGGAATGCTCGATCAACAAAGTTTTCGGGTCGGAGACGCTTGATTTTGTCGCCGATGAAGGCGTGCAGCTGCATGGCGGGTATGGCTATATTCAAGAATATAAAATAGAACGAATCTATCGCGATTCGCGAATTAACCGCATTTTCGAAGGAACGAATGAAATTAATCGCCTGCTTATTCCAGGCACATTGCTGAAGCGGGCGCTCAAGGGCGAGCTGCCGCTGCTGGAAAAGGCGCAGGCATTGCAGGAAGAACTGCTGCAAATTGTACCTGGCCGGCAGTTTGACGGGACGCTGGAGGAAGAACGGCATCTGATACAAATGGCGAAAAAGATCTTTCTGATGGCCGGCGGGAGCGCTGTTCAAAAGTATCAGCTCAAGCTGGAGCAGGAGCAGGAGGTGCTGGCAGCGCTGGCTGATATGATGATCCAAATTTATGCGATGGAAAGCGCCCTGCTGCGGACGAACAAGCAAATCGCCAGCCGCGGCGAGGAGAAGGCGGCTCAGGCGATTGCGATGACGCAGGTATTTGTACACGAGACATTTGCGGTCATTGAGGGCTTGGCCCGGGAGGCGCTGTCAGCTATGGAAGCCGGCGATACGCTGCGCACACAGCTGTCGGTTTTGAAAAAACTGACGCGCAGATCGCCGCTGAATACAGTGCACGCCAAGCGGGGAATTGCCGCGCGTGTATTGGCCGCGGAAGCCTTTTGCCGCTAAGGAGGTATGAGGATGGCGGCGCATAATTGGTTGGAGGAGCTGGAGCGCCTGGCCCGCCAGGCAGAAAATAGCTATTGGGGCTTTTTGGGCTGCAAGCTGGTTCATGCCGGAGAGGATGAAGTGATCGTTGCGCTGGATATTAAGCCGCATCATTTGAATTTGCTCGGGATTTTGCATGGCGGCGTTCATGCCGCTTTATTGGATTCAGCAATGGGGCTTGCAGCTATGACTGCGCGGCGCAATGCGAATCTGGTCACATCCGCCATGCATATTCATTATACTGCCCCGGTTACCGCGCAAAGGGTGACGGCTACAGCGAAGGTGCTGCATCAATCCGGCCGTACCGTAACGACCGAAGGGCGGCTATGGTCGGGCGAAGCCGGGAGCGGAGCTGACGATGGGGTGCTGTGCGCGATAACGACGGCATCATACCGGGTTGCAGCGCCGTAGTCGAATACATGCAGGAGGTAGGATTATGGCTGTAAAGCCGCCAATATTAAGACAAGGCGCGACGATAGGGGTTGTTACACTCGGCAGCCCGCTGAGTCCCAGTACTATTAATGCAAGAGTGGATACGCTCCGGGCACTCGGATTTGAAGTTGTGCTGGGACAATATGTCTATGCAGCCGACGGTTTTTTGGCAGGCACAGATCAGCAGCGTGCCGAGGATTTTATGGCGATGATCGAAAACCCCCAGGTGGATATGATTCTCCCCTCGCGCGGAGGTGTAGGCGTAGCCGGCATTTTGCCATATCTGGACTACGCCTCCATAGCCCGCAATCCGAAAATTGTTACAGGCTACAGCGATATTACCGTCTTGCTGAACGTATTGTATCTGTACAGCGATCTGGTTACCTTTCACAGCCTGCTGCTGATGAACTTTAATGTAAGGGAGCCGGCTTACAATTTTAATCAGTTTTTTGCCGCGACTTCCAGCGGGGCGCCGACCCGGCAAATTTTGAATCCGCCGGATATGACCTTGATCGGCAGAGTGCCGGGCAATGTGACCGGGCCGATCGTCGGCGGCAATTTGACCTCATTCATGGATACGCTGGGCACTCCTTATGAGATAAATACGGCCGGAAAAATATTGTTGATTGAAGATACCCATGAACCGGTCAACAAAATCTACCGCCTTCTGAATCAATTAAAGCTGGCGGGCAAATTTGCTGATTGCATCGGCATCGTCATGGGCGAATGCACCGGCTGTCAGCTAGCTTACGGGAAGTCCTATGAGGACTTGATCGAGCAATTTATAGTACCGCTCGGCAAGCCGCTGCTGACGAATCTGGCTTCCGGCCATGGCAGGTACAAAGCGGCGATCCCGATTGGCGCAATTGTAAATCTCGATGCTACAAATGCGACACTAACGGTGATGGAAAGCGAAGTGAGCGTTTAGAAGGCGCGGCTCCCCCGGACGGGTTGCACGGCTGTCGATTTTCTGCGGGAGGGCGATTTTTGCCGCAGAAGCGGGCAACTGTGAGCCATGCGGACATACGATCCGTTATTCTACCGAAAACGAGCCCATTCGGAGCTCCAGCGGACATACGATCCGTTATTCGTGGATTTTACCGGGTTATTGGGGCAATTTGAGGCATATAACGGATCTACAGTCCGCGAACCAGTCGTTTGGGCACATTTGTTCACAGATAACGGATCTACGGTCCGCTACGGTCCGCTTCGCCCGTGCTTACACATGTCCACAATTAATCACGGCCTCCTATGGTGCGTTCGCCTGAGTCGGAGGTTGTAAGCGTACAAGCCGTTTTTTCTTAGGAAGGGATGTGATAGAATAGACCCCAGTTAGCAAGCGCTTGCAAAGGGGGATAGCGATGAGCTTTCGTTTAGTAATGGGAGGGCAAAGCCTCGCGATCGATCATGTGACAACGGATTTGCGTACAGGAAGACAGGGCGTTCTCACCCCGCTGCATCAGCACCCAGTCTTTCATTTGATGTATATCACTTCCGGCCTCGGAACATTTACTGTCAATGAATGTACAAGCGAGGCAGCTCCAGGGCTGCTCTATATTATTAGCCCGAACGAGAGACATCAATTTTGCGGCAATGAAAGCAATCCCCTTACGAATGTAGAGTGCACGTTTCTATTGCGGGATGAACTGGGCGAGCCGGCGGTTGTCAATTTTTTTAACTGGATAGAGGCAAAGCGGGGGCGGAGCGTGCCGCGGGCGGTACGAACGGAGCCGCTGCTTGTCCCCGCTCATTTGCGCCCTTTTCTTATGGAAGGCTTCCAACGGCTGCTTGACCCTGCGGGTCGTTATGTGACTGGCGAGCATCTTGCCCTGATGGTTGCCGATTTAATGCTGAGGGTCGAAGAAACGGTGTGGCAGTGTATACAGGGGCAGGAGGATGACGATTCTGCGGGAGGGGCCGAGGAGGTGGCGCGGCTCAAGCAATATATGAAAACGCATATCGGGGACAACATTAAGCTGGAAGATCTGGCTCAGCTCGTACATTGGACGCCGAATTACTTGTGCCGGGTGTTCAAAATGCATACCAGCGAGGCCCCGATCGCCTATTTGCAGCGACTGCGGATGACGGAGGCCGAGAAGCTGCTGCTGTACACGGATTTTCCTGTATTCACCATTTCACAAATGCTGGGGTACGAGGACCCGTCCTATTTTGCCCGTCTCTTCCGCCGCAGCTATGGACGGGCCCCTTCGGCATATCGGATAAGATAGTCCGTATGAAGGGCTGTTTTCTACCTTCTTCAGGAAGCTGGCTTGCTGTTAAGATGAAAGTGCATTTACATAGCAGTTACCTGGGAGGCTGGTCACAATGAGACTGACGATGGATCAAGTGATACGTTATCAGACAGAAGGGTGCTTGATCGTGGATGAGGTGCTCAGCGCGGCGGATTTGCAGCCGGTGATTGAGGAGCTGAATGAAGTTATCGACCAGCGCGCGCGCCAAATGTTGGCGGAAGGGAGGCTGAAGGAGCTTCACGAGACTGAGCCGTTTGAGCGAAGATTGGCCTTGCTGCAGGAGCAATGCCCTGATATTGGCAAAGGTATGGATATTGCTGATTATTTGGGGGATGCCATATTCGCGCTGCTGGGCCACGATAAGCTGCTCGATGTGGTGGAATGTCTGCTTGGCAGTGAAATTAGCTGCAATCCGATTCAGCATGTGCGCGCTAAGCTTCCTTGGAAGTCCAAGACAGGCGATCCGCAGCCAAGCTATTTCGAAAATGTGCCGTGGCATCAGGATTGTGCGGTGACGACGGAGGATTCCGAGGCGTCGGAAATTATTACGTTCTGGATGCCGCTCGTCGACGCAAGGGCAGAGACGGGCTGTATGGAGATCATGCCGGAAGTATTCAAGCGGGGCTATATGACGCATCAAGCTTCGGGCGGCACGACGATCGTACCGGAGCAGCTGCCGGATGTGCAGCCGGTGCTGGCGGAATGCCGCAAAGGCAGTCTTGTGATTATGAATAAATATACACCGCACCGCGGAATATCGAATGTGTCGGACATTATTCGCTGGTCGATTGACCTGCGCTATCATAAAACGGGCGCCAACTCCGGACGTTCTTATCAGCCGTCGTTCGTCGTCCGCAGCGCCAAAAATCCGGACTTGGTATTGCGCAACAGCAGCGAATGGCGGAAGCTGTGGCAGGAATCGCGCAATGCGCCGCAGCCGTCAAAGGTTCATCGCGTATAAACGGATTCCAGAGGAGCTGTCTCCAGCATCAATTCATGACATTGATCGCTGGGACAGCTCTTTAATTAATCTTTAAGCTTCGTACAGGGGAGGTAACTTGAAAAGTGTATGAAAATCATGTAAAGTTTTTTATAGAACGAACGTTCAGTTAGGATGAGGGGCGAAAATATGGACATAAAAGGATGGTTAAATAACCAGACTGTGCGGCGGTTTGCTATTTTGGTCTTGTTTTGTCTGTTGTTATACAGCGCAAAAAGTATGATGAACCTGGTGCTTTTGACCTTCATCTTTACATTTTTGATGGGCAGAATTCATGAAATCACTCACCGTCAGTTGAACCGGTTTCTGCACATTTCTCCGAAAGTCATACTTCCTTTTTTGTATTTATTGCTGATTTTCATTATGGTGTTCGGCATTTTAAAGCTGTTTCCGGTAGTCAGGGACCAAATTATTCAATTAATCAAGTTCATCGTATCCGCGTACGATCAGCCGAAGGATAATGAATATTCCTCTTATATTGTCAGCATTTTGAATTCGCTGGATTTGAAAAGCTATATCAAGCCCAGCATCGATCTTGTTATGCGCCTGAGCAATATTGGTCTGAATCTGTTTCTGGCCGTCATACTAAGTCTGTTCTTTCTGCTGGAAAAGACGAAGGTAACGCGGTTTTCGGAGCAATTCCGGACAAGCAAAATATCGTGGTTTACGAACGAAATCGAGTATTTTGGCAAAAAATTCGTCCAGACCTTCGGCAAAGTGATTGAAACGCAGCTGATGATCGCTTTAATCAACTGCATTTTGACGACACTGGGCTTATGGATTATGGGCTTTCCGCAAATTATCGGTTTGGCGCTTATTATTTTCGTGCTTGGCCTTATTCCGGTTGCCGGAGCCTTTATCTCGTTAATTCCGCTTTGTCTGATTGGGCTTAACATCGGTGGATTGCCATATGTGATCTACGTCATTATTATGATCGCGGTCATCCATGCGATTGAGGCATACTTCCTGAATCCGAAGCTGATGTCCTCTAAAATCCATCTGCCGATCTTTTTCACCTTTTTGATCTTGCTTTTCTCCGAACATTATCTGGGTGTATGGGGACTTATTATCGGGATCCCGATTGTCATCTTTTTGCTTGATATTCTCGGGGTCCAGACACAGGTTGACCCTGATCGTTCTAATAAGTCTTAGGTCGTCTACCTTTATCACGCGATGACGGAGTTGAAGCCGGTGAACAAAAGACAATTGCAGAGCGAACAAACGAAACGCCGCATTGCTGAACTGACCAGGCCGTTATTTGTCCAAAAGGGCTTTGCCGGCACTTCAATTGAGGATATTGTGGCGGCGACGGGCAGCAGCAAAGGCAATATTTATTATCACTTTGAAAATAAAGAAGGGCTGTTTCTCTATTTATTCGATGAATGGGACCGGGAATGGGAGGAGCAGTGGGAAATTCAGGAACGGCAGTACGGTTCGACAGCAGATAAAATGTATGGCTTCGTCCACCATTTGATCGAGAACGAATTGAATCATCCGCTCATTCAGGCGGCGGACGAATTTTTTGGCCAGGAATGGGTGCGCAGCGATATTCAGGAGCGAATATTGCAAATGATCGAGAAGCGGGTGCGTTTCAATCAGGGGCTGCTGCAGCAGGGGATGGATCAAGGCGAATTTAAGCCAGACGATGCCGGGCTGCTGGGCATCATTTTTGAAAGCTTGCTTATTGGCCTGAGCGAAATGTCGCGCAAATGCAGTCTTGAGGACACCATCCGCTTGTATAGTAAATCGATCTCGGTTTTTCTGCACGGCATTATGGTAAAAACGCAATAAGGGTCATCGTTAATACCCGGGATTGGAGTGGCACCGAGAATGAATCAAATTGAAGAAATCATTTCACAATACGGGTATTATGCGATTTTTTCATTGCTTGCGCTGGGTATAGTCGGTTTGCCGGTACCGGATGAATTTTTGTTGACCTTTGTCGGCTACTTGGTGTCTACGAAAGTGCTGCAATTTGTCGGAGCGGTCGCAGTCTCTTTCTGCGGGACAATGTCCGGGATGATGGTCAGCTACTGGCTGGGGCGCAAGGTTGGGAAGCCGTTAATATGGAAATATGGCAGATGGATTAAACTGACCCCTGCACGGATGGAAAAGGTTGAGAGCTGGTTTGACAAGTATGGGCCGTGGACCATCGTGTTCGGCTACTATATTCCGGGCATTCGCCATCTTACCTGCTACATGTCCGGAGTTAGCGGCATCAGTCTGCGCAAATATCTGCTCTTTGCCAGCGGCGGCGCGCTGATCTGGTGCGTTGCGTTCATTACGATCGGTTATTTTATCGGTTATCATGTATAAAAGGCTGCGTCAGCGCTCCCGCGCGTGAATTGACGCAGCCTTTTGTGTTGTGCATATGTGCCTTGCGCGCATCAGTCGTTGCTTACTTCACCTTGATCTCAACCGATGCGCTTGAACTGGCTTGTATACAGCTCGTAGTAGAAGCCGCGCTGCTCCAGCAGTTCCTCATGACTGCCCCGTTCGGTTATCTCTCCGCCGTTAATGACGAGAATTTGATCGGCTTCGCGAATTGTACTCAGGCGATGGGCAACGACAAAGCTGGTGCGTCCCCGCATCAGCGACTTTAACGCTTCCTGAATATGCATCTCGGTTCGTGTATCGATACTGCTCGTCGCTTCATCCAGTATGAGAATGGCGGGATTGGCGAGAATGGCTCTTGCGATTGTGAGCAGCTGGCGCTGGCCGTGGCTGAGATTGCTGCCGTCAGCTGTAAGCGGCGTATCGTACCCGAGCGGCAATTTGCGGATAAAAGCGTCGGCGTTAGCCAGCTTGGCCGCAGCTTCGATCTGCTCGTCGGTCGCGGAAAGATTACCGTATCGAATGTTCTCGCGAACGGTATCCGAGAAAAGATAAGCATCCTGCAGCACAATTCCCAGCTGCTGCCGCAGCGCTTGTTTATCCCACTTATGCAAAGGTATGCCGTCGACAGTGACCGTGCCCTGTTCAATATCATAAAATCTGGTCAGCAAATTGACGATTGTCGTTTTTCCGGCGCCGGTCGGCCCGACCAAAGCGATCGTATCGCCCGGCCTCGCATGAAGCGACACTTGCTTCAATACCGGTACGTCTTGCTTGTAGCTGAACGTCACATTGTCAAAGATGACCTCGCCTTGAACCGATTGCACGATTGACCCGTTGCCGCTGCCGTTGGTGGTGCTGGTACCATCGCTTGTGGCGGCGCGCTCAAATTCAGTCCTTTCATCCAGCACTTCGAAGACGCGCTCGGCTCCGGCAATCGCGGACTGGATCATATTGAATTGTGTCGCCAGGTCATTGATCGGCCGGCTGAATTGCCGGGAATAGTTGAGAAAACTGACGACGATGCCGATCGTAGTATAGGAGCTGATCGCCATCCACCCGCCAACGGCTGCAATTAAGGCAAAGCTGGAATTGTTAATGACATTGTTTACCGGCCCCATTAATCCAGACATAATTTGTGCACGTATCCCGACATCTCGCAGCTGCTCATTATGCACCTGAAACTCCTGCAATGTTTTTTGCTCGCGATGGAAGGCTTTCACCACTTTTATGCCGGATATATGCTCTTCGATATAGCCGTTCAACTCCCCCAGATGCCGCTGCTGTGCCGAAAATTGCTTGCGGGTCCGTTTGGCGATTTGCCCGGTTACGAACATAGTAAGCGGGATCGTGATGAGGCTGACGATTGTCAGCCACAGATTGAGCCCGAGCATGAAAGCGAGAGAACCGATGATAGTAAGCAGGCTGGTAATGAATTGCGATACGCTTTGATTGAGCGAATTGGACACATTCTCAATATCGTTTGTCGTGCGGCTCATCAACTCACCATGCGTTCGCGTGTCGAAATAGTGCAGGGGGAGCTTTTGCAGATGAGCGAAAAGATCATGCCGCAGCTCGCGGACAGTATGCTGCGACACGCCTGCCATCACATACGCCTGCAGCCAGTTGGCAACGGTGCTGAACGCATAGACCGCAAGCAGGATAAGGCAAAGCTGCACCAGCCCGCTATAATCGTGCGGGATAATATAATGGTCGATTGCCCGCCCGAGCAAATAAGGGCCTACGAGCGTGAGGCCGGTGGCGAGCGCTGTTAATAGGACGACAGCAACAAGTCCCGCCCGCTGACGGCCAAGATAGCTCCATAAGCGCAGCAAGGTGGGCCAGAGCCGCTTGGGGCGCACCTTTGGGACCATGCCGCGCGCCCCGGGGCCGCCGCCGGGCCCGCCGAAGCCAGGCGGCGCTTGCTGATGTTTCTGTTTAGGCGATCCCGTCATGAGTCAGTTCCTCCTTGCCCAGCTGTGAGTGATAAATATCCTGATAAACGGCGCAGCTCCGCATCAGCTCATCATGCTTGCCGATGCCAACGATCCGGCCCTCGTCCATGACGATTATGTTGTCCGCATCGAGTACCGAGGAGATGCGCTGAGCGATGAGGATCGTGGTGCTTCTGCCGGTCTGTTCCTTCAGCGATTGCCGGATGCGCGCTTCGGTAGCGAGATCAACCGCGCTCGTGCTGTCATCCAAAATAAGAATCGGCGCGCGTGTCAGGAGGGCGCGTGCTATCGAGATCCGCTGCTTTTGCCCGCCGGACAAATTAACGCCGCGCTGTCCGATAATGGTATCGTAGCCTTCGGGCATGCGGGATATAAATTCATCGGCCTGCGCCGCCCGCGCGGCAGCGATGACGTCTTCTTCGGATGCGTCAGGCTTTCCGAAGCGGATATTATCGCGGATCGAACCGCTGAAGAGGATCGCCTGCTGCAGCACCGTACCGACATGGGTGCGCAGATGTTCGAGCCGGATGTGCCGGATGTCAACGCCATCGATCAAAATTTTGCCCGAGGCAGGCTCGTAGAGCCTGGATATAAGGCCCACCAGCGTAGATTTTCCCGAACCGGTCGAGCCGAGGATGGCGACCGTCTGCCCCGGTTCGGCAGTAAAGGAGATATCCTTCAGTTCATAATCGCGCTGCTTCTCAGAGGATTCGGCCGATGCATGGGAATTGTAGCCAAAGGATACGCGGTCAAATTCAATCCGCCCGGCCCTAATGACGCCGGTTTTTGCCGCCTCCGAATCGGCAATTTCCGCTTCCGTCTGCAGCACTTCGCGAATCCGGTCCCCGGAAGCCTTCGCCCGCGAGACGGAAACCATCATCATGCCTACCATCAGCAGGGAAGAGAGGAGCTGCGTGACATAGTTAATGAAGGCGATCAAATCCCCGATCGCCAGCTTGCCGCTCCAGTTAAGATCAGCTCCGAACCAAAGAACGGCGACAATGCTGGCATTCATAATAAACATCATGATTGGCATATTGATGGCGACAATGCGCGCGGCTTTCACGGCGATGCCGGTAAAATCGGCATTGGCCCTGGCGAAGCGGCTGTTTTCGAAGACGGAGCGGACAAACGCTTTGACGACCCGAATGCCGGACAAATTCTCCTGCAGGACGGTGTTGACTTGATCCAGCTTGTTCTGCACTTGGGAAAACAGCGGAAACGAAGTGCGGATCAAATAGGACTGCGTCGCGAATAAGAGCGGTACGGCGATGACGAGAATGATTCCGAGCCGCGGGCTAATAATGAATGCCATGATGCAGCTGCCGATTGCCAGGAAGGGGGCGCGCACGAGGACGCGAAGAGTCATTTGCACCAGGGTCTGCATCTGTACAACATCATTGGTCAGTCTGGTAACGAGCGAGCCGGCATGGAAGCGGTCAAGATGGCGGAAGGAGAGCGATTGCACTTTGGCAAACAAATCTCTGCGCAAATCGGCGCCAAAATGCTGCGAGGCGATACTGGAGTAAACGGTACAGCCTACGCCGCCGATCAGTCCGATAATGGCAACGCCCAGCATCAGCAGACCAGTGTCACGGATGTAGCTGGTATCTTTGTTCATCACCCCTTCATTGACAATGTTCGCCATCAGCAGCGGCTGCAGCAGATCCATCGCCACCTCAAGCAGCATAAGCAGCGGCGCGAGCAATACAGGCAGCCAGTACGGCTTTAAATAGTCAGTCCAGCGTATCTTCCGCATGCTGCGGCAACACCTCCTTTTCATGCACATTATGGTACATATGGAGAAGAAGACGGCGCAGCAGACGCTTCTCTTCCTCGGTTATGCCTCTGAGCGCATTGGTCTCGCTGGCATGCAAGGCCGCGCGGACTTCTTCGACCGCCGCGCGGCCCTTGTCGGTAAGAAAGACGCGCGAGACGCGGTTATCTTTCGGATCGGGCCGCCGCTGCACATGCCCGTTCTTCACCATTCGGTTGAGCATCACCGTAACGGTGGCGGGCTTGACACGAATTTTAGCGGCCAGCTCGCTTTGGCTGATGCCGTCGTTGCGGGAAAGCTCAAACAGGACCGGAGGCTGCCCAGGATGGACAGCCTGATCCTTGAGTGAAAGATGTGAATTGTAATGATGCTGACGCATAAGACGAGCCATCAGGCCCATTAATGGAAATTCCGGGTCGGTTGGTTGCAAGGCCAGTCGCCTCCATTTTGGATTGTAATTTAATTAGTCGGCTAAATATAAAGTAAAAGGATTATAACAAATTGTCAAGATATGCGGGTCGAATAGGGTTTGGCGGAGGCTTTCCCCACAACTAACTGGATTTTATGCAGGTAGAATACCCGGAACAGACGATTTTTGCGGTCTAACTGGAAATCATCCAATTAGTTCGGGCCAAATCGAGTCTATCCTTCTCTATCTCCCATTCTAACTGTAGGTTTTCCGTCTAGTCCGACTATCTAACGAACAAAACAAAAAACGAACTGTAGAAAATCCATTTAGTCGCCAATATGAATTAATCCCCGCTCAAGGTCCGTTGCACCCAAGATCCCGAAGAACCGCCACAGCCGTCGATGCTTAAGTCTTAAATGGCTATATCCTTTTGGGAATTGTCATGGTAAAATATTACACAGAAAATTGCGCTGGAGAGGGAATATAGCATTTTCTGCAGGAAGCTGCAAGATTGAAAGCGTGAAGCAACGCTGGAATCAGCAATTCCAAATGGCATGGCAAATTAAGATGGAGCAGGATTGGGGTGTTTGGCGACGATGACGGAACGGAAGATTGCAGCAGATTGCCATTATGTTGACTATGCGGAGAAGGTTTGGGAACAAATTGAAGGAACGCCGCTTGTAGATGTGGTCGATGGCGGCGCTGTCCGGGAAGCAACCAGCTTCAAGACATGCTGGGACGATGAAAATTTGTATGTGCGCTTCGATTGCCAGGATCATTACACGGTGGCGAATTATACGAAACGCGATGATCCGTTGTATGACGAGGATGTCGTTGAGCTGTTTATTGATGAAGAAGGCAACGGTACGCGGTATATGGAGTTTGAAATCAGCCCGGCGAATGTCATCTTCGATGCTTTAATCGAAAATCACGGCAATGGCAAAATTACAGTGAATCTAGACTGGAATGCAGATGGACTGGAAACGCAAGTACATACTGCCGGGAATGAACGCACCTATTTAATCCGGCTGCCGCTTAGCCATTTCCGGCAAAAGCCTGAGCATGGCACGGAGTGGCGGGTTAATTTTTACCGGATCGATGCCCAGCCGGACGGAACACGGGAGTTTCAGGCGTGGTCGCCGACAGGAGCCGTCGATTATCATATTCCGTCCCGTTTTGGCACACTGCGTTTTGTTCGCAGCTGATTGATCAATGCAGCATTATACGGGGAGAAGGAGTGTTAATCTGATGGAAGCGACTAGTGTGAAGCTGACAGCCGAGCATGTGTTTACCGGCGGCATTGAAGGGCCGGCCTGCGACCGCAAGGGCAATTTGTATGTGGTTAATTACGGCAGGCAAGGGACGATCGGCAAAGTGACGCCTGCAGGTGATGGGGAATGCTGGCTGGAGCTGCCGGCAGGGAGCACCGGCAACGGCATCCGCTTTAATCGGGCGGGAGATATGTTCATCGCCGACTATACCGGCCACAATATATTGCGAGTGGATATGGCCAGTAAAGCCATTTCAGTGTTTGCGCATGAGCCGAAGATGAATCAGCCGAATGATATTGCGATCATGCGCGACGGTACGATCTTTGCCAGTGATCCGAACTGGGACGAGAGCACAGGGAATTTGTGGATGATCGATTCTGCTGGTGTCGTCAAGCTGCTGGAGCAGGATATGGGGACGACGAACGGCGTCGAAGTCGGGCCGCGCGAGGATGTGCTTTATGTCAATGAATCGGCGCAGCGGCGGATTTGGGCATATGATCTGAATGCGCGCAAAGAACTATCCAATAAGCGGCTGCTGATTGAATTTGACGATTTTTCACTGGACGGGATGCGCTGCGATATGGCAGGCAATCTCTATGTCACCAGACATGGCAAAGGTGTCGTGGCAAAGCTTTCGCCGGCGGGAGAGCTGCTGGCGGAGATCCGGCTTGACGGAACGGATTGCACGAATCTGTGCTTTGGCGGGCCTGACGGCAAGCAATGTTACGTCACAGTGGCAGATAAAGGTGCGGTGCAGACGTTTCGCGTCGATACGCCGGGTCGCTGCTGGGGAATGTGGATGGATTGAAATGTAGACAAAAGCCTTTTGCCGGCCCCAGCGGTCAGGCAGAAGGCTTTTGTCTAATAGCGATGAGCTGAACGGCGGGGCTTGCGCGGACCGCAGATCCGTTATCTGTGAACAAAACAGCTAATTGGTGTGCTTGCGGACCGTGGTTCCGTTATTTGCCTCAAAACGGCACGGAAACCCGGAAAAATCGGCAAATAACGGATCGTGTGTCCGGAAAACTCTGAATGAGCCGGGTTTTGACAAAATAAAGGATCGTATGTCCGCGAAACCTCCGAATGAGCCAGTTTTCGTACAAATAACGGAATCCTGTGTCCCGCATGCCTCCCAATCATTACTCCTTGACCGCCCCCGCGCTTAACCCGTTCTCTACTTTCTCCTGAAAAAGGAGATAGACGATGACGGTCGGCACGATGGTGATCATAATACTGGCGAAGGTCGGTCCCATTTGCACTGCACCGTACTGGCCAACGAAGGAGAAGAGCGCCATCGAGATGTTATACATATTCTTATCGGAGATAAGCAGAACGTTCCAGATCAGGTCATTGTAGATGCTGAAGAAAGCGAGAATGCCTGCGGTCGATACAGCCGGCATCGTCAGCGGCAGCAAGATGCGGAACAGCAGCGTCCTCGGCTTGCAGCCGTCGATTACAGCGGATTCGTCGATTTCCTTGCTGATGCCCCGCATGAAGCCTGTCATCAGAAAGATCGCAAAGGGCAGCTCGATCACTGCGTACAGGACAATAAGCGCGAAATAATTGTTGAAGCCGTTGACCGTCCCGATCATCCGTGAAATTGGAATCATGAGGGAAAAAACGGGAATCATCAGACCGGTAATAAAATAAACATAGACGATTTCCCGGAATTTGAATGAAATGCGCGATAGCACGAATGAAGCCATCAGTGCCAGCAATAAAGCGAGCAGTGTGCCGGCAGCAGCATAGAAGAACGAATTGAGTACTGCCCAGAGCATGTTGCCGTCGACGATAGCCTGCTTGTAATTGGACCATAGCCAGCCGGCGGGTAGCGAGAATACCGCATCGCCGTATATTTCCGTGTTATCTTTTAAAGAATTTTGGAACGAGAACAGCAGCGGATACAGAAATACGGCAGAACAAAACGCTGCGAAAATATAAACCGGAATGCGAAAAGGGGATTTGGTCATGACTGGATTCACCTGCCTTCTCTAATTTAGCGGCCGTCTTTGGAGCTCATCAGCTTGTTGAGCAGGATGGTGAGCAAGAAGCCGGTTACAATAATAAAGGTGCCGATGCTGTTGCCCATGCCGAAATTGTTATATTTGAACGATTCGTTATACAGCATGGTGGTTGGGACATCCGTCGCGCCGTTCGGTCCGCCGCCGGTCATGACGAAGATTTGCCCGAATACCCGGAGTGATTGGGTGACGGCCAGCACCGAGAAGATTTTGAACGTTTCTTTCATAAGCGGAACGGTAATGTAGAGGATCTTTTTCCAGCCTACGGCCCCGTCAAGCGCGGCAGCTTCGTATATTTCATCAGAAATCGAGACAATGCCGCTGGCAAAAATAATCATGTTCAAGCCGGAGTATATCCAGGCGTTGACGACGACGACGACGTAAATCGCGATCGCTGGTTGACCGAGCCAGTCCTGCTGCAGCACGCCGAGTCCGAACAACTCGAGCAGCTTGTTGACGAAGCCGCCTTCGCCCTTGAGCAGAAATTGCCACATCAAGCCGACGGAAGTAAGCGGAAGAATGGCGGGCATGAAGTAAGCGACCTTGAAAAAGCGGCGTCCGCGCATTTTGCTTGTAATGATCAAGGCAAGTGAAAAGCCGATCGGCAAAATCAGGACAAATGAAGCGGCGATAAAAACGCCAACGTTTTTAAGCGAGCGGTAAAATTCCGGCTTGTGGAACATTTCGGTATAATTGCTCCAGCCAACATATTCCAGCGGGACGCTCTTAATGCCGTTCCAGCTGAAAAAGGACATATAGGCCGTTTGAAACACCGGGACAATAAAAATGAGCGTATACAGTATGAAGACGGGCAACAGAAACAGAACGACAGTTGGATATACTTTGCGTCCGAACATTCCGGGGCCTCCTTGCTTTTTGGAATCAATGAAAAACGCCGCCCCGCCATCACTAGTCCGCGCCAGCGGGCGGGATGATGCGGGACGGACGCGTCAGCTTGCCGGGAATCGCCGCATCGGCTTCCCTTACTTGCGGTTGGACTCTACGAAGCTCTGAATATTATCGGCCGCTTTTTGCGGCGGATTGCCCGCAAACATGCCTTGAATTTCATTCCGTACTTTATCTTGCAGCTGGGCGATTGGATCGTAAGCGTACAGCTCGCCTTTGAATTCGGATGCTGTCGCTTGCGCAGCCATGAACGCTTGTGTAATCGGATCGACAGCAGTCGGGTCGACGGTCATTTTGACCGGATAGACGCCGCCTTTTGTGAATTCCAGGTAATATTTAAATGCATCTACTGAAGTAAGATATTTCGTCAGCTTGATCGCCGCTTCCAACTCCGCGCCTTTCGCTTCCTTCGATACCGAGTAGCCGCCAGCGCCGCCGAACCATACATTTTTCGTATCAGGCGAGTCGGCAAAGCCCGGGAACGGAATGACGCCGATCTTGTCCTTCAATGCGGATTCTGCGAGTTGGCTAATGCCCCAAGAGCCTTCGTACAGCATGGCGCTTTTGCCTGCAATAAAGTTGGCTGTAATGGCATTATTGTCTGTCGTTACGAGGTTGTTGCCCAGAATGCCGGCATCCTGCCAATCTTTCATCAGCTGCAGCAGAGAAACCATATCCGCGTCGTTCCATTTGGCTTGGCCGGATACGAGCGCTTCAGTTTTGGCTTGGCCGAACTTGGTTAAGGATAGATTGGTCAGCATGTGGCCGCCACGGAAGTTTTCCTTGTCGGCAATCGCCATCGGTGTAATGCCGATCGCTTTAAATTTCTCTGCGACCGCTTTCATTTCTTCGACAGTTGCAGGCGGAGCCATGCCGATTTTCTCGAACAGTTCTTTGTTATAATAAATTGCAATACTGTAAAATTCTGAAGGTACGCCGTAAGTGCCTTTCAAATCCTTGTACTGCCAAGTATCGAGCAGCGGGAGGAATGCGCCGGACCACTCCTTGTCCTCGTCCAGGTAAGGCTGAAGATCGAGCGCAATGTTTTTGGCATAATCTTTGAAGGCCTCGCCTCCATAGTTCGTCCAGATATGCGGCACATTGCCGGTTGCCAGGCTTGTCTTCAGCTTGTTATTGAATGCGTTCTCATCATTAAGCGACTCATCAACAACCTTAATATTCGGATTTTCTTCCATAAACTTTTTCAGCAAATTTTGAAATGCGACTGCCGCCGGGCTTGTGCCGGATGCGCGTGACAGAATCGTAATGCTTACTTTCTCGCCTTGCGGCTTGCCGTTATTCGCGCCCGTATCGGCGCCGGCGGATTCGCCCGCGTTCTTCGATGATCCGCATCCTGCAGTAAACGCTGCCAAAATTAATGCGACGGTTAATACAAGGAATGCGCTTCTCTTTTTGTGTACCATTGCCAAAGCCTCCCATGATGTGTAGTTGTGAAATCAATTATATAGACCGGCACGAAGAGGTTGAAGGGAATATCTTTACGCGATCGGTGCGATTTTTACGTTTTGGTAAAACTTCGCGAGACTTTCTTCTGCTGCGCCCGCTCTTCATGGCTCTTTTGCCATAAACCGGGAAGGCGGCAATCCGAACTGTTTTTTGAAGCATTTGCTAAAATATTGCGTATCGGTAAAGCCGATCTGTTCGGCCAGATAAGTTAAATTTTGGCAGCCCTCCTGCAGCAGCTCCTTGGCCTTGTCCATACGAATTCTTGTCAAATAGGTCACGACGGATACCCCGGTTTCTTTCGTAAAGATACGGCTTAAATAGCTGGGGTTAATATGCAGGCTTGCGGCAATCGCATTCAGATCGAGCGAAGGATCGGCATAGCTGGCATCGATAAAACGCTTCGCTTTTTCTACCAGTCTGGCCGGAGTTGAGCGTTTGTGCGTTTCGCTGGCGCCGATCGCTTTCGTATATAGGCCGGCGATCCAGGCCTCGATTTGCTCCAGCGTTTCCAGCTGCCTCACAGTGGCAGGCGGATCGAATGAATCTGCAAGCTCCGCATCGACCGACATGCCCGTTTCGGAAGCGTGCAGCTTGAGCGCGATAACAAGTTCGCTCAGCAGCAAATAAAGGTACTCAAGCGTCGTTTCTTCGCTTCTGAAGCGGGCAAAGATGGTGCCGATCGTCTCCAGCGCTCCGTCAAGACTGCCAAGGCGGAGCTGGATCAGCAAGTCTTCCCGCAATGCAGACAGTTGCGGGGCCGGCTTCGGCGCAGGCAGCTCTTGGAAACGGATGATCCGGTCGCCGCCCTGCAGTGTACGGTATGCTGCCGCTGCAAGAGCTTCCCGAAAGCTTGCTGCAATGCCGTCCCATCCCTCCTTCACTTGCCCGATGCCGATTGTAACAGTAGAAGCGCCTGCGTTTCGTATCTGCTTCATGGCAACTCTGCATGTCTGCATTATGTTGTCCAAGCGGCTGTTCATGTATGACGGATCCGCATCGGCGATTACAGTGAAGCCTTCTTCATCGGCCAGGATTTCCAATCCCGGCAAGGCGGCAAAGCAATCGCTCAAGACGGCATAGACAGAGGCTGGCTTTTCCTCAGGGGAGCCCCCGAATTGATCGGGGCTTGCCGCAAGTACAATAAAGCCGCTGCCGCTCAATGCCGGGCAGTAGAGTGCAAGCTGATCCGGATCGGGAAGAGCAGAACCGCCCGCAAGCAGCTTCCGCAGGAACTGCCTCCGCAAAATGTCGTGACTTTCCTGCAGCTGCTGCTGCATCGAGGCGTTCCTATTCCGCTCGTTTTCCTCATGGCGGATTTGCTCGGACAATGCTGTTATCGCCGCTCCCAGTTCAGCCGTATCGACCGGTTTCAGCAAATAATCGTTGGCACCGGCCTTTAATGCCGTCTTGGCGTATTCGAATGTGCCGTAGCCGGTCAGAATGATAATTTTTATAGGAGGATACAGCTCCCGGGCCTTACTGGCGAAGGCCAGACCGTCCAATATCGGCATATTAATATCCACGACGGCAAGCTGGATCTCGCGTTCGGCAAGCAGCTCCAAGGCGTCTTCTCCATTGTCGGCTTCGGCGGCGATCAAGCAGCCAAGCTCCGGCCAGTTCAGGCCATGCTTTAGCCGCTCGCGCACCAAATATTCATCGTCCACGATCATCACCCGAATCATGCTTCACCCTCCTTTAATTTCTGCATTGGCAGCGTAATGGTAATTTTCGTGCCTTCCCCCGGACTGCTTGCAATCTGGAGCCCATATTCCGGACCGAAGTACAGCTTGATCCGCTCGTTCGCGCTTTTCACGCCGAAGCTCTTCGAGTCGGGGGCTTCATAGGCCGGACGAAGCAAACGCCGAGCTGTCTCGGCTTCCATCCCTGCGCCGTTATCCGTAACTTCGAGAACGATCCGGCCGCCTTGCGGGAAGGCCTTGATGGCGATCTGTCCTTTTCCGCGTTTATGCTTCAGACCGTGATAGACGGAATTTTCGACAAGCGGCTGCAGCAGCAGCTTGACTGTGGCGCAGCTGCGGATCGCAGGATCGGCATCAATTGTATAGTTTAATTTGTCCCCGTAACGAACCTTGAGAATGTCCAAATAATGCTGCGTAATTAACAGTTCCTCGCCAATTGTGATAATCGGGCTGCCTTGGCTGAGAACGCCGCGATAGAAGCGAGCCAGTTGATTGACGACTTTAATAATATCGTCATTGCGTTTCAATTCGGCCAAACCGCAGATGCTCTCCAGCGTATTATACAGAAAGTGCGGATTGATTTGGGCCTGAATCGCCGCAAGCTCGTATTCCTTGCGCCGCTTTTCTTCTTCCACATGGCTTTGCATCAGCGACTTCGTACGGCTGACCATTCGATTGAATTCCAGCGCCAGCTCGCCGATCTCGTCGCGGAATTCCAGATCGAGCGAAACGTTGAGATCGCCTTGCTTTACCCGTTTGACTGTTTCTTTAATGCGCTGCAAAGGTCTGGTAATCGATTTTGTAATGAGCAGTGCAAGGATTACGGCAATGGCGATAAAGCCCAAGCCCACCGTGATCATGCGCTGTGTAAGCAGACTGTTGTCTTCGGTTATTTCGCTGATCGGCACAATACCGACAATTGTCCAGCCCATTCGCTCATATTTGCGGGATATGACGAGGTAATCGACGCCGTTCATCGTGAAGGTTCGGCCTCCCTGCTGCAGCATCTCCGGATAATATGGCATATCGGCAATGGAAGCGGTTAATTGTTCCTGTTTTTTGCCGGAGACAATCTGTCCTTTATCATTGATGATGAATATGTCGCCGGTATGGCCGAGACGAATATTGGCATACTGCTCGCTAATATAGCGTTCATCGATCGATAATTGCAAAATCCCAAGCGAGGCAGCGGTTTCCTGCGAATTAAACCGTTGAAACAACGAAACAATATGAGCCGATTTGGAGTCCTTTAAGTAATTGCTCTGCGCCGTTTCTTTCCACGCCAGCCCGAAGGCGGAAGCTTGGAAACGGTTGAAATATTCGCCGCTGATGTCTTCAATCTTCTGCAAGCCGCCGGAATCATATATATTGTGGTATTTATCGTACATAATGATCGCGTGGACGAACGTTTTGCCGTCGACGATGCTGCTAAGCGCGTTCTGTACCGTAATGTAACGCCGATAGTAAGCGAGCGGTGTATCTGCAGACGGCTCAGCGGCGCCGATCAGCGTTTCTTGTATAATTCGATTCTGAATAGCGATCTTCGCAAAGTTCTCCGCATTGTCGAAAATAAGGTCAAGCTTGTCCGAAACAAGAACCAGATTTTCCGAAGTGTTGTGGATCGCTTTCTGAATCAGAATACGTGATGAAACCTGATAGGTGGATATGGCGAGCGCAACAATAATAAGCGAGAGGGCCGCCGTAAAGAAAAGCATAATCCGTCTGTGTATCGATTGGGCGAATGCCCACTGAAAGAGACGCCTGAACAATGCAGCCAGCATGGGCATAACCTCCTCCGCGGCCAAATTAAATTACCTTATAGTACAAATCATATCGTAAAGCCGTTAGCCCCATTTGTCCAATGGAATAGTAAGCCTTTCAAACTCGCCTTTCAAAATTCGTCCTTGACAGGATGCCGGAAATATTTTAATATCCTAATCATGAAAACTAAAACGTTTAAGGAAAGCATGATCGCAAATGAAAAAAAAGCCGACTCTTTATGACGTAGCAAGAAAAGCGAATGTCTCGATTGCTACAGTGTCGAACGTGCTGAACAACAAAAGAGAGGCCAGCCAGAAAACGATCGATGCCGTTAATGAGGCAATCCGGGAGCTCGGATATTCGCGAAATGAATCAGCCAGAAGCTTGAAGGTAGGCACCAGTAAGCTGGTTGGAATGATCGTTCCGGACAATAACCCGTTTTTCACGGAGATACTGACCGGCATTCATGAGGAATGCCAGAAGTATGATTGGCAGGTGGTCGTTGCAACGTCGGAAGAAAGCGAGGAAAGGCAGAACGAAGTGATCGAGCTGCTGTCTGCCCAGCAAGTAAGCGGTATCATTTTGGCGCCGGTAACGAGCAAGCTGGTCATTCCCCAGCAATTTCAGAAAATGCCGATCGTCCTGATCGACCGCGAAATCGACAACGCCAATCTGCCGGTCGTGAAAGCGAACAATGTCGACGGCAGCTATCAGGCGACGGAGGCATTGATCCGCAACGGGCATAAGCGAATCGGCATTATTTTGGCTTCGCCCGGCATTAGTACGACCTTGCAAAGAAAAGAAGGCTATATGCAGGCATTAAGAAATCACGGCCTGGAAGTGAATGAACGTTTGATGCTCTATGGCGGGGATTACACGGGATCGAGCACCCAGATTAGCGGAGGATACCGGGCGGTCATGAAGATGCTGCAAGCTCCGGAGCCGCCGACCGCGATTTTTGCCACCAACCATTTATTGATGATCGGGGCTATAAAAGCTTTGAAAGAAGCGAATCTCCGCATCCCTGAAGATATTAGTTTTATCGGCTTTGACGATCATCCCTGGCAGGAAATTACGCAGCCGCCATTCTCCATTGTGGCGCAGCCGGCGATCGAGATGGGGAAACAGGCCGTACAAGCTTTGCAAAAATTCAAGGAAAAAAATATTGTAACGACTACAGTACTGCAGCTTGAACTTGTAATCCGGCAATCTTTCAGATCAATAACTTAAAAGTATTGATCTCTTTTTACCCCGATTAACTGAAACGTTTCAGGAAATATATGGGGGGATCTATAAAATCCCAAAATCATTCATTTGATTTGGTAAGTATTATCAATTATTTTTTTTGGATTTCAACTAAATCGTTTAAGCTCGGAGGGGCATAATGGTGGAAACGCAAGCATTAGTCGAATTGCGGGGGATCACGAAGTATTTTAACGGCGTGAAAGCAGTCCGTAATATAAATTTGAAGCTTCGGGGCGGAACTGTTCATGTGCTTATGGGCGAGAACGGCGCCGGCAAGTCCACGACGATGAAAATTTTAACCGGTATTTACAAGCCGGATCAGGGCTCGATTCTGATTAACGGCCAGGAGGTCCATTTTCATTCGCCGAAAGCGGCATTGGAGCATGGCATCTCCATGATTCACCAGGAGCTAAGCCCTGTACTGGAAATGTCGATTGCCGAAAATGTATTTTTGGGCAGAGAACCGGTGTACTCGGGCACCCCATTTATCAATTATGGCCGTATGTACCGGGAAACGAAAAAAATGTTTGAGGATCTGGAGCTCGATATTAATCCTAAACGCAAGATGAAGGAGTTAAGCATCTCGGAAACGCAAATGGTGGAAATCGTGAAAGCCGTTTCGTACAACTCCAACATCATTATTATGGATGAGCCGACCTCTTCACTAGCTGACAAAGAAGTCGAGCAGCTCTTTAAAATCATCCGCAAGCTGCGAAAAGACGGCAAAGGCATTATTTATATTTCGCACAAAATGGATGAAATATTCACGATCTCTGATGATATAACCGTTTTTCGCGATGGAGAATACATTTCTACCCATGCGGCCAATGAGTTGACGCAAGCGGTTCTGATCAAAAATATGGTGGGCAGAGAATTGACTGAGGTCTTTCCGCAGAGAAAGAAAGCGGTTGCCGATGAAACCGTGCTGGAAGTGAACGGCTTTACAGCAAAAGGACTTTTCCAAAATATTAGCTTTCAATTGAAGAAAGGCGAAATCCTCGGGCTGACCGGATTGATGGGAGCCGGGCGTACCGAGCTGGTCAAAGCGCTGTTTGGCATGATTCCATTCAACAGCGGTACGATCAAAGTAAATAACCAGGCGGTAGCAATTAAAGAGCCGAAAGATGCGATCAAGCAGGGAATTGCGCTTGTTACCGAGGACCGCAAGGGTGAGGGGCTGGTCCTGCCGATGTCGGTCAAAGCCAATATAACTTTGCCGACCTTGAACAAAGTCAGCTCCGGTTCTTTCGTCAAGCGCGGCGCGGAAAACAAAGTTGTAGACGAGATGATCACAACTTTGCGGATTAAAACGCACAACAAGCAGCAGTTGACGGAAACGCTCAGCGGAGGCAATCAGCAAAAGATCGTTTTGGCGAAATGGCTGTTAACGAACCCGCAAATTTTAATTTTGGATGAACCTACGCGCGGGATCGATATTGGAGCCAAGAGCGAAATTTACAAGCTAATGGATGATCTTACGCAGCAGGGATATTCCATCATTATGATCTCTTCCGAAATGCCGGAGGTTCTGGGGATGAGCGACAGAATCATCGTTTTATGCGAAGGGCGGATAACGGGAGAGCTGACGGCGGCGGAAGCAACCCAGGAAAAGATCATGCAGTTGGCTACACCGGATAAAATGGAGGCGTCATCATGAACGAGGCAATGGCACAAGAGAGAAGAAGCACGGAGAAGAGCGGCAGCGCGGGCAGGCAGCTCAAGCACTTTTTTTCAGAGTACGGAATTATTGCGGCTATGGCTGTCTTGGTCATCACTCTGACCATTTTAAGTCCTAACTTTTTATCTTCTTCGAATATGTTGAATTTGTTTAAGCAAGTTTCCATTAATGTTATTTTGGCAATGGGCATGACCTTTGTCATCTTGACCAAAGGGATTGATCTTTCCGTCGGTTCTGTGCTGGCTTTTTCCGGCATCGTCGCAGCATCGCTGGCAACCGGAGACGGAAATACGTTTTTGGCTGTGTTGGCGGGACTTGGAGCGGGCCTTGTGCTCGGGGCAATCAATGGCGTAATCGTGGCCAAAGGAAAGGTAGCGCCATTCATTGCGACACTGGGAATGATGGCGGCCGCCAGAGGTTTCACCTATATCTATAGCGACGGCAGGCCGATATCGGACCTTGCGCCCGGTTACTTGTCGATCGCTTCAGGCTCTTTTCTCGGCATTCCGATCCCGGTGTGGATCATTCTGATTGTATTTGCGCTTTGTACGGTGCTTCTGTACAACACGAAGTTCGGGCGGTACGTATTCGCCGTCGGCGGCAATGAGAATGCGGCGAAAACGTCGGGAATCGGCGTAAGCAAAACTTTGATTGCTGTCTATTGCATCAGCGGCTTACTTGCCGGCCTGGCCGGTGTCATCCTCTCCTCCCGCGTCTCGGCAGGACTTCCGCAATCCGGCGTTTCTTACGAGCTTGACGCCATTGCGGCGGTCGTCATCGGCGGCACGAGCCTTGCCGGCGGCCGGGGCCGGCTGTGGGGCACGCTCGTTGGTGCGCTGATCATCGGCATTTTGAACAACGGTTTGGATTTGCTCGGGGTTTCCTCCTATTGGCAGCAGGTTGTCAAGGGAGCCATTATAGTAATTGCCGTTTTGGTTGACCGCAAGCGAAGCTAGAAGGCTGGAAGATTAGAAGGCTGACAGGCGCAGCCGGAACGGAAATTATAAATAATCATACAAGGGGTAATGTTGAAATGAGACATTCGAAGAAAACGGTTCTAGTTTTGCTGATTGCCGCACTGATGGTTGTTTTGGCCGCTTGCGGCTCCAAAGAAAACGGAAATAGCGGCGCAGGCAACTCCGCCTCCGGAGGCAACTCCGGCGACGGCAAGTCGATCACGTTAGGATTTCAGGTTTACGGTCTGCAGGGTGAATATGCTACAAACTTGACGGACGCAATGAAAGCCAAAGCGAAAGAGCTTGGCGTGAAGCTGATCGTTATGGACGGCAACTATGATGTGAGCACCGCAATTTCGCAGCTTCGCAATTTGGAAAGCCAAAAAGTCGATGCAATCATCGTCAATCCGATCGATGAAACCGCGCTGAACGATACGGTTAATCAAATTGTAGACGGCGGCATTCCGGTGCTGGGCGTCAACGCTTTCCTGACTGCCGAAAAGCTCGTTACCTATGTTGGCTCCCCTGACGTTACAGCCGGAGAGACAGAGGCGCAGCAAATTGTCGATAAGATCGGCGGAAAAGGCAATGTTGTCATCCTGGAAGGCCCGATCGGCCAGACTGGCCAGGTCGGAAGGAAAGAAGGCATTTACAACATTTTGAAGAAAAACCCGGATATTAAAGTGCTGGCCGAAAAAACGGCAAACTGGTCCAGAGCGGAAGCGATGACCATTATGGAAAACTGGATTCAGACGCATGGAAAAGATATTACTGCCGTTATCGCTCAAAACGACGAAATGGCGATTGGCGCTTTGAATGCTTTGAATGACCGCGGCATGAACGACGTTCCGGTCGTAGGCGTCGATGGCGTTAATGATGCGCTCAAAGCAGTCAAAGACGGAAAGATGATTGCCACTGTATATCAAAACGCCAAGTCGCAAGGCGAGAAAGTCATTGAGCTGGCGATCCAGGCGGCAAAAGGCGAGCAAATCGACAAAAAATATGAAATTCCGTTCGAGCTGGTAACTTCCGAAAATGTGGATAAGTACTTGGCGCAGTAAGACTGAAAGCTTTATGAAATAGAAATAGAAACAGACACAGGGAGTGGAGAGCGTGGAAGCGACTGTAATGAATGCTGCTGTACTGACAAGTACGAAAAAAATCGAAATGCAACAAACCGCAATTCCAGTTCCAAAAGAGGATGAAGTGCTCATCCGGCTGCGCGCGGTAGGCGTGTGCGGGTCTGACGTCCATTATTACGAGCATGGAAAAATCGGCCGATATGTCGTCGAAAAGCCGATCATCCTGGGGCATGAAGCATCGGGGGAGATCGTAAAGACAGGCGCTAACGTGCCGCCGCATTTGCAGGCAGGGCAGCGGGTAGCGATCGAACCTGGAGCAACATGCGGGAAGTGCGAGTATTGCACTTCAGGCCGTTACAATCTGTGCCCGCATGTAGAATTTTTGGCTACACCGCCTTATGATGGCGTATTCTCGGAATATGCCGTTGTGCGAGCAGACTTGGTCTTTCCGATCCCGGATGATATGAGCTTTGAGACTGCGGCGCTTATTGAACCGTTCTCTGTCGGCCTTCATGCCGTAAGACGCGGAGAACTGCAAGCCGGTGAAACCGTCGTAATTATGGGAATGGGGCCGATCGGGTTGCTGACGGCTGCCAATGCCAAGCTGGCTGGAGCAAAAACCGTCATCGGCGTGGATCTCGAACAAGGCAGGCTGGATGCGGCGCTTAAATTAGGCGCTACCCATGTCGTAAACCTGCGTCAATATGACTTGCAGGAAAAGGTAGCGGAAATAACGGCCGGTCAGGGCGTCGATGTCGCCATTGAAACGGCGGGCAATCCAAAGGCAGTGCAAGGGGCGATAGCCGCTGTCAAGCGCGGCGGCCGCGTTGTAGTCGTGGGCATGTCTCCGCAAGACGAAGTGCCGGTAAATATGTCGCTCATCGTAGATAGCGAACTCGATCTGCGGGGCGTCTTCCGCTATCATGATACTTATCCTGCCGCAATCGAAATTTTATCGCGGAAAACGATCGACATCGAGCAGATCATCACAGGCAAATATGCCTTGAATGAAACGGCTGCGGCGTTTGAAAAAGCGCTCGGGGACAAGACCAACACCCTGAAGCTGATGGTTTATCCTTCTTTATAAAGTGTTCAGACCTGGCGAATGGTTCGTCAGGTCTTTGTTTACAAAACCTCCACATAACAGCATATTTCCGATAACAATTGTTATCTACAATAGCCGTAATCACAATAACTAAAGGAGTGGTTACGGCTTGAAATCGTTATGGAATGGAAAGCGCTGGCTGGCGCTATTGCTATCGGCTGAAATGCTGGTTGGAGCAGCAGCGGCAGGAGCACCGCTGGTACAGGCTGAGGGGATGAGCGTGCCCTATGCGGCACCCGTTGCCGGGATTCCTTATCAGGCAAATGGCCAATATGACGCAGCTGTGCCGCATGTATTTATTAACCAGGTATATGGTGCTGGTTTGAAAGAAGCGTCGGACAGCTATATTTCCCATGGCTTTATCGAGCTGTACAACCCGACAGACAGCGATGTGTCGCTTGAAGGCTGGTCGCTGCAATATGCAGACACAGGTTCAGACAATAACGGCGGGGTGACAGGGGATTGGGAAAAGCTTGATTTGAGCGGTACGATCAAAAAGCATTCTTCATATTTAATTGTAGGGAAAGCGACCGGAGCGGCTGCGCCCAAGCTGGATCTTTCGGGGAAGGGCGATCAGCAGTTCGACCGTTATATAAACAATAAAGGTTTGAAGGTCGCGCTGGTCAGCAATCAGTCGCTGCTAACCGACTCCAACCCATTCGCGGTGGAACCGAAGCCGGAAGGCTATGTCGATTTACTCGGTACGGCAGGCAATGATACTGGCAATTTGATCGATGGGTACGAGACGGATTTTCCGACCGGCAAAAGTGAAGGCAACTCCAAAAAGCTCGCACTGCGCCGCAATCTGCTGCAGGATACGGACAATAACAAGCGTGATTTCGGGCAAGTGGACTACAGTATGGCTGATGAACAAAGCTTGCTGCTTAAAGGCCCACGGAGCAGCGTCGATGGCGAGTGGGGCTTCACTCCTCCTGCGTTTGGGGTAGTGAGCGGCAGCTTGGCTGATGCGTTCGTAGGCGAGTCGTATCATGCGGCGCTTGCCGCTACAGGAGGCACACAGCCATATACGTATTCAGCAAGCGGCTTGCCGGCAGGGCTTGCTATTGATGCTTCCAGCGGCGTCATTTCAGGCATTCCAGAGGCAGGAACGGAAGGCGCTGCGACAGTGGCCGTTACAGTAACGGATAGTGCAACGCCTGCTGCTGTCGCGACGAAAGAATTGACATTGAACGTTCGTCCGGCGAAGCAGCTGGAATATGCCGATCAACTGGCGATTACGAAGGTCGGACAGTATGTGATCGGGACGACGAACGAGGATGGCGGCGTTGCGGAAATCGTCAAGTTTAATAAGGACAATGGCAAAATGTATGTTGTGAACGGGTCGGGCGATCCGCCGAGCCTTGATATCGTGCCTTTGGCGACGAACGGAACGGTATCCAAGGAAAAATCGGTAGCCGTCAAAACGCTTTCCGAGACGGACGGCTTCCAGTTCGGGGACTTGACCAGTGTCGACATCAATACGGTTACGAAGCGGATAGCCGTGGCGGTACAGCATGCCGATCCGGTGCAAAACGGCCGCATCCTGCTGCTCGACTATGACGGCAATTTGCTGAAAAGCTATGAAGCAGGCGTGCAGCCGGATATGATTCTGTTTACTTCAGACGGCCGTTATCTTATGACTGCCGACGAAGGTGAGTTTCGCTCAGGCACCATCGATCCGAAAGGGACGGTAACCATCGTAGATACGACGACTGACGAGGTTACTCATGTGGAATTCGACAACCCTGCTGTCATCGATGATCTTGTTCATATTCGCGGCGCGGTTGATCCGGCGACAGGGCTTATCTCTGGCAAAGGCACAAAGGAAGAGGCTGTGACCGATTTGGAGCCGGAATTTATTGTGCTGTCGGCTGATGAGAGCAAAGCTTATGTAGCTTTGCAAGAAAACAACGCAATTGCCATGATTGACATCGCTTCAAAGTCGGTGCTTTCTGTAAAAGGACTAGGCTACAAAGATTTGAGCGATCCGCGCAATGCGCTCGATCTGGTGAAGGATGGCGTCATCAAGCTGGAAAATGTCCCGTTCTATGGCATGTATATGCCGGACGGCATCGCTTCCCGCAAAATTAACGGCACACAGTATCTGTTCACAGCCAATGAAGGCGACGCAACGGATTGGCCGGGCAGAAAAAATGTGACGACGGTCAAGAAGCTCAAGAGCAGCTTGAATCCGGCCTCGAAAGCGGCGCAGTTTTTGCAGAATACCACTGTATATGATGGTGTTGAAGTGGTCAGCGATATGGGCAATGACGATGTCTATATGTTTGGCGGCCGCTCCTTCTCGATCTGGAATGCGGATACGATGGAGCAGGTATACGATAGCGCCAGTGATTTCGAGCAAATTACAGCTGAGCGCCTGCCGCAATATTTTAATGCAAGTCATACGAATACGACGCTCGACAGCAGAAGCCCGAAGAAGGGACCTGAGCCGGAATATGTTGCACTCGGCGAGGTTGGCAGCAAAGTGTTCGCTTTTACCGGACTTGAGCGGATTGGCGGCGTGATGACTTATGATGTCACAGACCCTGAGCATCCAACGTTCATCAACTATACGAATACCCGCGATTTTACCAAAGGGCTGGAGACGGATACCGGACCGGAAGGGCTGGAATTTATTGCGGCGTCAGACAATCCGACAGGCCGTCCGCTGCTGCTCGTGGCCAATGAAGTCGGCGGAACCGTCATCGCTTTGCAATTGCAAGTGACCAAGGTGACGCTCGACAAGCAAAACGTATCGCTGCGTGTAGGCGGGCAAGGCGTGAAGCTGCATGCGTCGGTCGATGCGGCCAATCCTGCGGGGGGCGCCTTGACCTGGAGCTCCTCCGACCCGGCTGTTGCCAAGGTCGATCAGGGCGGATTCGTAACAGCGGCGGCGGAAGGCAAGGCGACGATTCGGGCGCTTAGCGCCGATGGCCTTGGCATGGCGGAAGCGACCGTAACGGTGTCGGCAGCAGGCGCTGAGGACGGATCATGGCAACTGACTGTCATGCATACCAACGATACCCACGCTCATCTCGCCGATGCAGCAAGACGCGCGACGCTGGTGAAGCAAGTGCGCAATGAAACGGACAATAACCTGCTGCTCGATGCCGGCGATGTGTTCTCGGGCGATTTGTACTTTACCAAATGGTTCGGACAGGCCGATCTGGCCATGATGAATGAAATGGGCTATGATGCGATGACGTTTGGCAATCATGAGTTCGATCAGGGAACGAAGCCGCTGGCAGAGTTTGTGCGCGGCGCCAAATTCCCAATCGTGAGCGCCAACATCGATTTCAGCAAAGACGACAATATGAAAGCACTGCTAAAAGCGCCGCAGTTGATCGACACTGCCGCCCCGAAATCGACGGCTAATGCCGGTGTGTACCCTTATGTCGTGCTTGACGTGAACGGGCATCAGGTGGGTGTGTTCGGGCTTACGACTGAAGATACAGCGGAGACATCAAGTCCGGGGAAAAATGTAGCCTTCAACGAGGCTGCGGCTGCGGCGGAGAAGACGGTTGCCGAGCTGAAGAATGCCGGCATCGACGTTATTATCGCATTATCGCATTTGGGCTACGGACGTGACAAAGAGCTGGCGGGGAAGGTAAAAGGCATTGACCTGATTGTCGGCGGCCATACGCACACGCAATTGAATGCGCCCGAGGTCGTCGATCATGACGGCGAGCCTACCGTGATCGTACAGGCGAATGAATGGGGCAAGTTTCTCGGCCGCGTCGACTTGACGATTGATGAGCATGGGGTAGTTCAGACAGAAGGCGATCAGTTGCAAGGCTCGCTGCTTCCGGTGAATGCGACAGTCGCCGAGGATGAAGCGGCAAGACAACTGCTTGCTCCGTATAATGCCGAGCTGGAAGAGCTGAAAAAGCAAGTGGTCGGCAAGACTGCGGTCGTTTTGAATGGAGAACGCAAGGACGTACGCTCCCGCGAAACGAATTTGGGCAATTTCATCGCAGACGGAATGCTCGCTTGGGGGAAAGAGAAAAAAGGAGCCGATATTGCGCTCATGAATGGCGGCGGCATCCGGGCTTCGATTGACGAAGGCGAAATTACGATGGGCGAGCTGCGGACAGTTATGCCATTTGGCAACACGTTGTTCGTGCTCGACGTAACGGGAGAGGCGCTGAAGGAAGGGCTGGAAAACGGCGTCAGCGGCGCGAAGCTGACTGACCTGCCGGGTAAGTTCCCGCAAGTGGCCGGTATGCGCTTCAAGTGGGATCCGAATGCAGCCGCCGGAAACAAAGTATATGATGTGGAGATTCGCAAAGGCTCGGCCTATGTGCCGCTCGATTTGCAGGCGACGTATCGTCTGGCGACGAACAGTTTTGTAGCAAACGGCGGCGACGGCTACGCTTCGTTTGCCAAGGCGATTGAAGCGGGGGCTTATCACGAAGATCTCGGCGACCCGGATTATGAAATTTTTATCGCGCATATGAAGTCACTTGGCGGCACGATCGAACCGAAGGTTGAAGGGCGAATCGTGGAGCAGGCTAAGGCTGAAACCGGCGGCAATAACGGTGGCGGCAGCGGCTGGATTCCGCCTGTCACTGTGAAGCCCGAAGAAAAGCCTGCACCGCAGCCGGAGACCGGACGGATTGAACTGAGCGGCGATGCATTGCAAGTGGCTGTGGAAAAAGATGCTGCCGGCCAAACGATCAACCTGGTGACCGTGAAGCCGGATGCATTGCAACAAGCGTTGACGAAGGCTGCTGCGGCTGGTAAGCCGGAAATCTTTATCCGCGCTGCAGAATTGCAGGACGGGACGATGTTCCAGCTGCCTGCTGGCGTACTTGCACCTGTCAGCGGCAAAGGAAGCAAGCTGATAATTACAGTGGACACAGCGCTTGGCAGCTATAGCCTTCCATTGCATGTGCTGGAGAAACAATCGTTAACGGACGGTGCACATGTTCAAATCTCGATTAAACCTGCCGCTGATGAGCTGCTGCAGGAGCTGCAAGCAAGGGCAAAGGCGATGGGGGCAACGTTAGCGAGCGATAAGGCGATTGTTTTTGAGGTAGCGATTGTGTCTGGCGGAAAAGAACAGGCGCTCGAAAATTTTGGCCGTACCTATGTTGGCCGAATGATCTATTTGGCTTCCTCAGCTAAACCGGGGCTAGCAACTGCGGTCTTATATGATCAAGCGGACAAATCATTCCGCTTCGTTCCGGGGACTGGCGCGACTTTGAACGGAAAGCCGGCCATCGAGATGAAGCGTCCGGGCAATAGCGTCTATACGGCGCTCTATTATACGAAGGCTTTTGAAGATTTGAACGGACATTGGGCGAAGTCGGAGGTGGAGCTGTTGGCCTCCAAACTGATCGTGAACGGCGTTAATGAGCGGCAATTTGCGCCGGGCCGGGAGATGACCCGAGCGGAGTTTGCGGCATTGCTGGTGCGCGGGCTCGGTTTGAATCCTGACCGGGGCGGAGCGGCGGCATTTGCCGATGTCGCTTCGAACAGCTGGTATGAAGGCGCGATCGGAGCGGCGCTCAAAGCGGGCATCATAACGGGCGTCAAAGCGGATCAATTTGCACCGAACGCTGTCATTACACGGGCAGAAATGGCGGTTATGGCCGTCCGGGCACTGGAATTTGCCACGCAAGGCGGGCAAGCGCGCGTGAACCAGACCGGCGGCAAGTTTGCCGATCAGGCTGCGATTCCGCAGTGGGCGGCCGCGCAAGCTGCGCTGCTTGCCGACAGAGGCATTATGCAGGGCAACGGCAAAGGGCAGTTCGCTCCGGCAGAGCTCGCTACTCGCGCGCAAGCGGCGGCGGTTGTGCTGCGGACGCTGCAGGAACTGCAGTTTGTAGGTAAATAATAAGCATAGCACTGCCATGGCTGACCCGATCCAGTATGAATTGTACTGGATCGGGTCAGTATCATGAGCAGTGCTTTTGGCGTGCTCAGCTGCGCAGCTTCGTCCAAGCCGTACGACGATAGATGGGGTGAGGTGAGGCGAAATATTGCACGTTATACGGCCTGTTGATTATCCAAAAAAAGTAATATATAGAGCTCAACCTTAAAAGCTGATCTCGACTTCCTTTACCCCAAAACTAACTGGATTTTATGTAGGTAAATACGTCAGAACAGACCCGATTTTGCAGTCTAACGGGAAATCATACAGCTAGTTTGGGCCAATTCGAGTCTATCCATCTCTAACTCCCATTCTAACTGTAGTTTTTCCATCTAGGTTCGGCTATCTAACGAACAAAACAAAAAACGAACTGTAGAAAATCCATTTAGTCGGCCGATATGAATAATTTCTTTTATCTTTCACAACCCGTATTGTGGTAAATCAACAGCCTTGCACGTTATGCAACAAATGGGCAGTCAAAGGCGGAGGATCAGCCACCTCATTAGTGGGTGTCCTTCAATGCTTGGTATGATTTTTCTGCGAGACTTTTTTGTTGGTCTATTGACATAAAGAGAGGAGCGGCGTAATATACTTATCATTAAATGCTTAGTATACAGGTAGGAATTAAAGGAGATGGGCGTTATGGAAAACAATTTGGTTCATGCGTTTGAGACGAACTGGATTAGTTTGCTTATATCCATTGTTGTCATTGGCTTACTGTTTTGGCTTGCACGCAAGCGGGTCAGCTTCGGTTATCGGGTGCTGCTTGCGCTGGGTATCGGACTGCTCACCGGCATTGTGCTGAATGCAGCAAAAGTGGATGCCACTAGTATTAGCACGATTGGTTCAATTTATGTCAATTTGATCAAAATGCTTGTTATTCCGCTGGTGGCCGTGCTCATCATTTCAAGCATTACGTCGATCTCGAGCCTCGGCCAGCTGCGCAAGATCGGCGTTAAGACGATTGCGCTTTTTTTGGCGACTACAGGAGTTGCCGCTTTGATCGGATTGCTTGTGGCATTAGCCATTAATCCGGGCGCAGGAATTGAACAGACGCCGCCGGAAGGATTTGCAGCGCGGGAAATCCCGACTTTTTCACAAGTTATTCTAGACCTGGTGCCTGTCAACCCGATT
Source organism: Paenibacillus sp. GCM10027626 (assembly GCF_042676285.1). Lineage (NCBI taxonomy): Bacteria > Bacillati > Bacillota > Bacilli > Caryophanales > Paenibacillaceae > Paenibacillus > Paenibacillus sp. GCM10027626. The sequence goes on along the minus strand of NZ_JBHTHC010000012.1, from coordinate 2,041 downwards.
AGCGATATGGCAAACGGCAAAGTAGTGCCTGTATTGATTTTCTCCATCTTCATTGCGATTGCAATCGTTCATGTAGGAGGGAAAAAGCCGGAGGCCGTTGAGCCCGTCAAACGCCTGATCGATTCATTTACGCAAGTGATGCATCAGGTTACCAAGTACGTCATTCGCCTGACGCCATACGGCGTCTATGCGCTGATTGGCGCTATGGCCGCCAAGTATGGCTGGGAAACGCTAAAACCGCTCATAGCACTTATCATCGCCACTTATGTTGCCTTGGCGCTTCATTTTATTATTACGTTCTTCGGACTGGTTACATTCGTGGCAAAAATAAACCCGGTCAAGTTTTTGCGCAAAGCTTATCCGACGATTGCCGTAGCGTTCACGACACGGAGCAGTTATGCCACGCTGCCGGTCAATTTGGAAGTCATTACGAAACGGCTGAAAGTTTCACCCCGTATTGCAAGCTTCGTCGCTCCGCTCGGCGCTACAATGAACATGAATGGCTGCGGCGGGGTGTGGCCGGCGGTAGTCGCTATTTTCGTCGCCCGGGTGTACGGCATCGATCTTGGCATTTCGGATTATATCCTGCTCGTCCTCGTCAGCATGATTTCCTCCATCGGCGTTGCCGGTGTGCCGGGGCCTGCATCGATTTCAACGACGGTTGTTCTGACCGCGCTCGGCTTGCCGCTTGAAGGGCTCGGATTGGTGCTGGCGATCGATGCGATCGTTGATATGGGACGCACCGCAGTTAATGCGACAGGAACGACTGTCAGCGCCCTGCTCGTGGCACAATCAGAAGGAGAGTTTGACCGCGAAGCCTTTGACAAGGAAGAAGACGATCAACTGGAACTGAATGCTGTTTAATAGAGTAAATGGAATAAGACCCGTCCTGTAATTTGCAGAACGGGTCTTTCTCATTTCATTCGTGGTATTATGAGCTCAATTGAATACGTAGTATGAAATGAATATAATTGAAGTAATAAGCGGCTATGCAAGGAGTGAGCAAGATGTTAATTAAGCCATCGGCGAGTATCCGGCAAAACTATAACGAAATTGCCGATCTCTGCAAAACTTCAGGGGAACCGGTTTATCTGACCAAGAACGGCGAAGGAGATCTTGTAGTGATGGACATCGAGGCTTTCTCTCGCCGCGAGAAGAAGTTGAAGTTGCGGGAAGAACTGCTAGCTGTTCAAGAGGATCGGATGGCGGGGCGCGCCGGAGTAACACCGGATGAATTGGATCATTACTTGGAAAGCATTATTGAGCAAATTGATTGCTCTGATGGCGACAGTAGTTTTCCGAATCGCCTGAAATTTAAGAAGACTACAGGACCGTCATCCGCCAAGTACTGATTATAATCCCTTCTCTGGCAAAATAGTTTGCATCACTTGTGAGAATATGGTAAATATTTCCACTAAACCCCTCGAATCGATTTGTTTGTCGGATTACAAACATTTTATCGACTCGGCGGTCTTTTTTTACCAGAATTTATAATATGGGCTAACGAACCAGAAACACGTTATTGGCCGAAAAATCGGCTTGCTCCGCGTGTAACGAACCAGAGACACGTTATTGATGGAAAAAAGGCGGGGAAGCGGCCGATTTTCGGTGAATAACGATCGTTAGATCTAAGCTTGCCCCATAACACCGGTAAAAAATTACAGAAAAAAGCGATAGGATTGAAAGACGGTTCGGAAAGCCTGCAAGCCTTTCCAGATCACTTTCGCGCCGGGTTCTCCGTCACTTTTGCGTCCCAAAAATCCACCAAGCTTGGCCAGAGCGAGAACAGCCTCATGCAAGGTTGGCGGCTGAGCAGGAAGCGTGTTCGTTTTATAGGCAATCCGGTAGAGCACTTGCCATTCTTCCTCACTCATCACTTCGGTGCAGGAGGCCTCTGGCTGCTGTCGCGCCAGGTACGTCAACTGCTGGATTTGCACGGCAATAATCGAGTAAAACAGGATGAGTTTTTTCAGCCGGTCGGCATGCTTCTCTTGCAGCTTCTCGACTTCGCAGCCACTTTTCAAGATGTAGTGGAACCGTT
>NZ_JBHTHC010000011.1:0-272311 GCF_042676285.1 Paenibacillus sp. GCM10027626 | reverse complement strand
CACAGTCGCAGAGATTCGCACCAACGTGCAACAATTCATGGATGAGATAATGAAAACCCCTTTGACCATCATCGACCGTCTTTGTGTTAGGTTTTAATCAGGACATTCAATAGTTCAACTTATATAGAAAAGATATATATGCGATGGTTTTGTAATTTTGGGGCATGGCTTCCTCATTTTCATATGGTCCCCCACAATTATATTCAATCGTGACGTTTTTACCGAACAGAACTGGTTTTACTCCTTTGGCTCCACAGTTATCACAATTTACTCCACATCCATCTTGAACATTTGCGCTTAATTTTTCAAATTTTTTGATTGCAAGCATACGTGCGTAAGACTCACTGATCCAAGGACTCCATGCTGTAAGGATAAAAAGACTTGTGATCACAACAATACTTATAAAACTTGAATAAATCACTTTTCTCCTTTTCATATCCCCATCCCCACTCTCTTTGCATAATTAAACGTTTGAGTTGGAAAGATGTTGCGTAAAAAGTAGCATCAAGTTGTTGTTACTCCTGTCAATGTGACCGCAGGTAAAAAAAGAAAAAAGGGAAGGTTTCATTATTGGCGGGTTGCTTCTAACGGGCAAGTCGCCTTTTTTGGTGATATAGATTTATAATTTTCAGCAAATAAATTCTAAGTATCACGCTGAGAAACACACTCGTCTTTTTAAAGACGGTGAAACCGTTTCTTCTTATGATATGCTTGCTGCATGGGGCGAGGCGGAAAGAGCTAATGTGTATGGCCGCAATGCAGCGCGATTCTATCGTCTTGCAACCTAAAAAACGAGAAGCCCGGACGAGTCTACTGATGCAGCGATCAGTAATGTTCCGGGCTTCTTTATCATTCGCCGGCGGGGGAGACAAATCTGTATGACGCCAAATGCAGTTTTATCCCAAGAAAAAACAAATGAAATTGAAATAAAACCAATCGCAGTCATATTACAGCACCTTTCAAAGGCTTCTATAATGTAACACAAAGGAGCTGTCGACGATTTACGCCAGCCAGGATCTATAAATACCATTGTCAGTACGGGATGATATTACCAGCAGTTGTCCTGCTGTTCCTATTCAACTACGTTCCGATGGTCGGAATTGTAACCGCATTCAAAGACTTTCATATAGGTCTTACATTGTGGAATGCGCCATGGGGGCTTATAATTTTCTGGAATTATTTAAGTTGGTATGATTACATTAAATTAATATATTGACATCAATACATGTATCTAATAATATACTATATGCAAGCGCTTCATAAGTTCTCTATTGTAAAGTTTGGGAGGGAATGACAACGAATGATTTTATCTTTTGAAGACATTGCGAAAGATGATGAACTGATCGCGCAGTTGGCGCAGTGGCCGGTGATGAGCAAGTTTTATCGAAACTGCTTTTATAACACACTTGAAACGACAACAGAAGTGCTTGAGGATAATACTACTTTTGTATTTACAGGAGACATACCCGCGATGTGGCTTCGTGACTCCTCGGCGCAGGTTCGCCACTACATACCGCTTGCGATTACCGACGAAACGTATCAGAAAATCGTGGTTGGCTTGATAAAGCGGCAAATCCGCTATATTCAAATCGATCCCTACGCAAATGCTTTTAATAAGGAACCTAATAATCAAGGTCATAATGGAGATGTGACGAAAAGCAATCCTTGGGTTTGGGAGAGAAAATACGAAGTTGATTCGCTTTGCTACCCGATCCAGCTCGCGTATCTATACTGGAAGACGACACAAAAAACGGAAATGTTTGATGAACTGTTTAAGAAGACCATGCATGATATTATTGCGCTCTGGACATTGGAGCAACGGCATGAGGAACATTCCAACTATACATTTCAACGCTTCAATTGTCCAAAATCGGATACGCTGGAGCGCAATGGATTGGGGACACCGACAGGCTATACAGGAATGACATGGTCCGCTTTTCGACCTAGTGACGATGCCTGCATCTACCATTATTTGATTCCATCAAATATGTTTGCGGTAGTTGTGTTGCGTTATATGGAGGAAATCGCCAGAGAAGTGTATGGGGATGCGGCACTGGAGAACGATGCCAGAAAGCTTAAAGAAACGATTGATGAGGGAATCAAAGCATTCGGCTTAGTCAATCATCCTGAATACGGCGAAATCTATGCTTATGAAACCGATGGGCTCGGCAATTACAACCTGATGGATGATGCCAATGTGCCGAGTTTGCTTTCTATTCCCTATATGGGGTATGCCTCTGCTGATGATCCTGTCTATCAGAATACAAGAAGATTTATTTTAAGTTCAGGGAATCCTCAATATTATTCCGGAAAGGCAGCCAAGGGAATTGGCAGTCCGCATACACCAGTTGGCTACATCTGGCATATCAGCCTTGTGATGCAGGCATTGACATCGAAGAACGATGACGAAATAAAGGAACTGCTGCAGACGATTGTAAGCACCGATGCCGGGACTGGATTTATGCATGAAGGGTTTCATGTCGATAATCCGGACGAATATACGCGGCCGTGGTTTGCGTGGGCCAATAGTTTGTTTGGTGAATTGATCTACAAGCTGATCAAAGAGGGGAAGCAGTATCTTTTTCCGCAAGTGTAAAACTTTCTTAGTTGTTAAGGCGGGGGCCGTTCTAAGGTAATGGGCTCCGCATGACAAAATAAATGAATGTGAGAGGGGAAGAAGAATGGGGAAAAAGAATAAAGCTGTGTGGTTGCTTGCGTTTGTCCTGGTTTTTGCACTGTTTGTGAGCGGTTGCACAAGCGGTGAGAAGGGGAAACCAGAACCGGAAAAGGAGCAGAACAAGAGTGTGAATGTGAATCAGACGCCTGCGCCCGAGCCTCCAGAGGATGCAGCAGAATCGGGTCCGCCTGTTCAGGACTTGGGGGGCTACAAATTTATTGTGGCTGATAATAACCCGAATCGGTGGACGCCGCAAGAGGGAAGTTCGGATCTGGCCAATGCTATTCTTGACCGCATCAAGTGGGTGGAGGAAACGTATAACGTAAAAATCGAAGTCCGTAAGCATTCTGAGGATGAATTCAGCACAGCGGTTCTGGCCGGGGACAAGTACGCGGACATTATAATAGCTCCAACCTGGGAACTCGGCAGACATATTAACGGCAAGCGTCTGGTTGATATGAACACCATACCAAACCTTTCCCTGGACAAGGATTACTGGAAGGAATACAATACGTCCAACCTGCTCACGTATGACAAGCGGACATACGGTGTTGCAGCGCCTTTTGCTAGTCAGGGCGATGAAGTATGGGTATTGGCTTTTAATAAAGCAATTATCGAGGAATTGGGCCTGGAAAATCCGTATGAGCTGGTGAAAAATAAACAATGGACGTTTGAGAAGATGCTGGAGATGGAACAGGCGGCGAAACGCGACTTGAATGGTGACGGGGTGATGGACAGTCATGACCGTTATGGACTGGCCACGGGCCATGACTGGGATATAGCGGTGGCGTTGTATCTTGCATCGGGGAATAAAATTATTGATATTGCTGCTGACAGTAAGATGACGTATGCAGTCAATACACCGAAAGCCTATGAAACGATTGAAATGATCAAGAAGATGACCAAACGCGGCGAGACCTTCTTTCCAAAAGAAGATGGAGAGGACATGGACGCTTATGTGAAAGCGTTTGTAGATGGCAAAGCGCTGTTTCTGGCTTATTCCAGAGGACGGGGCGTTATTGATCCGATCTATGAAATGGAGAGCGATTTTGGATTTGTACCGATGCCAATGGGCAACAACACGGATGATTATCTGTCATGGGTGAGCCATGACGCGCCTTCTTTGGCTGTTCCTGTAACGAACAAAGAACTTGATAAAACCGGACTTGTAATGGAAGCGTTAGCATGGAAGGCGCAGGAAGAAGAAAAAATTCGCATGGATGAGATTGCCTTAACTAAACTGCGTGACGAGGAATCGGTTCAAATTTTAATGGACATGAAGCGATATGGCGTCTCCGATATTGCCTTTATCGGCCAGCAAATGCAAGGCAATGTCCATAGCGGGCTTGCGTTGATCCCGGAAGTTGGATTTTATGATCAGAACTTGGAGCCGGCCTCCAAAGTGGCTGAAATTGAGGAAGCGGTCAATATTGGCCTTGAAGAACTGGCGCTAAGATTGAAGGGAGAATTTGTGGAGCCAGAGCCAGAGGCAGAGTCTGAGAAGAAGGAAGAGAAAAAAGAGTAGAGCCGTCAATCTAAGCCAAGATAAAGGGGCTGTCAAATTAAAAGCTTGTATCACTTAAGGCTGCCCCTTTATATTTTTGAAACTTTGTCCACGTGGAGGATATAAATATGATGGTGCGAGTTGAGCGGTTATGAACAAAAAAATGATAACAATCGTTTCGATTGCATTAGGAATAGGGCTGCTGTTTCTTGTGTGGCCGATTGCGGCAAAAGCAGCTGACGATCCTCTTATCAAGTCACCGAGTTATGACACGTACCTGGCGCAGCATGAAAGTAAGGGTTTCGGAACCGCGGACATCACAATTCGGGCGGTTGACTTTTTAAAAACGGATATGGCGGTCAAAGTCTATCCTGATTTTGAAGGGATAGAAGGAGAATCTTTGCTCACTGCAGAAAGTGGACTCATCGAATGGGAAATTAACGTTCCAACAAGCGGATTGTACAATATTGAGCTGCTCTATTACCCTGTTGAGGGAAAAGGAAATTCAATTGAACGATTGGTCTCAATCGACGGCAAAGTTCCTTATTATGAGGCGCAATATATTAACCTCTCTCGGATCTGGAAGGATGAGGGGGAGATCGAACAGGACCGGAAAGGGAACGATGTACGGCCAAAACAGGTGGAAGCGCCAAAATGGCGCAAAGCGGTATTGCATGACTTGCTTGGCTACTACAATGACCCTTTGCTGTTTTATTTGGATAAAGGCCAGCATACAATCGGTCTCCAATCTGTACGGGAGCCGATGGTTTTAAATAATATTCGGATTTATAAAGCTGAGGAATTGAAGCCCTATTCAGAGGTGAAAGCGGGCTATGAGGCGCTGGGCTATAAAGAAGCGGACGTTGAGCCAGTCAAAATTCAGGCACAGAACAGTTATGAGAAATCGGATAATACACTGTATCCGCTCAATGACAGATCGTCTGCACTGACTGATCCGCAGGATCCGTCCAAATTGCGTTTGAACAGTATTGGCGGAGACAAATGGAAGATGCCCGGACAGTGGATCAGCTATCGGTTCAACGTAGAAAAAGACGGATTGTATAAAATATCCACGCGGTTCAAACAAAATAAGCTGGCCGGCATGTATGTCACGCGCAAGCTTATGATTGACGGCGTTGTGCCATTTAAAGAAGCCCAATCAGTCAAATTCAATTACGGGCGGGGCTGGCAGGTGCAAGCTTTGGGAGACGGCGAGCAGGAATTTGCTTTTTATTTGGAGGCAGGCGAGCATGAACTGACCATTGAAGTCGCTTTAGGGCAAATGGCGGAGGTGATCAATGATGTTGACAGCAGTCTGTCCCGGATGAATGCGATATACCGGCAAATCCTAATGATTACTGGCAGTGAACCGGATTTGTATCGCGATTATGGATTTGAAAAGCTGATTCCGGATGCAATAGCCGCCATGAAAGAGCAGGCTGCTGAGCTCAGACGACTGTCTGCGGATATGGAGGAACTGGTCGGGCAAAAAGGTGAAAATATGGTGCTGATCGATAAACTTGCTTTCCAGCTGGAACAGATGGTTAAAGACCCGGAGGCGAATATTGCCAAAACATTTACGCCCTTTAAAGAAAATATCGGCGCACTCGGAACTTGGATACTGACGGTAAGTGAGCAGCCGCTAACGCTGGACTATATTAGCGTAATGCCGCCTTCAGAGGAGCTCCCGCCACCCGAGGCTCCCTTATGGAAGCGTATCTTATTCGAAATTTTATCCTTCTTTATGTCATTTTTTGAAGATTACAACTCGCTGGCAGTCGATGAGGAAAAAGAAGGTGGAAAGCCTGTTGAAGTTTGGCTGACATCAGGCCGTGATCAGGCGCAGATTATAAGGGAGATGATCAACGATACGTTTACCCCGGAAACCGGCATTCCTGTGAAGCTGAAGCTAATCTCGGAGAATACTTTGCTGCCCTCCGTATTGGCTGGTATTGGCCCTGATATTGCGATGGGTAATCCGGTCAATGAGCCGATTCAGTTTGCATTGCGGAATGCGGTGGAGCCTTTGGGAAATATGCCAGGCTATACGGACATCCTCTCACGCTTCCATCCAAGTGCGCTTGTGCCTTTTAATCTGGATGGCACGCTTTATGCCTTGCCGGAAACGCAGAGTTTTCCGATGTTGTTTTATCGTAAAGATATTTTGCAGGAGCTGGGTCTGGAAGTTCCGGAGACATGGGAGGAGTTCTACAGCTTAATCCCTGAAATTCAGAAGCAGAATATGCAGATTGGCTTTCCTGCGGACATTACAGGCTTGCAAATTTTTCTCTATCAAAATGGCGGGGAGCTTTATGATACAGCAAGAAGTCGCTCAACGCTGGGAGATGATCAAACGATCAACGCCTTCCAGAAGCAGACCGAATTGTTTACAACCTACAAATTTCCAAGAGATTATGATTTTGCCAATCGGTTCCGTACAGGCGAAATGCCAATCGGTATTGCCGACTATACAATCTACAATCAGTTGATCGCTTTTGCGCCGGAAATAAAAGGGTTGTGGGAGTTTGTGCCGCTGCCTGGAACCGTTCGGGACGATGGAACGATTAACCGGGCTACGCCGTCTACCGGTACAGCGATTATGATGCTGCGCGGAGCCAAGGACAAGGAGGCGGCCTGGCGTTATATGACTTGGTGGACCAGCGCGGAGACGCAATCGAGATTCGGCAAGGAAATGGAAGCGGTTCTGGGCAAGGCGGCCAAGCAGGCGACAGCCAATATGGAAGCTCTCCAAAATATGCCATGGACAAAGCGCGAGTTTGATCATCTTATGACAGAATGGCAGTATGCTACAGGTACGCCTGAGGTGCCGGGGGGCTATTATGTGACCCGAAGTGTCGGCTTTGCCGCAGCTCTGGCCTACAGTAACGGTGATCCGGAGTCGCTGCTTGATTATGCACGGGAGGCTGATCTGGAAATTGCAAGAAAACGGAGAGAGTTCAGGCTTGAATGACCGTGCTACGTACTTTAGCGAAGCAGGAGGAGGCCGCCGATGAATAAGGATTTGGTGGTAAGTAGATCAATGGTTTCACAGAGTCCTGGTTCCGGGTTGCGGAGGAAACTGGAAAGGAAATGGAAGGCTGTAAAAAAGAATAAGACCGCATATTTGTTTGCAGCCCCGTATATGATTTTGTTCTTTATGTTTACGGCATTGCCGGTTATCGTCTCGATTGGCCTAGGTTTTTTCTCGTTTAATTTGCTGGAAGCGCCAATTTTTGTCGGTATGGACAACTATATCAGACTGTTTCTAGAGGATGAAGTTTTTATAAAAGCGATCGGCAATACGTTTCTGCTGGCTGTTATGGTCGGACCGATCGGCTATCTGATGTGCCTTTTGTTCGCATGGCTGATCAATGAACTGCCCAAGTCGCTGCGCACGATTTTGACACTGATTTTCTATGCGCCATCGATATCAGGCAATATATATCTGGTGTGGGGAATTTTTTTTAACAAGGATGCTTACGGTTATGCCAACGCGATTTTGTTGAAATATAACATTATTTCCTCACCAATTCTGTGGTTTGAAAATCCGGAGTATATGATGACTTTAGTTGTAATCGTCGCATTGTGGACGAGCGTGGGTACAAGCTTTTTGTCTTTTATTGCAGGGCTTCAGGGCATTGATCGCACGTTGTATGAAGCTGCGGCGATGGATGGCGTTCGCAATCGATGGCAGGAGTTGTGGTATGTCACCTTGCCTTCGATGAAGCCGCAGCTCATGTTCGGAGCGGTTATGAGCATTACGGGCGCCTTTGGTACCGGTGGAATTGTAACCGCCCTTTGCGGGATGCCCAGCACGAATTATGCCGCTCATACGATTGTCAATCATCTTGAAGATTATGGAACGATTCGTTATGAAATGGGGTACGCCTCGGCGATCGCGACTATTTTGTTTGTTATTATGATCGGCACCAACAAGCTTGTTCAGAAGATGTTGTCAAAGGTAGGTGAGTAATGTGCTTCCGATTAAGCTTTACAGAAGCAAAAGTGGCATTAAACGGTCTTTTTTTGCCGATTTTGGCATTTATCTGTTTTTGCTGCTGTTCGGAATTTTCATGATGCTGCCGATGGTGTATGCAATTTCCAATGCGTTTAAGCCGCTGGAGGAAATCTGGTATTTCCCTCCGCGCTTTCTGGTCATAAACCCAACATTGGAAAACTTCCGGGAATTAATGATTGTGATGAGCGATTCTTGGGTTCCTTTCACCAGATATGCGTTCAATACATTTTTTATTACGGTAGTTGGCACCGTCGGACATGTCATTATCGCTTCCATGTGTGCCTATGTTCTGTCGAAGCACAAATTCCCCGGCCAGGGCATCATGTTCAGCGTCGTTGTCCTGTCGCTGATGTTTAGTGGCGCGGTGACCCAAATTCCGAACTTTATGATCATTGCTTCCCTGGGCTGGATCGATTCCTATAAAGCGCTCATTATTCCCGCATTTGCTTCGTCGCTTGGTTTGTACTTAATGAAACAATTTATGGATCAGATGATCCCGGATGCTGTCCTGGAATCGGCACGAATGGACGGTGCGAGCGAATGGCATATTTTCTGGAAGGTGGCTATGCCGATGGTCAAGCCGGCGTGGCTGACGCTCATTATTTTTTCCATGCAAGGACTGTGGGGAATCGGGGCCAACCACTTTATCCAGAGTGAAGAGCTCAAGACGCTGAACTATGCTCTTTCCCAAATACTGGCAGGTGGTATTGCCCGAACGGGGACTGGCTCAGCGGCAGCGGTAATGATGATGATCGTGCCAATCATTGTATTCGTCATCTCCCAGTCGAAAATCATTGAGACCATGTCTGCATCAGGCATGAAAGAATAGGCTGGAAGGGGAAAAACGAATGGTCAGGAAAAAGTGGCTTGCATTCATCGCCGCCCTACTATTATTATGCATGCTCGGCATAGATTCAGCCTCCGCAATGGTTCCGTATAAAACCTATTTCTATGACTACGAAGGCAATTATTTCGTTTCACCGGATGCGTTTGTACCAGAACAAGTGCTGAGCGCCAAAGAGATGGGGCTAAGCGGCGGGGGGCTCAAGCAGCCGGCGGATCTTGTTGTAGACGATAGCGGCCGCGTATATATTGCAGACCAAGGCGGGAACCGGGTGCTGTTGCTGGATAAGCAGTATCGTCTGCTGCGTGAATTTAAATCATTTGTGCGGGAGGATGGCGTGACGAAGGACGAGTTTAATGGCCCGTCGGGCATTTTCGTCACAAAGGAAGGATTGCTGTATGTCGCAGACTCCAAAAATGCCCGAATCGTTGTGCTTCGACTGGACGGAAGTCTGGAAACCATATTGGAAGCGCCGGATTCGGAGGTTTTTCCCGCGGGTTTCATCTATGAGCCGTCCGCACTGGGGGTCGACCCTGCCGGAAGAATTTACGTCGTCTCGAAAAGCACCAATATGGGCGTGATCAGTCTGACTGCAGATGGAGAATTTGCCGGTTTTATCGGGGCGGAGAAGGTGACGCCGAAAGTGGCTGACTTGTTCTGGAGACTGATTACGACCAGAGAGCAAAAAAGTCGTACCGCCAAAAACGTGCCGGTGGAGTACAACAATATTACAATCGACGAGCTTGGGTTTCTCTATGTGACAAGCAGTGCGCAGGATGGGAGAGAGCAGTGGAACGCGATCCGTAACCGGGACAAGACAAGCCGCCACGCTCCAGTCAAACGTTTGAACAATCTGGGCATTGATGTACTCATGCGCAATGGGGCCTTCCCCCCGGCGGGAGACGTTCAGATTGGCAAAGGCGTTTCCCGTTTTATTGATGTGGCGCTGGCTGCCGATGGGGTCTACAGCGCGCTTGATGCGGCGCAAAATAAAATATTCACCTATGATGATCAGGGTAACCTGCTTTATGTCTTCGGCGGCTCCGGCAGCCAGAACGGAGTTTTTCAAAGCGTTGTCTCCCTCGCCTACCAGGACACCAGGCTGCTGGTGCTCGATAAGGAGTCCGGCAAGCTTACGGTGTTCAGAAGAACGGACTATGGCGACAATATCGCTGCAGCGATTCAAGCGCGCAAGCAGCGCGATTACGATGCTTCGATCGCCGCCTGGGAGAAAGTGCTGCAGCAAAACCCGGCTTTCGAGATGGCTTATTCCGGTGTTGCCCAATCCAATATGCGCAAAGCAGAGTATCAGCAAGCAATGAAGCATTACAAGCTGGCAAACGATTGGGAGCATTATTTTAAAGCCTTCGCCGAATACCGCAAAGAGATGATCGGCAAATTTATTTTGCTGCTGCCGATTGCGGCGTGTGTTATCGTGTGGCTGATCGTACGTTTCTTCAAATATGTGAAAAAAGTCAACAGCTCAGGATGGAGCGAGCAGGGGAGAAGGAGCCTTCGGGATGAATTGCTGTACGCCTTTCATGTCATGTTCCATCCCTTCGACGGATTCTGGGATTTGAAGCATGAGAAGCGCGGCAGCATGCGCGCTGCGCTGCTGATCGTCCTGGCGGTCTTGGCGGCAGATGTGTTCAGGCGATTGGCTGGAGGGTATATTCTGTTCCCGACCGACTGGCGGATGCTTGAGCTCCAGGACACGATACTTAGTGTACTCATTCCATTGCTTTTGTGGTGCTGCGTCAACTGGGGATTGACCACGCTGATGGATGGAGAAGGCAGCCTGAAGGATATTTTTATAACTTCGGCCTATTCCTTAATGCCAATCGTTATGCTGAGCGTGCCTATTACGATTGTCAGCAATGTGCTGGTTACGCAGGAGCAGCAGTTTATCACGTTCTTGACAACGCTGTCTTACGGCTGGTCGCTTGGCCTTATTTTTGTCGGCGTTATGGTTACGAATGATTACACTCCTTTCAAAAATGTCTACACATCCTTTTTTTCGGTTATAGGCATGGGCTTTGTCGCCTTCCTTTCCGTCATGTTCATCAACATTTTGCAAAATATGAACAGCTTTATTACGACGATTATCAATGAGATTACTTTCCGGCTATAACACGGATCATGCAGCTTGGAAGATGGGAGGTTGACGGGATGAAGAGAAGAAGAATATTCGGTATATTCGGCGTTGCCGTCCTGCTGCTGGTCTGCGGCACTGTCTTTGCGCGATGGAGTCCGGCAGGCGGCATGCCGGTTACAGCCGCAGAGAAGGGAGCAGCGGAGCCGTCCGCAGAGCCGGTTTCGGCAGCAGCTCCGACGTTAAAGCTTCGTCAGCCAGAGGAAGGCGCAGGGCTCAGCGCCGCCGCGGAAAATGAGCGTCTCCGTCTCTATTTTGATAATAATACGGGAGGGGCGGCCATCGAGGACAAGGCGACAGGCAGCCTGTTTTATACGAACCCGGCGGAGGCGCTCACGGATGCGAAGGCGAGCGATGCAATGAAGCAGGAATTAATGTCGCAAATCAAGCTGGTCTACAATGTGAAGGGCAAAGAAGGCGAGTTCGAGATGAACAGCTATGCCCAGGCGATGAAGCTGAATCAATTAAGCTGGGCGCCGCTTGATGATGGCCTTCGGGTCGAAATGGTGCTGGGCAGAGAAGAGCAGCGGGTACTGCTGCCTCAGCAAATTACGAAGGAGACCTTCGATAAGGAGATTTTGGCAACGGTTGCCGAGCGGGACAAGAAGCGTCTGCTGGCCTTTTATATTCTATACAAGCACGACGAGCTTAACGGGGCGAAAGGAAAGGATCTTCTTGCCAAATATCCGATTTTGAAGGATGAGGATATTTACGTCTTGAAGACCGCGATTACTGACCGCGACAAGCGTGTGCTGGAAGATTACGTCAAGAAAGCCGGGTTTACGTATGAGAAGCTGGAAGAGGCCTACGAACGGGTCGGTTATGATGCCAGCGAAGCGGTGTTTCCCTATTTTCGCATTAAGCTGGACTATCGGCTGCAAGGCGACAGCCTGACGGTTACGGTTCATAACCGGGACATCGAATACGATAAAGAACGGTTTCGTCTTGTCAGGCTCACAGTGCTGAACTATTTTGGCGCAGGAAAGACAGGGGAGGAAGGATATCTGTTCCTGCCTGACGGTTCCGGTACGGTTATCCATTTCAACAACGATTCAAGCAAAAATACGCTGCTGACTACAGGCAAGCTGTACGGACCTGATTATGCGCTTAGTCAGAAGGCGAGAGGCAGCTTCAAGCAGGAATTCCGCACACCGGTGTTTGGCGTTAAACGCGGGGACAGCGCACTATTTGCAGTCATTGAGGAAGGGGATGCCGTAGCGGAGATTAATGGCATGATGGGGGATATCAATCATTCGTGGAACACCGCATTCGCCAGTTTTCTGATCCGCAGCAAGGACTCGTTTATCGCCGACAATGCCTTCGAGCAAGCTCCCTGGGTACTTTATGAGAATAAAGAGTACAGCGGCAATATTGCTATGCGCTATTTCTTTCTGACCGGGGAGCGGGCCAATTATGGAGGCATGGCCGCCGCTTACCGGGAATATCTCATCCGGCAGGGCGTGCTCAGGCGCGTGGAACCCAAGGAGGATATACCGTTTTATCTGGAAACGATGGGCGCCGTCGATACGATGGTGCGCAGGCTGGGCATACCGGTTCAGGCCAAAGCGGCGATTACTTCGTTCGATGAAGCCGGGGAGATGCTGGAGAGGCTGAGCGGGGATGGCGTCCGCAATATTAAACTGCGTTACACAGGCTGGTATAATGGCGGTTTCCTTCATACGGCGCCATCAAGGATGAAGGTGGAGGGAGTGCTTGGGGGTGCAAAAGGGCTGATGCGGCTCAAGGACAAAGCAGCGGCGGCGGGAGCGCAAATATACCCTGATGTGGATTTCACCACCGTCTCGGCTAAAAAAGCGTTCGACGGCTTCAAGCCTCAAAAAGACGGCATACGGACTTTATTTCAAAAAGTCGGCTACAAAAGCACGCTGAACTTGGCCACGCAGGAAGTTGAAAGCTATGAGTGGGCAATCGATCCCTTACGAATGCTTGACTACTACCGCCAATTTACAGCAGATTACGACACGCTGCGCTTAAACGCTATTTCGCTGGCAAGCTTGGGGACGACGCTCAATTCGAACTTCAAGCATAACCGCGAGGTGAACCGGGGGCAGGCGCAAATTCTGGCTGCCGATGTGCTCGCACAGGCTGCGGAATCCTATGATGACGTAATGGCCGATGGCGGTAACGCCTATATATTCCCAGCTGTTGGCCATATTTTGCATCTTCCTGATACGGACAGTTCATTTGCTATTGCCGACCGGCAGGTGCCGTTTATTCAGATGGCGCTGCATGGGTATATACAATATGCAAGCGAACCGCTCAATCTTGCCAGTGAGCTGCGCCCGGCCCTACTGAAGGCGCTGGAATACGGTAGCAGTGTATACTTCAAGTTGAATTACGGCGACAGCAGTTTACTGAAAGATGCCTTTTTATATGATGAAGTGTTTGCTTCCCGATTTGCCGATTGGGAGAAGCAGGCTGCGGAGATTTATGCAGAATTAAATGCTGCACTGCGCGATGTGCAAAATGAAGCGATTGTTGATCACCGGCAGGTGCAGGAGATGGTATACAAGACGACCTATGAGCATGGCAAGGCCATTATCGTTAACTACAGCGATCAAAAAATCCAGGTGGAGGGGATCGTAGTGAATCCAGTTGATTATGCGGTCATCCTTCCTTGATCCGGGAGGAAGGAGCCAGATATGATGAAATGGCCTGCTTTATTGAACAGGCGGACGCGCAAACCGCTAACTGTGACGCAAAAGCGAAATTTGATGGGATGGATATTCGTTAGTCCGTTCATACTGGGATTTCTCGTGCTATTTTTAGGTATCTTTATCGATTCGTTGCGCTTCAGCTTCATGGAAGTCCATGTGCTCTCCCAGGGCGGCTATGCTACTAAATTTGTAGGCCTGGACAATTATCATCAAATATTGCGGATCGATCCGTACTTTAACCGTCAGCTCTACGGTGCCGTGCAAAATATGCTGTTTGATATTCCGGTTATTGTGATGTACAGCCTGTTTATTGCCGTGCTGCTCAATCAGAAAATGAAGGGGCGGGCCATCTTCAGGGCAATTTTCTTTGTGCCGGTTATTTTGGCTACAGGCATTATCGACAAGGCCGATTTGAGAAACTCCATTATGAACGCCTATCAAAGCATTCCAGGGGTCGACACCGGCATCGCGCTAGCGAATGAATCGGCGAACGGACTGTTCAGTACGCTGCAATTAAAAAAGTATATGTTTCAGATGTTTGATTTCAGCCCGGCACTGGTCAATATTACGGTGGGTGCTGCCGAAAATATTTATAATGTCGTCAATCATTCGGGCGTGCAGATTTTGATTTTTTTGGCCGGTTTGCAGGCGATTTCGTCCTCTATCTATGAATCGGCGAAAATTGAAGGCTGTTCAGGCTGGGAAAGCTTCTGGAAGATTACGTTCCCGCTCATCAGCCCGCTTATTTTGGTGAACATCATCTACTCCGTGATCGATTCGTTCACTGGAAGCAAGAACCAGATTATGGACCGGATAACAGCGGCGATGAAGCTGGGCGAATACGGAACGGCTTCAGCGATGGCCTGGATTTACTTTGCAGTCGCCGCTGCCTTTCTTGCCATAATCGTTTTGCTCGTCAGTCGATTTGTATTCTATCAAAACAAGGAGGGATAGAGGTGAGTGCGATGCAGACGATGAGAGCCGCTGCAGTGAAAGGCGGGGGACTGCTTGCCGACAGATTGAAGTACAAATATTTCAAGTTATTTTATCTCGCCGGCTTGCTGTGGAGCGTGCTGCGGTATTTGCTACTGATTGGGCTGGCCTTCCTCATCTTGTATCCGTTGCTTGTCAAGCTTTCGAACAGCTTTATGAGCGCGCAGGATTTGATTGATGGAACGGTGCGTTTTATCCCGAGAGAAGCGACGTGGTTCAACTATGAAACTGTAATTGAATATACCTCGTTCTTGAAAGCACTGCTCAATACCTTGGGCATTTCTGTTATGAGCGGCGTCTTGCAAATGTTTGTCTGTACGATGGTCGGCTACGGCTTGGCGCGCTTCAAGTTCAAGGGGCAGGGCCTTGTGTTTACGCTGGTCGTGCTAACCATATTAATCCCGCCGCAAACCTATATGATCTCGCTGTATATGAAGTTCAGCTTCTTTGATATTTTCGGGCTGCTGTCGCTGACTGGCGTCGAAAGCATCCGGCTGCTCGATTCGATCTGGCCGATGGCGATTCTTTCTCTTATCGGTTTTGGTTTCAAAAATGGTCTTTACATTCTGATCATGCGGCAATATTTCAAGGGCATTCCGAAGGAGTTGGAGGAAGCGGCGTATGTGGACGGATCGGGCCTTTTTCGAACCTTTGCCAAAATTATTTTGCCAATCTCGTTTGCGATGATGATTACGATCTTTCTGTTCTCCTTCTCCTGGCAATGGACGGACAGCTTCTATTCCTCCATGTTCTACAGCCAGATCAAGCTGTTGTCCAATACACTGCTTACCGGTTTTGAGGGACTTATGCTGGAGGGGGCGACAGTGGGGCTTAAAAACGGGCAGCCGTTAACGGCAACGCTGACGAACACGATGTCGTTGCTGATTGTTGCTCCGCTGATCATCCTGTACTTGTTTGCCCAGAAGTATTTGGTAGAAGGCATTGAACATAGCGGTATTGTCGGCTAAGAAAAAATTGAAAGGGGAAATCGGAAAATGAAGGGATTGTATCTCGTATTGGCAGGAAGTATTTTCATAGCAGGTTGCGAAAACAATGGGGGCGGCGGGACCGGAAAAAATTTCGATCGTCAGGCAGAATGGGCTGCGCAGATGCTGATCCAAAATTACTGGAATGAGCAAGGAAGGTTTATGAACAACGCATATCCTTATGAAAAAGAACGGGAAGAACATTTGAACTATTGGTGGAAAGCGCATGCCGTAGATGCCATGATGGATGGTTACGAAAGAACAGGCAATGAGGACTACACAGCCAAAGCCGAAGAAATTGTCAAAGGCATTATCAAGCGCAACGGCTCGCTGTTCAATGAGTTTTACGATGATATGGAATGGCTTGGGCTATCGGCATTAAGGCTCTATGATGCGACGGAGAGCGAGACGGTTAAAAATTATGTGCTCAAGCTGTGGGCTGACATCAAGACCGCCTGGTGGGAGGACGAGCTTGGAGGAATGGCTTGGAAAAAAGATCAGCGAGAGAGCAGAAATGCCTGCTCGAACGGGCCCGCAGCCATTTTGGCCGCGCGGCTGTATGAACGGTTCGGCGATGAGGAAGATCTGGAATGGGCCAAAAAAATCTTCGCCTGGCAGAAACAGCATCTGGTTGATCCGGATAATGGGCTTGTATACGATGGCTTGGTGTTGGATGACCAGGGTCGCATCAATGTAAACAAGGATTGGGTATTCACTTACAATCTAGGTACGTATATTGGCGCAGGAGTGGAATTGTATACCATTACACAGGAGAACAATTATCTGGAGGATGCGAAAAAAACAGCCGCGGCGGCGCTCGACTATCATATCCGTAAAGAAAATGGCCTGTTTAAAGAAAACGGCACTGGCGACGGGGGATTGTTCAAAGGGATTCTAATTCGCTATCTCGTTAATCTGTATGAAATTACAGATCAGAAAGACATTGTTGAGATGATCTATCATAATGCCGAAGTGCTGCTTGCCAACAGCGATGCGCAGGAGACCGGGTTGTTCGGGACGGTATGGAATGAGGCGGCCCAGCAGCCGCTGGACTTGGCGGTACAATTAAGCGGAGTTTTTCTAATGGAAGCTGCAGCCAAAATGGCCAAGCTTGAACGCAGATAATATATCAACTTCTGAGAGCGGCGGAATCATCACAATCTTGATACCGTATTTAGAAAACTGTATAGTTGATATATCAAGATTATAATGATGAGGCGGTTATCTAATGGATATTCCTTTATATGAGCAAATTTTCAATCATATCTACGAAAAGATCAGTAAAGGCGAACTAAAGAAAGGGGATCGGGTACCGTCAGAGAAGGAGCTGGCAGATCATTTTAACGTTAGCCGCATTACATCCAAGAAGGCTTTGGAAATGCTCTCCCGATCCAAGCTTATTGAGCGGATTCAGGGAAAGGGCTCTTTTGTAGCGGATGACGCAGCAGCGGGACTGCAGCAGGCTAGCCCGCTTAATCCGCTTGAGAGCACAGAAGCAAAGCAGAGAATGGCATGGCGGACAATCGGCGTTATTATACCGGATTTCGGAGATGCGTTCGGCGCTGAACTGATTCGAGGGATTGAAGAGCATTGTTCGTTGAACGGCTGTGGAATGATGATGAAACTGACCTATGATAATCGTGAAGAAGAAGAGGAGGCAATCCGTTCTTTTATAAAGCTGGGGATTGACGGGATAATTGTGTTTCCTGGTCACGGGGAGCATTACAATTCCGAACTGCTTAGACTTGTGCTGGACGGTTTCCCGATCGTTCTTGTCGACCGGTATTTAAAAGGCATCGCCGCGATGGCGGTATTTACGGACAACCGCAAGGCAGCATTCGATGCTACCAGTGTCTTGCTTAAGCAGGGTGTGCGGCAGATCGGTTTCCTGTCATCCCCTGCGGATAATACCACGGCTATTGAAGACCGCTTGATTGGGTTTAACGATGCATGTGCGGAGTGGGGATGCACGCCAAAGCCGGAACATATTATGACAAACCTTTTCAGTACGCTGCCCCAATCTTTTGAGTCTGTTAATGTGGATAAGGATTTGGAGACAGTGAGAATATTTTTAGAACGAAACGCCGAGCTGAAAGCGTTTGTCGTTTCGGAATACAATCTTAGTCTTCTGTTGCAGGAAGTGCTTGTCTCCAGCGGAAAGAAAATCCCTGAAGACTATCAGATCGTCTGCTTCGATTCTCCCGGCCAGCATTTCGGACAATATTTGTTTACCCATGTACGGCAAGACGAGCGCGAAATCGGCCGAAAAGCAGCTGAATTGGTGTTGGGTGGACGTAATGCGGAAGATACACAATTAAATCATATTATTCCTCATAAAATTCTGCTTGGCAGATCAACACTTTAGTCAGACCTGAGTTCCATCATAGACTCGTCCTCTTAGCGAAAGCATAAGCAGGACGAGTTTTTCACGCCTAGAGAGCATCTCATCACGAAAATCACTGTACCAAAATTTGAATCGGGCAATGTGTCAATTTTGCTTCGGTGTTCCCCCCGCCATCTCAAGAAAAAACAAATCAAATTGAAAGAAAACCAATCGCAGTCATATTACAGAACCTTTCAAAGGCTTCTATAATAGAAGACAAAGGAGGTGTCGACGATTTACGCCAGGATCTACAAATACCGTTGGCAGTACGGGATGATTTTACCAGCAGTCGTCCTGCTGTTCCTATTCAACTACGTTCCGATGGTCGGAATTGTAACCGCATTCAAGGATTTTCATATCGGGCTTACGTTGTGGAATGCGCCATGGATCGGATTCGACAATTTCTGGTTTTTGCAGGACCCGCAATTCCTTATCGTCGTCCGCAATACGCTATATATTTCCGTACTCAAGTTTTTGTTCGGATTTCCGGCGCCTATCTTGCTTGCGATTCTGATAAACGAAATAGGAAACGGAAAGTTCAAGCGTTTCGTGCAGTCGGTCAGCTACTTGCCCCATTTTTTCTCCTGGATTGTCGTAGCTTATATTCTGCAATCGATGCTTACAATCGACGGAGGACTCGTGAATCAATTAATTACGGATTTGGGTGGAGGGGAGCCTATATTTTTCCTCGGTTCGGTCGAGTGGTTTCGGCCGATGGCAGTAGCCAGCGGGTTATGGAAAGAGATCGGCTGGAATTCCATCCTGTATCTTGCGGCGATCACGACAATCGATCCGCAGCTTTATGAAGCCGCCAAAATGGAGGGGGCAGGGAGATGGGCCCGTATACGCCATATTACGTATCCAGGCATATTGCCGACGATATCGATCGTTCTTATCCTCAATGTCCCTGGACTGATCAATGCCGGTATGGATCAAATCTATCCGCTGATGAACGCGGCTAATCAGCCTGTCTCCGACGTACTGGACACCTATATGCTTAGAACTGGACTGCAACAGGGTTATTTCGGCATGGCGACGGCGATCGGTCTGATTTCGTCCATCGTCAGTCTTGGATTGGTCCTGCTGACCAATCAAATGTCCAGAAAAATAAATGGCGAAGGATTATGGTGATCGATGGAACGAATGAAGGCTATAGGGCTATTCCCTATATTCAATACCGTCTTAATGCTCTTGTTGTGCTTTTCCGTCCTTTATCCGTTCGCCTACATGCTGGCCGTTTCGCTCAACGAAGGTACGGATGCGGCAAAAGGCGGCGTATATTTATGGCCGCGGGCGTTTACGTTCTATAATTATGAGGTAGTGTTGGGCAATGACATCATCCGGCGCGCATACCTTATCACGATCGCCCGCACGGTATTGGGGACAATAGGAGGACTGGCGGTGACGCTGCTGGCAGCATATGCACTGTCCTACCGGTTGCTTCCCGGGCGGAAATGGTTGCTGGGCTACGTCTTGTTTACGATGCTGTTTAACGGCGGGCTTATTCCTTTTTATATCCAGATCTACAATATGGGATTGGTCAATAGCTTTTGGGTGTATATCATTCCCTTCCTGTTCTCTGCTTGGAATATGTTCGTCATGATGAAATTCATTCAAGGCGTGCCGGAGGCGTTGATTGAGTCGGCGGAAATAGACGGCGCGAACCCTGTTCGCGTACTATGGCAGATCATTATTCCGCTGTCCTTGCCGATGCTCGCGGCGATTGGTCTGTTTACGGCCGTCTGGCACTGGAATGACTGGTTTGCCGGTGCTTTCTATGTCAGCAAACAGGAACTGGTTCCCGTCCAGACTTTTTTGCAGCAACTGCTTAATGCACAGGATATATCGCAAATCATGGGACAAAACGACAGCACGCGCGGAACCGAGCGGCTCGCGCAAACCCGGAACGTAACATTGATGTCTATCAAGATGGCAACAGTGATGGTAAGCGCGATTCCAATTCTTTGTGTGTATCCCTTCTTGCAGAAGTTTTTCGTCAAAGGCGTGCTGATCGGTTCGGTCAAGGGATGAGTCCCACGAAAGCGAGATTATTTATTAGGCAATAATCAGTCAAAGAACAAATGGGGGAGATGCACAAATGTATAAGAAAAAATGGAGAAGCAGTTATGTTATGGCAATGATTTTGTCTGCTATGCTTATTCTGTTTGCAGGCTGCTCAAGTAACAAAGAACAGGCGAATCCTGAAGCATCCGACAACTTAAGCGGGGCAAGCGATACTGCCGACACCGGCTCAAAAGAGTTCAAACTCTGGATCGGATGGACGACGGCCGTTAATAACGATAGCCTTGTACAGCAGTACTGGAGAGTTAAAGAACCCGGCATCAAGGTGACGATGGAATCGCTGCAGGGTGATGCGCTGACAGCGCTGAACTTGAAGCTCAACACCGGCGGCTTCGAAGATGCGGCATTTTTTGGCCGGAAAGAAACGATAAAGACGGCAATGATCAAATCGGGTACGATCCAGTCCTTGGAGCAGTATTTCGAAATGCCGGACAAATATCCGAATCTGGCGGCGATTCCGAAAGTGTACCTGGATCAAATGAAGGATGCGGAGGGACATATCTGGTCGATTCCGGTAGACTTCGATCAGGATCCGGACAATCCATGGACAGGCTGGGCTTCTCAGGGCTGGTATGTCCGGACTGACGTGCTCGAGAAAGCGGGCATGACAATCGAAGACTTGAGTACACTCGAGGGCATTGAGACTTATTTGAGAAAAGCGAAAATGCAGCAGGATTCCTCTGGTAAACCGCTGCTGCCGCTTGGTATGTCGCTTACGAACAACAACGAGAGCGTCATACTAAGCACGTTCGGAGTCAAGACGGCAAGCGGAAGCGGCGTCGTTCCTGTTCAGAAAAAGGACGATGGCTTTATGCTCTGGCTGGACGATCCGCAATTCAAAGCAGCTTATCAATGGATGAACAGTATGTACCGCGAAGGCTTGCTTGATCCTGAAGTAACCGTCGACAAAAGCGAACGTTACAAAGAGAAGAATAAGTCCGGCCGGTATGCAATCAACGCCACGAGCTTCTGGAACATGGGCCCAAGTCTGTGGGAATCTTTAGACGGCCCGACGGAGCCAGGCTGGTTCTATCAGGTCATCCCGTTTCCTAAAGTGCAGGGAGTGCAGAAGATTGGCATCAATACAATCGTTAACCCGTTTCCGGCGGAAGATATTTATATCAGCAAAAATACCAAAAACCTGGAGGCCATCCTGGAATTTTTCGATTATGCGCTGCAGCAGAAAGAGGAAATGCAACTGGTCATTACCGAAGGGCCTCCCGGTTTGTACTGGGACTGGATCGATCAACCGCTTGGCAAATGGAAATTCATCGATGAGAAATATAAAGAAGCGCGCAACTCCGGCAATGAAGCGGTTCAGCGTACAATGAGTCCGGAGTTGGGAGGTTTGGCGTCTTATGGGAAATGGCAGCCTTGGTGGACGTTAGGTGATTATGAGCACGCGGGCTTCCCTAAAACTGCAGAATTCTCGCAAGCAATCGGACAGATGGGCGGCGTAGAAAAAATTCACGACTACGACATGGTATTGGCCAAGTCGGGCGGGCTGTGGGAAAAATACAAGCCTGAACTGGACAATCTGCTCGACGAATACCGGGCGAAATTAATCATGTCCACGGATGACAAGCAGTTCGAAGCAAATTGGAATGATTTTTTAACCGCTATTGAAAAACGCGGCCATTGGAGCGAGCTAAAGCAGGAATGGTTGGACGAGTACCAGATCATGAGCAAGTGATAAGGCGAGTTCTAATCAGGCAAGCTAGAGCAATCCCCTCCCGGGGGTTGCTTTATTTTCCTTTTTCGGGTGATTGATCGTGCTATACTTGAGGCGGAAGGAGAGATGAGTCTTGCGTTTGCAGCTGGAAAAAATCATCATAAGGTTTACCCGTAAAATGAACCTGCGGTTAAAGATGTTGTTTCTTTACGGTATCATCGTACTCGTGCCTACCGTGCTGCTCGGGATCGGCGCGGGTTACATAACCCTAGATAATGTTCGGAATAACTATATGGTAACCATTGAAGAGGCCGTCCGCCAAACGGCACAGAACATCGAATTCCGCAAAGTAAGCTACGATCTCCTCGCCACTCGCACGGCCAACGACGGGGAGCTTATTTCCCGCTTGGTCAGAACTTACGCCAATATGTATGAGCAGTGGGAATCTATCCGCTATATCGACCGTTCCTTTCTGTCCACCAGCAAATATTTGCCGGGCATTATCGATTTCAGGATTTACCATAACAACGAAACATTGACGCAGGATGGACTGCTGCTGTGGAAACCGGAGGAGCAGCGTTCTTTGCTGGGGGAGAGCGAAGTTTCGTGGTACTCTCGCACTTTCAACGCGCCGGATTCCATGATGTGGACTCATGCGGTTCATGAACCGCGGCAGTTGGCGATTACAAGGAAAATCATGAACGCATACGGCAACATTTCCGGCATTGTCTATATGTTGCTGGACTACCGTCAGGTTTTCGGCGAGCTTTTGCAGCAGCCATTCAAAGGCTCTGGCAGTCTGTATATCCTGGACAGAGATCGGCAAATTATCGCGTCCTCCAATCCTCGATGGATCGGAGGCAGCCTGAATGACTCGGATTTGAACGGATTGTGGGGCGGCACGAATGACGCCTACAGCGAGATGACGGACGGTAAACTTGTTATCGGCAAACCGATCGACTCCGGATGGTATGTGATTGCGCTTATCCAATTGAATGAAATGGAGCGGCAGTCCGAATTTTTCTTGTACGGCATTATCGGCATAACAGCACTGTTCCTGATGCTATCGACTTTTCTATTGATGACGGTTATGAAAAACGTCGTCTGGCGGATTCGAAAGCTTGGCAGCCGGATGAACGATATTTCGCACGGCGAGTTTTCTGTCACTGTAAAAAAACGAGACGCGGACGAGCTCGGAGAACTTGAAAATCATTTTAATCACATGGCCGGCAGACTGGGAAAGCTCGTGGAGGATATTACAGCCGCCAATCTAAAGGAAAAGGAGCAGTCATTCAAAGCGCTGCAGGCGCAAATCAACCCCCACTTCATTTATAACTCGCTGAGTCTGATTCGGTGGAGAGCGATGGATATGAAGGATGAAACGCAAATTCGAACCATTGATGCACTGACGACCTTTTACCGGTTGGCGCTTGATAACAGAGTGAATGTAATCAGAATCGGTGATGAAATTGAACACGTCAAAGCTTATCTGGCTATTCAAGAACAACGTTACCCGGGGCGAGTTCGCGTCGAATGGAACATCGACCGCTCGGTTCTGATGTATTATACAATCAAAATGTTTTTGCAACCCATCGTAGAAAATTGCTATCTTCACGGAAACATTACAAGCAAGAAAGATGCTTTGATCCTTATTTCGATTATACAAGCGGAAGACTGCGTTCGCTTCGAAATCTGCGATAACGGAAAGGGGATAGCCCCAGCGTTGTTGGCACAAATACGGGAAGGAAACCCGATCGGCAAAGGTAATGGCTTTGGTATGGCCAACATCCGGGAGCGCCTGCTATTATATTTTGGAAGCTCTAGCAGCTTCATGATTGATAGCGTTGACACGGCGTGGACGCGGGTAACGATCGAAATCCCGGCATGCCTGGATAAGCCGAGCATTCAGCCGAACAACCGGAAGGAGGAGCAAGCATGTTAAATGTCATGATCGTGGATGACGAAACGACTCATATTCAAGGTTTAATACGCCATATTCGCTGGCGAGAGCTTGGGTACGAGCCTCCGATTACGGCAGAGTCCGGCGAGGAGGCATTAGCCGTGCTGGAGCATACGCCCATCGACGTGCTTATTTCGGACGTATCGATGCCGGGAATGACAGGCATTGAGCTCGTTGCCCGGTTCAAGGCGCATAATCCGCATATTCAGTCACTGATGATCAGCGGCTACAACGAGTTCGATTTTGTTCAGGACGCCATGCATGCGGGCGCACTGGCCTATGTGTTGAAACCGCTTAAGACGGAAGAGGTGGAAGATAAACTGACTGCTTTCCGTGCAACGTTGGACCGGAATGGGCAGATGACTGCCCAGATGGAAGCATTGCATGCGAAGGTGTCAGACAGTGTTGAGCTGGTAAAGGAACGGTTCGCTGCCGATCTGCTCGAGGGAACAACCGGCGACAGCGGTACGGTTGCCTCATGGAGAAGGCTGCTTGATCTCCCCGAAGCCGATCATGGAGTGCGTGTAATTATTCTAGGATTGGAGCTTGCGCCGGGCAGAGCGCATGAAGCCGAGACATATGCAGCTTCAAGACTGGAATTCCACCTCGCGGTACGTGCCCTTATGAACGATTGCGCCGATTTGTACGTGGCGAGGGCGGGAGACGGTCGGGCGGCAGCCGTCCAATTGAATCCTGCACCGGAAACTGCGTCGTTGCTGGAAAATCGGCTGTGCTTATTCCGCCGCGCCGCAAAGGCACAATTTGGCATCTCAGTCACAATCTGCGGCAGTCGGAGAGGCAGTTCATGGTTTGAGGCGCACAAGCTTTACAAGGAAGCGAAGCTCGCGGCAACAAAGGTCCGGTTGTCCGGAGAAGAGAACCGGCAACAGCATAAAGATTGGCTGGATCAGTCTAACGATCAAGATATCCGTCTCCGTGGAAAACTGATTCCGGAAATCGTTCAACTAACGGAGATTGGGGAGATGACCCAAGCTGCCGATTTGTTGAACGATGTATTTGATTCCATTATACCCCAGGAACATGACGCACTTTCCGAAGTATTATCTTTCGGCATAGAGCTGCTTATCGAGCTTACACGCAGGCAGCAGGCGGGCGGAGCTAGTGACGGCAACGGCCAAATGCGGCTGTGGCGTCAACTGCTGGCCTGCCGGAGTGCGAACGAAGCCAAGGCCGTTATAGTTGCACATTTGGCCGTTTTCGCCCCGCCTTGGCAAGGGGATCGGGCCCATCGCCCTCATCAACTTATCTTGAAGATTGCCCGTTTCATCGAAACGAATCTGCACGAGAGCCTGACGGTTAAACAGATTGCCGATCTGCATTACATGAATGCCAGCTATCTGAGCGTGCTCTTTAAAAAAGAAACGGGGCAGACCATATCCGATTTTGTCCAGACGATGCGGATGGACAAGGCCAAGGAGCTGTTGCAGGACCCGAGCATCAAAATTTACGAAGTAGCGGAACAAATCGGTTTTCAGAATACGGCGTATTTCACTCATCTTTTCAAAAAGCTCGTTGGCTGCACACCGAAAAATTACCGGGATTATTACGCTTAACGATGTGTATCCGCTGCCTACCGATAGTTGATAAAATTGCGAATCGCGCGAAAGAAGAGCAGCAGCATGAGAATGAACACGACAAAAATAACCGGTTAATAGATGATCGATGCCCGACACGGCCAGCACTTATAAACACGATTGCCGAATAGCGTTCCTGATAAGAGATACAGCCGCGGGCAAACATTTTGGCGAATAGCGGGGTTAAGGCCAAATAGGCAGCAACAATGGCCGCGAAACTGACTTTGCATATTGTCGACCCGCGGGGCAAGCCATTCTTCTTGATGTAAATTAGTGGAAAAAAGTTTATTTGTTCTTCAAAATAGGGGGTGTCCCTGCGATGAAGCTTCCCAGTGCCAGGAGAATATGGGCGAGTTGGCTCACGTTGTACTATGGCATTTCCTTCAAGCGGCGGATCAATGTCGCTTTTTCGTTGTTGATTGCATTGGCTGTCGGCGTTGTCGGGACATCGTCCTACTATATTGCAGCACAGGAATTGCAGCGCAATGCCTTTGCTTCCAGCCAGGAGACGATGAACAAGACGAGACAAATACTGGATGACAAGCTATACAGTGTCTCTAAAGCGGTTCGTTCCATTATGTTTAGCGATGCCTTTAATTTACTGATGCAGGATGTGCAGAGCAACAATATTGCCGATTACTATGTTCATTTATCCGAGCTGCAGTATGTATTCTCCCAGGTAACATTCAATGAGCCGCTCATCGAGAGCATATTGATTGCAACACCGATCGGGGATTTTTATCCTGTTTGGCAGCGCCGAGCGCCGAATCAATCGTTTTATGAATCGAATTTGTATTATTTGGCCAAGGAAAACTATGGCGGCTTCTGGCTTAGCGGACATACCGATGTATTTTTTACGGGGGAACGGCGTGTGCTCAGCTTCGTTACTAAAGGGACGCAGGACAGCTTCTCCAATACGAACGTTTATTTTATCGTCAATGTCAGTGAAAGCGGTCTTATCGGGATTATTAACCAACATTCGCCGCACAATGATTATAACTATTTTATTATCGATTCAGACGGAGAAGAGGTTATGCGTACCAGCTGGCCGATCCGGCATAGTTTGCGCAAGGATGAAGCCTTCCTCGGCAGCATTTCTGCCAAGGAGAGCAGCTACTTCTTTCATACGTTTGACGATACTGAATATTTGGTCAACTATGCGCGCTCTATAATCGAGAAGAACTGGCTGTTGTTCGGCATCCAGTCCAAGGATAAGCTGCTGGAGCAGATGAAAGCGGTTCAGCGTGCGACGGGGATCATTATGCTGCTGTTTCTCATTGCAGCCTGGCTGCTGTCGAATAAGCTGACAAGAGTGCTGCTGCAGCCGCTGTACCGTCTTCAGCGCCTTATGCGCGAGGTGGAGGACAACCGGCTGTCGGTACGATTCGAGAGCAAGTCGCAGGACGAGGTGGCGCAGGTAGGCTTTCAGTTCAACCGGATGCTGGATGAAATTACAAGGCTGATTCAAGATGTAAAAGCCGGAGAAGCGGGCAAACGCGAAGCGGAGATGCGTGCGCTCACTGCGCAGATGGAGCCGCATTTTTTGTACAATACACTGAATACGATCTACTGCAAGTCGGAGATGGGCGAGAATGAGGAAGCGAGCAAGATGATTATGGCGCTGTCACAAATGTTCCAGCTGGGCTTGAGCGGCGGCAAGGATTGGAACACGCTGGAGGATGAATTATTGCATGTGGAGCAGTATTGTACGATACAAAATATGTGCTACGAAAGGCTATTTACTTACAGCAAAATGATCGGCGATCCGGAGCTGCTGACGTATTACGTGCCGAAAATTTTACTGCAGCCGCTTGTAGAGAACAGCATTCAGCACGGCTTTCGGGACCGGGGCAGCGGGGGGCAAATCCGGTTGGAAGTCCGGCATGATGAAGGCAAGCTGCATATTCTTATTGAGGACAATGGGGCAGGGATGGATGTAGAGCAGGTGCGGGAGAGGATGAAGCGGCCAGGCCATGCGGCGTCGAGGAAGGGCTTTGCGCTGTATAGTATTGCGAACCGCTTGAATTTGTATTATGGGGACGAAGCGCGGCTGGAGCTGTTCAGTCTGGCGGAAGGCGGAGCCAGAATAGAATTATGGATTCCGATGAGAAGGGGAGAGGTGCAGTGGCATGGCTGATGAAATCGTAAAGCTATGTGTAATTGACGATATCCGCAGTGTGGTAGATATGATCTCGCGTAAGCCGTCATGGGCGGAACACGGCATACAGATGGCCGGGACGGCGCTTGACGGCGAGGAGGGGGTTCGGATGGTGCGGGAGGTAAAGCCGGATATTGTGCTTACAGATATCCGCATGCCCAAGATGGACGGCATTGAAATGACGAGGCAAATATTAAGCATAGCACCAATGACGAAAATCATTATATTGAGTGCGTATACCGATTTTTCATACACCAAGCAGGCGATCAGGCTTGGGGCTTTTGACTTCGTCAAAAAGCCGTTTTCTGTTGGAGAAATTGTAGGCACAGTGCTGAAGGCGAAGGAGGCTTTTTTACAATCCAAGGAGGAGCGGGACAGGCTGCAAGAGCTGGAAATGAGGCAGAGACAAAGCCTGCCCGTGCTGCAGCAGGAACACTTAACGCTGCTTGTCCATCATCCTCATAACGGCACGGGGATTGTAGCGCAGTGGGAGCAGCTTGCTATCGGATTGGAGCCGGACAGCTTTAATGTGTTCGTTGCTGAATTTGATCACTTCATGGAAAAGTACAAGCTGCGTCCTGCCTGGGAAGTGGAGCTGATGCGTTTCAGCTTGCGGAATGTGCTGGAGGAAACGGTGACGTTATGGACAAAAGGTGTTATTTTCCGCGAGTCGGCCAACCAATTTGTCTGCATTATGAATTGTGCGGATGATCATGAGGCGGTAGCGATATCGGAGGCGTGTAGAGTAAATGTGCAGCGCTATACTCATTCTACCGTTTCGATTGGAGTCGGGCGATGCGTCCGGCAGGTGTCCGAACTGCCTGATGCATACCAGAAAGCCGTCAGCGCCCTGTCGTATCACTTTTTTACAGAGGGCAACAGCGTTGCCAAATACTCGGAAGCGCTAGGAGACGGCAAGCGCAGCGGCATGATGCCGAATTATTCGGCAGCGACCGAGCAGGAATTTCTTTTCGCCTTGAAGTCCGGCAATAACGGAAAATGCCGACTTATCCTTGAGCAAATTTTCAATGACTTGATGCAAAGAGTTCCCCTTCCTGAGCCTCGCCATGTCGAGCATCTGTGCTTCGAGCTGTCGGCGAAAATTTGCCGTACGATGCTTGAGCTATTTGGGGAACAGAGGGTCAGGGAGTTGGAACAGCGCTGGATCGGCAACAGCAAGCGTGAACATGCTACCTTCCTGGAGATGCAGAGGGTGGTGCTTGGATTGTGTGAGGAGGGGTGCAGCTGGATTGGACAGGAGCGCTCCGATGAATCCTCGAAGCTGATCTATGCAGCCAGAGACTATATTTGCACTAACTTACACCACAATTTGTCCCTTGAACATTGCGCCGGCAAGTTTAATTTGAGTCAAGGCTATTTTTCCAATTTGTTTAAAAAGGTGCTGGGTATTTCTTTTCAGCAATTTGTTATGCATCAGCGGATGGAGCGGGCAAAGCATATGTTGATTGAGGGCTATCAGGTACAAGAAATTGCGCAGTCGCTAGGATATGAGCACAGGCGTTACTTCAGCGAGGTATTTAAGA
Source organism: Paenibacillus sp. GCM10027626 (assembly GCF_042676285.1). NCBI lineage: Bacteria > Bacillati > Bacillota > Bacilli > Caryophanales > Paenibacillaceae > Paenibacillus > Paenibacillus sp. GCM10027626. The sequence goes on along the minus strand of NZ_JBHTHC010000011.1, from coordinate 243,065 downwards.
AGCACACCAATATGACACCGTCCGAGTTCAAAATTTATAGCACGGGGATTGCGGATCTGCCAATTGATTTGGATTAGGGCAGCGCAGCCTATTTGCGACTTCGGAAACTGCGGCTGTTGGAGTTTTTTGCAGAAAAAAGTATAAGATATCTGCCCTTTTTGTGTGGTTTGCCGCATTATGCGATTGTTGGGCGATGTTTATAATTAAAAAATAAGATCGATGAAAGTTATCTCATAAAAGGGGGAACACGTTAGCATGAGAAAAAAGCTGCTTTTAACGGCGATGAGTTTGACGCTGGCTGCCGGCCTTGCGGCTTGCGGCGGAGGAAATGACGGACAACACACGGCTCCCGGGAACGAAGGAGGGGACAACAAGGCAACGGCAGGCACGAAAACAAAAATCAGCTATTGGACTGGCGACCGGCATGATTCGGAATACATTAAACAAATAGTGGATGAGTTTAATGCTGCGAATACCGACAATATTGAAGTCGAGCTGTCCATTAAAGGCGATGACTTTGATCAGGCGCTGGATATGTCCTTCCAAACCTCGGAGGCTCCCGATGTTATCCGCGTGAAAGAAAATACGATACAAACTTTTTATAAAAAAGGCTATTTGGCGCCGATCGATGAGTTTCTTGACGATGAAATAAAAGCGAAATTTCAAGAAATGCCGGATTTGAACAGCTTCGACGGTAAACGCTACAGCCTTCCGAACTTCGGCACCACGATGCGGCTGGTGTACAACAAGGAGTTGTTTGCCAAGGCGGGTATCGAGGCTCCGCCAACGACTTTGGCAGAGATGGTGGACATCGCCAAAAAATTGACGGAAGCGGGCAAGGATAGCGGAGCATACGGCTTTGCGCTCAACTTTAAAAACCCGGCCAGCGCATTTGGCCGTTCCGCCCGCGTTATTGCCGAAGTAAGCGGCTATGGCGGATTCGGTTATGATTTCAAGACTGCGCAATACGATTTTAGCGGGTTCAAGCCGATTATAGAGACCTTCAAGCAAATTAAGGATGACGGCAGCATGCTGCCGGGCGTCGAGTCGCTGGACATCGATCCGCTGCGCGCGCAATTTGCCGAGGGGAAAATCGGCATGTACCTGTCCTATTCGGCCGAGCCTGGCGTCTATTCCTCGCAATTCCCGGCCAAGATTGACTGGGCTGCAGCTCCGGCGCCATCGATCGACGGCAATTTCAATGGGGCCTCCGGTCTCCTTGGCGGCCAATGGCTTGCTTTAAGCTCCAAGACTTCCCATAAGGAGGCGGCGTGGAAGTTCATATCTTATATGTATTCCTCGCAAATTCTTCAGCAATATCAAGAAAAAGGCTTTGGCATCTCGATGGTGCCATCCGTGAGCGAGGTTGCAGCGACACCGGATGTTAAGGGGATCGATAGCTTCCTGCCTAATCAATACGACGGCGTATGGCCGGTCTATCCCGTTGTAGCCGTGCAGGGCACAAAATCGGATGACGCGTTCTTCAAGTATATGATTAGCGGTGGCGATCTGGACGCGATCATTCAAGATTTGAATGCACGCTACAATGCTGGACTGGCGGCAGCGGTGAAAAACGGCGAAGTAAAGGCGGAGCCGAACGCTGATTTTGATCCGAAAGCATTAGCGGGACAGTTTGCCAAATAGCATGCGGTTATACGATCGGGGCGGAGAGAGCGCAAAATCTCTCTGCCCCTTCTCTTGATGAAAGGAGTGGAGATGGAATGAATAGAGCAAAAAAGATGATGTTCCCATATGGCTTTTTGCTGCCAAGCTTTATTCTGACCATCGTCCTGGGCATTTACCCGATAGGCTGGGCGATGCGCTATATGTTTTATGATTACAAAGGCTATGGCGAGGAACGTTTCATCGGGCTCGATAATTTCGCCCGGGTGATGGGCGATCATGAGTACTGGGATGCGGTGTGGAATACTTTTCTTTACGCTGGCGGCAAGCTGGCCTTGTCATTGCCGCTGTCTTTAATTTTGGCCGTAATTTTGAATCGGGGGATTAGAGGCAAAGGGCTGCTGCGGGCGCTGCTGTTTATGCCGACCATTATTAGTACAGCTGTAATGGCCGTTGTGTTCTTTACAATCTTTAATTCGTACAACGGGATTTTGAATCAGTTCTTGATTAAATACAAGCTTACCGCCGGGCTGATCGATTGGCTGGGGACGGATTATGCCATGCTGACTGTCATTATCGTTGCCGTATGGGGGGCGGTTGGCAATTATATGCTGCTGTTTTTGGCCGGCTTGCAAAATATCCCCCAGGATGTTTATGAAAGCTCTTCTCTGGATGGGGCTAACAAATGGCAGCAATTCCGCTACATTACTATTCCGATGCTGGGCCCGGTCATGCAGATGATCATTATGCTGGCGATCATTAATGCGTTGAAAGGCTATGAAAGTATTATGGTGATGACAGACGGCGGTCCTGCAGGCAAAACGAATGTCATGTTTCTATACGTCTATAAATTGTTTTTCCCGACGGCGGGAGGCGCAGCGGCGACCCAGGTTCAGGAGATGGGCTATGGCAGTGCCGTAGCTTTCATTACAGCGCTCATTGTCGGGCTGATTACGATTGCATATTTTTATGGTTCGCGGCGTTTGAACCGCAGCGGGTAAGGGGGGGAGCAGGATGAAATATGTATGGAAAATCGTACTTTGGGTGTTTCTGCTGCTGGTGCTGCTGTTGACCCTCTTCCCGATCGTCATCACAATACTGGGCTCATTTAAAACGAATGCCGAGCTGACGGCGGGCGCAACGCTGCTTCCGTCAAGCTGGGAGATCGGCAACTATGCGGAGGCATGGACGCAGGCCGGCTTTTCTACGTACTCATTCAACAGTCTGTTTGTTGCCGTTGCGGCTACAGCGGGTACGCTGATTGTGGCTTCGATGGCTGCTTATGTGGTCAACCGGATGAGCTTCGCAGGCAAAAAGATTTATGTCGGCATCCAGGCATTTACGATGTTTGTATCGATCGGCGCTGTTGTGCTGCGGCCGCAATTCGAGCTGATGATCAAGCTGAATCTGCATAATTCATTATGGGGCGTTGTTCTCATATTAATCAGCGCGCATGCGTCGGCCTTTTTTATTCTGCTAAGCTTCATGAGCGGCATTCCGCGGGAGCTGGACGAGGCGGCCCGGATCGACGGCTGCTCCCAAGGCTCGATCTATGTGCGGATCATTGTCCCGCTGCTCACTCCAGGGCTTGGCGTGGCCGGATTATTCGCTTTTCGCGGAGCGTGGAATGAATATTTGCTGCCCTTCGTCTTCACCTTAAGCAAGCCGCATCTGCAAACATTGACTGTCGGACTCGCCAATTTGAAATACGGTGTGTCGGCTGCTGCTCAAACGCACTATATGATGGCAGGCGCCTGCTTATCCATATTGCCTATTTTGCTGGTATATCTGTTTGCGAATAAATCGTTTATGCAGATGACGGCAGGCTCTCTGAAAGGCTGAATGAATCTGAAACTAACGCATGCAAAGAAAGGATGAAAATTGAGATGGAACTTCCTGTTATCGGCCCGCTGACATCGAGCGAGCGGATTAGACGGCATCCGGATAATCCGGTACTTGATGCGTCGCGTGTGCCTTACCCGACCGCATTGGTGTTCAATGCCGGGGTAACAAAATTTAACGGAAAGTATGTCATGATATTCCGCAATGATTACGGCTCCCTTGCCGATGAGACGATCAAGCCGCACCATACGACGGATCTCGGTATTGCCTTCAGCGATGATGGCATCCGCTGGGAGGCGGGACCGAGGCCGGTCTTCAAACTGCATGACGAAGAAGTTATCAGGGCCTATGATCCGCGATTGACTGTCATCGACGGGCGCTGCTACATGTGCTTTGCCGTTGATACGAAGCACGGCATTCGGGGCGGCGTCGCAGTGACAGACGATTTTGCTTCTTTTGAGATTTTGAGTTTGTCTACTCCGGATTTGCGCAATATGGTATTGTTCCCCGAACGTATTGGCGGTAAGTATGTGCGGCTGGAACGGCCGTTTACAGTATATAGCCGGAATGGCGTCGACCGGTTTGATACATGGATCGCCGAGTCGCCCGATTTGGTGCATTGGGGCAATTCCGATCTGCTGCTGGCTGTGGAACATGTGCCATTCGCCAATGACAAGGTCGGTCCGGCCGCTCCGCCGATCAAGACGAACAAAGGCTGGCTCACCACTTTTCATGCAGTTGATCTTGATCCGTCCAGAGGCAAGAACGGCTGGGAACCGAGCTGGAAGAAGAGATACAGCGCAGGCATTATGCTGCTGGATCTTGAAAATCCGAAGCGCATTATCGGCATGAGCAAGGAGCCGCTGCTTGCACCTGAGGCGCCATACGAGATCGTGAGCGGGTTCCGCAACAATGTCATCTTTCCCGGCGGAATGGTGCTTGAGAAGGACGGCGAAGTGAAAATTTACTACGGTGCGGCGGATACAGTGGAATGCCTGGCTACCGCTCATGTGGACGATCTACTTCAGCTTTGTCTGGAGAAGGAGTAACCGGCCCGGCAGGAAAAGCGCCCGAAAGGGTGCTTTTCAAAATGCCGCCGCATGCGGGTTAAGTCGTCAACCGCTAATAACAGAGTCGAATGAAATCGCTTGCAAATCAGAAGGGAAGGGAGTTCTGCAATATGTATATATTGAACCGACGCTGGAGCAAGCTCATCCTGTTGCCGCTGATCGCGGCCATGCTGGCCATATCCGCCCCAATCGTTCAAGCCATGCCCGCAGCGGCGGCAGAGAACGAGGCAGCGGTATATGCCTATCAGCCGTCTATCCGTTATGACGCATCTGTCAACTATACATTGAAAGTTAATGGGGTCGATGTCCCTGTAGTAAAAGCGTTCAACGATTACGATTATGCCCATTTTTCTGTATCGGAAGGAAAGGTTACCTACGAGGTGACGATTCTGAACACGGATAAGGTTCATGAATATGCGATTAGTCCGAAAAAGCTGGGCATACAGGCCAGCAAGGTGGAAGGGCGCACAATTACCTTCACGACAGAGAAGGATGAATATTTGATCGTGATGATCAACAGCCGGGCAACAAAGCTCGTTATCGCCGCCGACCCGATAGAGACGGATGTCCCGGCGCCATCGGGCACGGGAATCTATAACCTAGCGGAAGCGCCTTATCATGTAACCGGAAACGGGGAGAGGGACGGCGTAGCGGGGCGAACGGCAGTGTTTCAGCAGGCAATCGATGACGCCAGCGCTTATGGCACAGCGCAAGGTCAGGGCACCCAGGGCATCGTCTATGTGCCGGCGGGAACCTATTATATCGGCAACCTGGTGATGAAGAGCAATACGGCCTTATATTTGGCGCCGGGGGCAACGCTGGTCGGCACAGGCAAGACGGCAGATTACAAGGAGCACTGGTTTAAGAACTCTATGGGACGTCCGGCAACCTGGTGGATATCGACGGAATTTCATTCTTCCAACATTAAAATTTACGGCAGGGGAACGATTGACGGCAACGGCAAGGCGCTGCATGACGACAAAAGCACGAATGGCAAAGGGATGATCAACAATCTTGTCGTGCCAATCGCGACCGAAAACTTCACCCTGGACGGGATCGTCATTAGAGAATCGGCGGCATGGGCTGTCATGCCAGTCAGATCCAATGATTTGTTATTTACAAATATGAAAATGTTCAACAGTCTTAGTATGGGTGAAAATGACGGCATCGACATTGTCGAGTCGCAAAATGCGGTTATTCGTCATACGATTGGCATTGCGCTCGATGATCCTTATTCAACGAAGGCATGGAAAGAAGATACGGATATCGCCTCCGGCACTGTTCCGTGGCCGGGAAACCCCGAGCCGGTAGAAAACGTGCTGTTTGAGGATGCAATTGCCTGGACTTGGTGCTACGGCTATAAAATCGGGCAAGGGGTCATGCAGGATCAGCGCAATATTACGTTCAAGGACGCTGTTGTGTACAAGGCAGCCGTCGGCTTTGCAATCCATCACAAGTATGGGACTGGAGAGGTAAGCGGCGTCACCTTTGAAAATATCGATGTCGAAGACGTCGTTGGCAAAAATGAAGATAACAGCGCCTGGATGACGATGTTCACCGTGGAGAGCGGCAACAACGGGGTCGGGCCGATTACCGGCGTTAAGGTGAAAAATATTACAGTCCGGGACGCGGGCGAGAGCTTTGCCAAAATAAAAGGCATGGAAGGCGCAGAGATAACGGACATTACGTTTGAAAATGTTTATATGCCGGGCAGTACGGAACCGGCGACAACGCTTAACGAGATGAACTTTCATCTGCTTGAAAATTATAGCGGAGTAACGATCAAGCCGGTGCAAAACCCGGAGCCAAGACCGAGAACGAATCTGGCGCTGAATCAGCCGGCGGTCGCTTCCTCCAGCGACCTTGCGGAGGATACGGCAGCCTTGGCATTCGACGGTAATCCGGCTACACGCTTCACTTCCAAGCGCGGAATTGATCCAAGCTGGATTTATGTCGATCTGGGGGAGAAGCGGAATATTGACCGCGTCCATTTATATTGGGAAGCCGCATACGGCAGAAGCTATCAAATCCAGGTTGCCGATGATCCGGACGCTGAGGAAAATTGGCGTACTGTATACAGCACGACAAACGGAAAGGGCGGCGTAGAGGAGATTGCGTTTCCGGAAACAGAGGCACGCTATGTCCGGATGTATGGCACGGAAAGAGCGACAATCTATGGCTATTCACTGTGGGAGATGGAGGTATACGGTCCGGAAGTATTCGTAGATAGCATCGCGTTGGATAAGACGAGCGCAACTCTGGCTTTAGGCGATAGTATGCAATTGATTGCGTCGCTGCTTCCGGAGGATGCAACCAATAAGAAAGTGAGATGGAGCTCCAGCAATTCGGCGGTGGCGAAGGTCGATGCCAACGGACTTGTAACTACTGTAGGCATAGGGAACGCAATCATTACGGCCCGTACACAGAATGGAGAACTGAGCGCAACCGCTGCCTTCATCGTGACTGAGCCGGGAGAGGCGATGGAGAAGATTGCTCCGAATGATACGAATATCCGTTATATTGGGCGTTGGGAAAATTCAGCCGGAGAAAAAGCGGTTAGCTATTGGCCGGGTGCTTCCTTTCGGGTAGGTTTTACCGGGAAGAAGGCACAGTTGGCTTTGGATAAGCCGGCCGCAATCTATGCGCAAATCGACGACGGAGATTTCGTCCTTTATGATGGGGCGGACGGTACGATAAATTTGACGCCCTCCTTGCTTTCGGATGGCACGCACCGGCTGACCGTTGTTGCCAAAGATGTGCTGGATTCCATCGCCTTCAAGGGGTTGTACCTGGACAGCGGCGAAAGTACAGTTCCGCTGCCGGAAAGATCGCATCTGATTGAGTTTATCGGAGATTCGATCACGGTCGGCTACCGGATGCCGGATGTCGCACTTGATTCTTACGCCTGGCTTGCGGGAGAGGAGCTAAATGCCGACCATATGCAAATTGCTTACACCGGCATTTGTCTGCAGACGGGAATCGCTTGCTATACGCCCAATTCACTTGGTATGAGCGAGCAGTATTTCAAGCTGCGGACAGGGGACGATGTCAATTCGCCCGACTGGGACTTCGGGCGTTACGAGCCTGACGCAGTCGTCATCAACCTAGGTACGAATGATGACAAGTTCCAGGTAGGGGCAGCAACTTTTCAACGCACATATACAGATTTCCTTGCCCAAATCCGCGAGCGCTATCCGCATGCTCATTTAATCGCATTAAAGACTTTTGGCGGTTTTATGACAGAGCCTACGAAAGCTGCTGTGGAGGGACGGATTGCTGCAGGGGATGAAAAGGTACATTTCATAGATACGTCAGGCTGGGTTGATGCCTATCCTTCATCGGATTACTTTGACAGCTTGCATCCTTCCAAGGCAGGGCATGAGAAGATAGCGCGCCAGCTTGTGCCTGTGCTGCGGGATTATTTGGAGCAGGCTCCGCCGCTGGTCACCGTACCGGACGCGCCAACGCAAATTCAGGCGATCGCCGGAGATCGCAGCGCGACGGTTTCATTCAATCCGCCGGAGAATGATGGTGGCAATACAATTACTGGCTATGAGGTTGTATCATCACCAGATAACATTATTGCAAGCGGTGCTTCGAGTCCGATCATTGTCAAGGGATTGACGAATGGCACGCAGTATACGTTCACGGTTAAAGCCATTAATAATGTGGGGAGCAGTGCGACATCTTCGGCATCCAATGCCGTTACGCCAGCCGCACAGCAGCCGGATGGCGACACCAACGCTCCAGAATGGCAGCAAAATGCCAGACTTGCAGTTACGGATGTGACGGCGACGAGTGTGAAGCTGCACTGGCCGGAGGCAACGGATGATATTGGCGTGGCGGGCTATCGGATTTATGTGGATGGAGCAGTTCGGACAACGGTAACCGGAACAGTATATGAGCGGCAGGTGGAAGGCTTGACGCCAGGAACAGCCTATCAGTTTGGCGTTGCGGCCTATGATGCTGCCGGGAATGAGAGCCCCGCTTTAAACATTGCAGTGAAAACGCTGGAAAGCGGCAGCAATAGCAATGAAGGCAACGGTTGGGGCGGCTGGGTATGGTCCAATAACGCTGATTTGCGCGACTTGCAGGTACGCGCAGATGGCGTGGCGCTCACCTTGTCACCATCGTTCTCGGCTGGCGTGTTGGCGTACGCTGCAGAGACAACGGCAGAGCAGGCGGAGATTTTGGCAAGCGCGACGCATGAAGCGGCTGAGGTTACAATCGGCGGTGAGCCGAATGGCAGCGGCATTAAGGTGGCTTTGCAGGAAGGAGACAATGTGTTTGCAGTGAAAGTGCGCGCAGAGGACGGCACGGTGAAAACATATTCGTTGACGATAGTGCGTAAATCGCTTGATCCAGAAGTGCCGGGGCTAGAGGCCGGCGAACCGGATGAAGGCGCTGTTGCGTTTGCTGACATTGCTGGCCATTGGGCTGCTGATTCGATCATGCGAGCAGTTGCGCAGAAGATTGTGAAGGGCTACCCTGATCGAACCTTCCGTCCAGACAATACGGTAACGCGCGCAGAGTTTATCGTCATGCTGGCGAATGCGTTGCAGCTGGAGGGAGAAGGCGGCGAACTTGCCTTCACGGATCGCGACCGGATCGGAGTATGGTCCGGCAAAGCAATCGCGCAGGCAGTGGCGGCGGGCATTGTGAACGGCTATCCCGACGGCAGCTTCCGCCCCAATGCGGCCATAACGCGGATGGAAATGGCGGCGATGATTGCAAGGGCGCTTGATTTGCCGCTCACGGCAACGGCTGCCGGCTTTGCAGACGACAAGGATATCCCGCAATGGGCGAAGAGGGCCGTTGCAGCAGTGGAACAGCGGGGAATCGTAACCGGCCGTCCGGGCAGCAAATTTATGCCGAAGGCGATAGCGACTAGAGCCGAAGCGGCAGTGATGCTGATGCGGATGTAAGAAGCTTGCATCAAAAACTCAATTCCATTCATCGCCTTCAACATTAAAGACTTATAAAGCATCCCGATCTACGGCTGCATCAACCGCGGGGACCAGATGCGGGCGGTGCTGCAAGCATATACACCCCCGCCTGCCATAGACGCGGTAGGCGATGGATTCTATGCTATGGACATCCCGACAATGAATACGCTTATCCAATTACAAACTGGCCAATCCTTCCTTCCGACCTGCAAATTATCGATAAAAGTGCGGCAACGATTAATGATATTTGGAAAAAATCCATTGTAGGCGGAGAGAAAATTGACAAATTCTATAGTGACTGGATTACAAACAACCCGGATAAAGTCATTTATAACCGTGATTTCATTAAAATGATCAGTTGAAATAAATAGACTTCGTGTTAGGAGGATTCAAATTGGCTAATAGTTAGACGCTTCATGGGGGACGGGGCACTGGATCTAGCAAAGTTTCGCTATATCCAGTGCCTGAAGCATACGGGTTTTCCGATGAGTATACATTAACTGCGAATGGAACTTCAATCCCTCTGACAGAGTCGTTATTGCAGCAGACCCTGAGGAAACAGACCAGCCTGCAACAACCGGCGAAGGCATCTTTAATATTTCTATTGAACCGTACAATGTGAAGTATGGCCCAGCCCAAACCGAAGTTGAGTCTCGTACTACCGCGATTCAGCAGGCGTTGGATCATCCAAGCCGGTACGGCACAGTGCAAGGTAACAACGCTCAAGGCATTGCTTATATCCCGGCGGGAACTTATTTTATTTCAAATCTCGTTATTGGCAGCAACACCGCTGTATATATGGAACATTGAACTTGAAAGCCTTGAACAAGCGACTCACTAAAAGTTAAGTGAAAATTGGAAGCGCTTTATCTATACACGGCAAAACCAAAGATATTTCCGGTACCAGATGAGAATTTTAATAGAAGACAGGAGAATCTTGTATTCGCAAGACAGCTTTCTAATCTCATAATAGACGTATAATCCGGCATTTTTCTCGAAGTCGGGACCAGTCTTGCAAAATTTTTGTAGACGTCTGAGTACGGATCACAGTTGCAAGCGTTACCAAGGAGAAAGGGATAATTACACCAGCGGCGGGATTGAAGGGCTTCAAGCCGGATCAATATGACTACAAAGGTGGTGTTGCCATCGTGCTACGACTGGGGTAACGGAAATGGTTGCAGAAGCAAGAGACGCAAAAGTAAAAGCGGTGATTACATCAGCAGCAGACCCGCTGGGTGTAACAGATTGAGGTGACGATAGAAGATGGAGTGGAATGCTGCTCCCTTTTTCTTCAAGAGATAACAGGAAAGAGTAGAACTCAAATTTTAAAAGGAGCAAAAAAAGTGATAAAAAGTCTACGTTTGTTGCATGCGCAATCATTGTTGATTGCAGCGGTATTATTTACGATGGTCTTCTCGCTTGCTGCCCCTGCAGCAGCTCGGGCGGATGATGCCGGCCCATCCGCAACAGCCTCCTTGCTGCCGCCGCTGCCGGATATATATTTGTCCGACTTGAACTGGAAGGACGGCGCGACGATCGGCTGGGGAGATATAGAAAATATCAAAAAGGATAAATCGACAGATGGCAACACTTTGACGATCATGGGACAAACCTACCAAAAGGGCATCGGTACACATGCGACCTCCAAGATCGAATATGACTTGTTGCCGAACTATAAAAAGTTTGTAGCTATCGTAGGCATTGACGATGAAGTGAAGAGCAACCCGGACTCTGTAAAAGCCGATATTCGCTTCATTGTTCGCATTGACGATGAAGTCGTCGGCGATTCGAATGTTCTAAAGCTTGATCAAACCTATGCATTTCATATAGATATCCCTCCTGGCGCCAAGACTTTGACATTGGTGAGCGATAGAGTGGACGAAATCACTTGTGATCACGCAGATTGGGTAAATGCAGGTTTTCTGGTTGATGACCCTGAAGAACCTAATCCTTCCGGACCGTCCGAACCGGTTTATTTTAAAAGTCCTAACGCAGCCGTTACAGGTACAGTAGCCAAAAATAGCGAAGGCCGACTCGTCTATTCCGTTCAATTTCAAGGCGTTCCTGTCATTGAGGAGTCTTTTTTGGGAGTGAATGTGGATGCCAACAATATTGGCAACAGTGTCAAGCTGGGCGTTCCGTTGAGATCGGAACCGGAATCGCAGTCTTATGCCTGGAAGGGCAATCATTCAACGGCGATCGATCATCACACGCTGACACAGATCCCGGTGACCCACCTGCCGACCGGATTAGAATTTACAATCGAAGTGAAAGCCTACGATGACGGGATAGCGTTCCGTTATATCATTCCGGAAGGGGAGGCAGAGAGATCCATATATGGAGAAAGTACAAGTTTCTTGCTTCCCGAGGGAAGTCAAGTCTGGCATCATGCAAATGTGACGAATTATGAGGCTATATATAACAAAACAGCGGCAGAAGAAGTCCCTGCAGGTACCAAAATGACATTCCCTTTGACCGTCAAATTACCTGACAATCTCGGTTATGCGGCAATAACGGAAGGTAACCTTGTCAATTATGCCGGGATGTCGCTGATTGCTTCCGGCAATCGGACGTTTAAAGCTTATTTTGATAATAATGGAAGCATGAATCCTTGGAAAATCGCTGGTCAGGTGGTCACGCCCTGGAGGATTATTTCCATCGCATCAGATTTGAACGGCTTGGTCAACAGCGATATCGTTCCGAACACGGCCGATCCCCAATCTCCGATTTTCGATAATAATACGGATTGGATTATACCGGGATCATCTGTATGGTCATGGCTTGGAGGCGGTGGCGTTACTCCTCAAAACAGCAAGCTGTATATCGACTATGCTGCGGAGTTGGGGCTTAAGTATAATCTCGTCGATGATGCCTGGCAAGATTGGGGAGGCAGTGACATTGAGCAAAGCTATCAGTTATTGAAGGAAGTCGTAGACTATGGAAAAGCGCGTCATGTTGAGACCTGGGTGTGGAAACATGCTGAGAGGCTCTATGACAAAAACGAACGCAGCGATTTTCTGCAGAAAATGCACGAGCTAGGCGTTGCCGGGATAAAAGTTGATTTTATTGACGGGGAAACGCTGACCAAAGTGAATTTTTATAAAGCGGTGTTGGAAGAGGCGGCGGCGCTGCGCCTGATGGTCGATTTTCATGGCGCGAACAAGCCAACAGGTTTATCCCGCACATATCCCAACGAGCTTACCCGGGAAGGAATTTACGGGTTAGAGCAAGGTGCGCTTCCGTCAAGTCATCATACCACGCTCCCTTTCACTCGACTGCTGGCGGGGCATGGCGATTATACGCCGATCAGCTTCAGCGGCAGACTAGGCAAAACTTCGTGGAGCCATCAGCTAGCGACGGCAATTACGTTCACCTCGCCTGCGTTATTTTTCGGCGAGCATCCGGAACAAATGATGAAAAATCCGGCGATTGAACTGATCAAAAGCTTACCTACTGTTTGGGATGAAACGATCGTCCTTCCGGGAAGCGAAATTGGCGAGTTGTCAGCCTTTGCCCGGAGATCGGGGTCAACGTGGTATATCGCTGTCATGAATGGGCTGGATAAAGAGCGTTCAATGGAGATTGACCTGTCCTATCTGGATAGCGGCTCGTATCAGGCGGCGATCTATGCGGATAATCCGAACGAACAAGCAAGCTATGAAAAGGTGGACAAAGCTGTAAGCAAAAACGATACTTTAAAGTTTAATATGCGCGCTAGCGGCGGGTATGTGGCAAAGCTGTCCAAAATGGATATGGAACCGTACGGCGGCGGTTTTTTAGCGAAGCGCACGGTTTATTTGAAAACGGCCGGTACGGACAGTGAAGTCCGTTATACACTTGATGGCAGCGAGCCGTCCAGCCAATCCCCACTCTACAAGAACAGTATTGAGCTGACGAATTCCGCTGTTTTGCGTGCAAAAATTGTAAAAGGTGACGGAGAGGGCACAGAGCTGTCAGCCAAATTTAATAAATCAACGGTTCCCTACTTGCTTATTGACTATGACGGTAAAAGAGATTGGTTGAATGAAGAAGGCAAAGTAAGGTTCCTGACGAATGCGGGCGAAAGTGTATATGAGATTCGCTACACGCTGGACGGCAGTACACCTGCTCCAAATTCATTGCTATATACAGAGCCGTTTGTTCCTGATGCGGCACATGCTAATAAAGTGGTAATCAAGGCAAGGGTTTTTGTTAATGGTATCGCGCAATCGGAAACGGTGTCCAAAACATTATTCCTCTTTTCCAATCAGTTACCAGAACCGCCTTTGCCTGATATCTACTTAGATCAACTAGATTGGGTGAGCGCCAAATCAGATTGGTCGACAGTTAAAAAGAATAAGTCGATTGACGGCAATCCGTTAAGTGTAGCGGGTAAAAAGTATGAACATGGCATCGGTACGCATGCCGATTCCGACATTGTATATAACATTGTGGAAGGCGCCAAGCGATTCGTCGCCGTAGTAGGTGCTGATGATGAGATAGGCGATGAAAAAGGCGGAAAAGCCAGTATGATATTCCGGGTATTTGTGGATAATCAATTGCTTGCCGAATCGCCGATAATCGAAAAAGGGCAATACTGGTATTACAATGAGCTGCTGCCGGAAGGTGCTAAGCAAATTAGACTGAATCTGGATAAATATGATATTAACAACAGCGACCACGGTGATTGGGTCAATGCAGGCTTCGTTATTCAGTCCGATGTAAAAGTAACCAAAATTACAGTCAGCGGGCAAGGGAATGTAACGACCATTCCTAAGTTGCCAGGCCGCTTGCAGATGGAGGCTGCAGTAGAGCCGGAAAATGCTACGAACAAAGAGGTATCGTGGGCTACTTCGGATGAGCAGATCGCAGTCATTAGTCAGGATGGCATGCTAACGGCAAAAGCGAGCGGTCAAGTGACTGTCACTGCTACTGCACGAGATGGTTCGGGTGTAAGCGGTAGTACAACGATCACGATATTGAATAGCAATGCCGCTTTAAGCAGCGTTGCTGTCGGTGGACAGCCGCTTGCAGGCTTCAAGCCGAATCAGTATGACTACGAGGTAGTACTGCCATCAGGTACGTCTGTCGTACCGGAAGTGGCCGCAGCGGCAAGCGACGCCAATGCAAAGATAGTCATTACACCGGCTACGGGCTTGCCGGGAGTGACGACGATTGAGGTAACGGCGGAAGATGGAGTGGCGAAGCAAATGTACCGGATCAGCTTCAAGCTCGAAGGGGAAGAGCCGCAAAGTAGAGAAGCGACGCTGAGCAGTATCTCCGTGGATGGCAAACCTCTTTCAGGCTTCAAGCCGGATCAGTATGACTACGAGGTGGTGCTGCCATCGGGTACGACTAAAGTACCGGAAGTGGCCGCAGCGGCAAGCAATTCCAAGGCGAAAGTGGTCATTACGCCGGCTACGGGCTTGCCAGGAGTGACGACGATTGAGGTGACGGCGGAAGATGGAGTGGCGAAGCAAATGTACCGGATCAGCTTCAAGGTAACGCCGCAGCCGTATGAGCCAGGCCCGATCTGGATTCCGCCTGTTGCAGATGAAGGAAGCAAGAAGGAAGGGGAAGTAGCAGTCAAGCCGGAACAACTGGCGCCGCGCGAAGGAAAAGCAACGGTAGAAGTACCTGCCGGTACGAAAACGTTGAAGCTGCCGCTGCATACGGCGGAGCTGCTGGGCGAGGGCATGCTGGAAGTGAAGCTGGATCAGCAGCTGACCCTGACCGTCCCGTCCGAGGCAATCTGGCAATTGGCGGATCAATGGAAAGCGGCAGGCGGAGCAGATGGCGCGTTGATCCTGCAAGTGACGCCGCTGCCGGAAGGCGATGCGCAGGCGATGGCAGCCAAAATCCGGAGCACATTGCAAGCGGATGTTCGCTTGGCAAGCCGCATATATGATGTGAGCTTGTATATCGTTTCGAGCGACGGCAAGCGAGAAACGCTCATAAGCTATCGTCCGCCGTTTGCGCTTCGGTGGGAACTGGACGAAGCGGTCGATCCGCAGCTGTCGGGGGCGTACCGGATCGCGGAGGATGGGACGCTGGAGGAGGCGCCGGGGACAATCGGCGGCAAGGAAGGCAGCGCAGCCCTTAATCGCCCGGGGAAATACGGAGTACTGGAGATTACGAAGCGATTTGACGACGTCGCTCCGCAGTACTGGGCGGCCCCTGCGATCAAGTCGCTGGCAGCGAAGCAAATCGTAACGGGTACGAGTGCAACGACCTTCGAGCCGGAGCGCAGCGTCACCCGCGCGGAATTCGCGGCACTGCTGGTACGGGCGCTGAAGCTGGAGTTGAAGGGCGGGCCAGAGCTGACCTTCACCGACGTTAAGCCGGGCGACTGGTATGCGGAAGCGATCGCCATTGCGGTGCAGGCGGGAATCGTCAAAGGAAAAAGCGCGGAGAAATTTGATCCGCATGCGCAAATCACGCGCGAGGAGATGGTTGTCATGCTGATGCGGGCCTGGGAGCTGATGGAAGGCAAGGTATCGGCAGGAGCGGTTTCGACATTTGCCGATGAAGGCGATATATCGGCCTGGGCAGCGGCATCGGTGAAGGCTGCCGCGGCGCAGCAACTGATCAAGGGACGCGCAGCAGGCATGTTCGCTCCACAGGGAACGGCTACCCGTTCGGAAGCTGCGCAAGTCATCTACAATTTGTTGAACCAGGTTGCGTTTTAATGTTCTAGAGGTGTGCCTTGCCGATCGATTTTCGGCAAGGCATATCCTTCATATAAGGCAAAGCGCAATGAAAATAGCCGATTCTAGCCTCGCTTGCTTCTGCCTTGCGAGGCCAATTCAGCTTTGCTCGGACCTAAGTAGTAACAATTGGTTAAAAGGAGCTGCGAAATGTATAAAGTACTGCTTGTAGATGACGAGGCGGATGTTAGGGATGGCCTTCTGCAGGAAATGGATTGGACAGCTTGCGGCTTTGTCGTCTCTGGAACAGCGGAGAACGGAAAGGATGCCCTGGAGCTTGCGGAAAGTCTCGATCCTGATATTGTTATCACAGATATCAACATGCCGTTTATGAACGGTTTGGAGCTAACTGAGCAGCTAAAGAAGCTCAACCCGCTCTTGAAGCTGATTATTTTGACCGGCTATGACGAGTTTGATTATGCCCGTCAGGCTGTCAGGTTGAATGTTGATGAGTATTTGCTCAAGCCGTTCTCCATTGAAACGCTAAAGGAGCTTTTAATCAGAATCAGGAACATCATTGAAGAAGAAATGATGCAGCGAGAAGATATCAGGCGGCTGCAGGAGCATTACCGCACCAGCCTGCCTATGCTTGGTGAGTCATTTTTGGCCTCTTTACTTACACGCAAGCTGCCGAAGGCCGTAATCTTGGATAAAACGAAAAGATACGGCCTTCGTTTGTCCGGAGAAGCCTATGTCGTGGCTGTTGCAGCACTTCATCCAGCGGAAGAAGAGTCTTCCGGCGCCTCTGGTCAATCGCTCAGAGCGTCCGGCGATGTGGATTTGATGCTGCACGCCATGCTCAATATTGCTCAAGAGATATGGGAAGCACAGCAATTTGGCAATGTGTTTGTCCATCAGGATACCCTTGTACTAATTGCTGGCGGCGATGGAGATGACTCGTGGTACACCCGATTGCAGGATACACTGCAAAATGTATTGCGCAGCATTGAGCACTATTTGAAGCTATCGGTCACCATAGGCATGGGTTCTGTAGCAACGGAGGCGACTCATTTGAAAAACTCCTTTACCGATGCGCTCCTGGCACTGGATTACCGGCTTGTGTATGGATCAGGCAAGATCATTAATATTAGCGACGTGGAAAATCGTGATGGAGAGAAGCTGGGGCTGGATGAGTTGAAGGAACAGGCCCTTATTCGCAGCCTGAGGGTTGGGACGACGGAAGAATTATACAACGCCGTTCATGCAATCTTCGCAGAGCTCTATGATTCTTCATGTGCATACAGCGACATGCAGGTTTATTTGCTGGAGGTGGTCACTACGGTGCTCCGTACGGCCAAGGATGCCGGTGTGCAGCTTGATACACTATTCGGCACAGGCTTTCAATTGCAAACGGAAATATTCAAATTTGCCGGTTTACAGGAAATGCAGGCCGGATTTTATGAAATTTGCAGCCGAATCATGAGTCACATCGCTACACGCCGCCAATTCACCTATAAAGAGCTTGTTAATAAGGCAATACGCTTTACGAAGGAGAATTACATGGACCCGGCGTTGTCGATCCAGAAAGTATGCGCTTATCTCCATATTAGTGCGAATTACTTTAGCGGCGTGTTTAAGAAAGAGGTCCGTTCAACCTATGGTCAATATTTGATGGGCATTCGAATGGAGGCCGCTAAGGAACTGCTCCGCTCTACAGAGCTGAAAGCGTACGAAATTGCGGAAAAAGTCGGCTTTACTGAACCCAACTACTTCAGCTTTTGCTTTAAGAAGGGAGCAGGCGTTTCGCCGAAAGAGTACCGTAGCCGCAGCGTTTCCGGGGAGTCTGTGCAGCCATGAAGGCAGCTTTTGGGCGGATAGTCCGGCGGTTGCGAGAAAGCATGAACAGGCTTGGAGCGAGGAGCATTAAGTCGATTATTTTATGGTCATTCTCGACATTTATTCTCATCATTGTTGTCATTGTTGCAGTATTGGTATACAACAAATTCTTGCGAATCGCGGAGGAGAACATTACGCTTAGCACGGAGCAAATTGTCGATTCTGTGAGCTACAACCTGGCGGACTACTTGGACGGGATGGCGCAGTTGTACCGGGCGATTGAAGAACATATGCTGGTCGAAGGAGAATGGGACGGCGATCAGGTGACGAAGCAGCTTGATATTGTGACAAGCAGCAGGGACGATATCGTATCTATCGCCCTGTTCAATGAACGGGGTGAGGTGCTTCGCAACCATCCAACGATGCCGATCAGGGAAAGTGCACGCGTAACCGAGCAGAGCTGGTTTCACTCTGCGTTACGTGTTTCGAATCATCTTGGCTTTTCTTTACCTCATGTACAAAATCTCTATGGCAGTCCATACAAGTGGGTTGTGTCCATGAGTAAAGGCATTACGGTGCAGCATAACGGCGAACCGATGTATGTCATTTTGCTTGTGGATATTAATTTCAAAAAAATAGATGAGCTGAGCAGCCGGGTTAGTCTTGGCAAACGGGGATATGTGTACATCATCGATGAGGGAGCGGGCAATATCGTATATCATCCTCAGCAGCAATTGATCTATATGGGACTCCGCAGTGAAAACGTTGAACAGGCACTGGTTGGACGAGGCAGCTATATTGACAGTGTATCAGGAGTTAAACGGCTCCATACGGTGAAGTCGGTGGACAATATTGGCTGGAAGGTTGTGGGAGTGTCTTATCTGGATGAAATAATGACGACCCGGGAGGAGGTTTATCGTTATATGATCCAAGTCGTCGGGGGCGTGCTCATACTGGCCTTCCTCGTATCGATTGTGCTAGCTTCGATGCTGACAAGACCGATTCGGCGGATGGAGGCAACCATGAAAGTGGTAGAGCGGGGCAACTTTGATGTGGAGCTTCCCCTTAAAGGTCCATTGGAAGTCATTCAATTGTCCAGCCGCTTTAATCTGATGATAGACAAAATTCGCGGATTGATGAGTCAGATCATTATGGAGCAGGAATCCAAACGTAAATATGAGCTGGAGGCGCTTCAGGCGCAAATCAATCCTCATTTCTTGTACAACACGCTCAATTCTGTTGTTCGCTTGGTCGGCATGGGCAAAAAAGAAGAAATTATCACAATGATAACTTCGTTGTCAAAGTTGTTTCGGATCAGCTTAAGCAAGGGACGCAGAACGATTACGGTAAGAGAAGAACTGGAGCATGCCCGGCATTATTTGACGATCCAGCAAATGCGGTTCAAGAAGAAATTTCAATTTTCGATTGAAGCAGAAGAGGAAGCGCTGAGTGGCTGTACACTAAAACTTGTGCTGCAGCCGTTAATTGAAAATGCAATTATTCATGGCATTGAATATTTGGTGGATGAAGGCATGATACAGGTCAGCGCCAGAATAGAGGGAGGGTTTCTGTTGATGGAAGTGGCAGATAACGGTGTTGGCATGACGGAGGAGCAGCTTCAGGCACTCTTCAAGGAAACCAGTCCTGACGGTGAAGCAGCGCAAACGGGGAATGGAGGTTCCGGAGTAGCGGTGCTTAACGTGCATGCCCGGATTCGTCTATATTATGGAGAAAATTACGGATTATCCTATGAAAGTGAACGGGAAGAAGGAACAACTGCCCGTATCCGGCTGCCATTTATCCGCCGGGAAGGAGGCGGCGATCATGAAGGCTAACGGAAGAGCGGAGTTTGGCCGGCGCAGCCTGATTACGGTTCTCGTGACGGTGTTGATTGCGGCTTCGCTGACTGCTTGTGCATCGACTGCCGGTATGACAGAGGAGCCGGTTTCTTCGCGTCGTATTGCGCTCGTTGCCCCCGTGCATGCAGTGGAGCAGGGAGAGGCGATCAAGATCGGGGCGGAAGCGGCGGCCAAGGAATTCGGATTTGATCTGGAATATTTGCCGTTTCGTCCGGATGAGGAGGCAGCGGAGCAGCTGGCAGCGGCATTTCATACGCTGGAGGGCGGAGCGGTTGCTCTCTTGATCGACCCGGCCGACGAAGATACGCTGCGACAGATCGGCGTTTATGGAGCAGAACGAGGCATTCCGGTTATTGCGTTAAACGATGAGCGGATGCCGAGGGGCGTCGAGGGGGCGATTGCGATCAGCAACGAGGAAGCCGGCCGCAAGGCGGGAGAGGCGTTAGCGGAGCTTTTGGGAGGCAGCGGTACAGTGGCTCTCTTAAAGGCGGAACGAAGCATCCCCAGTCTAGAAATGCGGGAGCAGGGCATTCGAAAAGCGTTGCAGCAATATCCCTTCGTTCGTTTGCGTGAAGTTTCAGTATGCGGCGATTCAAGAGATGTATGCTGGGGAGCGGTCAAAAGCATACTGGACGGTGGCAAGCTGGACGGCGCCATTGCTTTGCAATCCGTTGCCTCACTAGGATTAGCCGACGAAATTATGCGCCGGAAATGGGGAGCGGAGTTTAAGCTGGTGGCGTTCGGGAGCGAACGGGAGCAACTGGAGCTGCTTCAGGAAGGGATTATCCACCAGCTTGTCGTACAGAACGATTTCAGTACCGGGTATATTGGGGTCGAACAGGCTGCTTCGCTCTTGGCCGGCAAAACGGTCGAAGGGCCGACACTATTGGAGACGAAAGTTGTCAATGCGGATAATATGTTTTGGATGAACAATCAGAAGCTGCTGTTTCCCTTTGTCCATTAGAAGGCTACTGAAGGCTGAAAATGAATGAGAATTTTAATAGAAGATAGGAGAATCTTGTATTCGAAAGGCAGTCCGGTAATTTCATAATAGAAATGTAAGCCGACATTGGTCCCGATATCGGGGCCAATGTTTGCAAATTTTTATAAAGGCGGGTGCCAAGGATGAAGAGAAAATCGATACTAGCCCTTCTAGCGTGTGCCATGTTGACGATGGCTGCATGCAGCAACGGTGGCGGTAACGGCAAATCGGGCGAGGGCGAGGGTGAACCGAAAATCGGCGTCGCTATTTACAAGTTCGACGATACGTTTATGACGGGAGTCCGCAATGCGATGTCAGTTGCAGCAAGCGGCAAGTCTGCGCTGGATATCGTAGACAGCCAAAATGCGCAGCCGACGCAAAACGAGAAAATCGACCTGTTCATTTCCAAAAAGTATAATTCTATGATTGTGAACCCGGTCGACCGGACGGCAGCAGGCGTTATTATCGACAAAGCGAAGAAGGCCGACATTCCAGTCGTATTTCTGAACCGCGAGCCGCTTGCGGAAGATATGAACAAATGGGATAAAGTGTACTATGTAGGCGCAAAAGCGGAGGAGTCGGGAACGATTTCGGGCCAATTGCTTGTTGATTATTGGAAGGCTAATCCGGGCGCTGACAAAAATGGCGACGGTAAGCTACAGTATGTCATGCTGCAAGGAGAACCGGGCCATCAGGATGCGGAGCTGAGATCGAAGTTCTCTGTTCAGGCGCTTCAGGACGCTGGAATTGAGGTAGATGCGCTGGCGGTCGACACGGCCATGTGGGATCGGGTAAAAGGTCAAGAAAAAATGCAAGCCTTCCTTGCGCAGTTCGGCGACAAAATTGAAGCGGTGCTGGCTAACAACGATGATATGGCGCTTGGCGCGATCGAAGCGTTAAAAGCAGCGGGCTATTTCACAGGCGACAAGTTTATACCGGTTATTGGTGTCGATGCTACAGCTCCGGCCATTCAGGCGCTACAGGACGGTACTTTACTAGGAACGGTACTGAATGACGCTAAAAATCAAGGGGCTGCAGCTGTTGCTATTGCAGAGGCGCTGGCTAAAGGCGAAACGCCAACAAAGGACAATACTGGATTTGATATTAGCGACGGCAAATATGTCTGGATTTCCTACAAAAAAATTACGAAGGATAACATAGCTGAAGCGCAATGATACGGATGGATAAAAAGGGGAGCGGCATGCTAAGCGTTACCCCTTTATTCTTAATTAGGGAGAGGTGCTAATGACGTTTGCATTAGAGATGCGGGGGATATCCAAGGCTTTCCCTGGTGTGCAGGCGCTAAGCGATGTCTCGCTGCATGTAAGGCGAGGGACTGTACATGCGCTTATGGGTGAGAATGGTGCGGGTAAATCGACTTTAATGAAGTGTCTGTTCGGCATGTATAAACCGGATCAGGGGGAAATATTTATTCAGGGAGTCAACGCGGCGATCAATAATTCCGGAGATGCAATTGCACACGGCATTTCCATGATTCATCAGGAACTCCATCCTGTTCAACACCGCAGCGTCATGGAAAACCTGTGGCTAGGAAGATTTCCGCTGCGGGGCTTTCTATTTGTCAATCATGCGAAAATGCTGCAGGATACTGTAAACCTGTTTCAAGAGCTGGGCATCGAAATCGATCCTCGCGCCAGAACGGGCTCATTATCCGTGTCTCAAATCCAGCTGCTTGAAATCGTGAAAGCTGTTTCTTACGAAGCGAAGGTAATTGTGATGGACGAGCCGACTTCTTCATTGACCGGATCGGAGGTTGAGCAATTATTCGGCATCATTAATAAGCTCCGCGTCCGCGGTGTGTCTATTATTTACATCTCGCACAAGATGGAAGAGATATTGCAGATTTCGGACGATGTAACGATTATGAGGGACGGTTGTTATATCGGCACTTGGCCGGCTTCGGAGCTGACAACGGATCTTATCATTACAAAGATGGTGGGCCGAGAGCTGAAGGAAAGATATCCGGCGCGGACGCACACACCAGGCGACATTGCTCTTAAAGTGGAAGGGCTATGCTCGCCTAATCTGAAGTCTTTCCATCAAATCTCTTTCGAGCTGCGGAAAGGCGAGATTCTGGGACTTGGCGGTCTTGTCGGCTCTCAGCGTACGGAATTGATAGAAGCATTGTTCGGGCTGCGAAAAGTGCAATCCGGCACGATATCCATTAACGGCCAAGTCGTGCAGATCAAATCACCATCCGATGCCAAACGGCATAATATGGCTTTGCTGACGGAGGAACGGCGTGTGACGGGCATTTTTCCCGTTCTGTCCGTATACGAGAATACGATTATTGCCAACCTTGGGCGGTATCGGAACCGTATCGGTTTGCTGAATGAGCGCATGGCCAAAATGGAAGCCGCACAGAGCGTAGAGAAGCTGCGTACAAAGACGCCTGCGGTCCATACGCTGATTCGCAATTTGTCCGGCGGCAATCAGCAAAAGGTGCTATTGGCGCGCTGGCTGCTGACTGAGCCTGACATTTTGCTGTTAGATGAGCCCACACGGGGTATCGATGTAGGCGCCAAATATGAGATTTACACCCTGATCGCAAGTTTAGCAAGTCAGGGGAAAAGCATCTTGATGATTTCTTCCGAGATGCCGGAGTTGCTCGGCATGACGGACCGGATTATGGTGATGAGTGAAGGTCGGTTGAAAGGGATTGTAGAAAGCGCAACGGCAACCGAACAGGACATTATGCGGCTGGCGGCAAACCAGCCGGCAACGGAATCGAGGGAGGAGACGGGATGAATCCACAGACGACCGTCAACATTAGAAGTTACTTAACACAGAGAGCCATATTCATTGTATTAATCGTGCTGGTGATCGGCATTGCAATCGCGGATCCGGGCTTTCTTGCTTTTTCTACGTTGCGGGATATTTTGCAGCAATCCTCGACCAGATTGATTATCGCGTTGGGCGCGGCGTTTATCCTGATTACCGGAGGCGTCGACTTATCGGCAGGTCGCGTAGTAGGCTTGACGGCTGTCATATCGGCTTCCATGCTACAAATGGAGGAATATGCCAACCGTTTCTTTCCTGATCTGCCGCAGCTCTGGGTAGGCTATCCTATTCTCATCGGCATCATTGCCGGATTAATCGTTGGTCTGATCAATGGTATTGTAGTAGCCAAGCTCCATGTTCCTCCGTTTATCGCCACACTCGGTATGATGGTTGGCATTTATGGCATCAATTCAATTTATTTCGATACAGAGCCCAACCAATCGCAGCCGATCGGAGGGTTGCGTGACGATTTTACGATGTGGGGTTCTGGCTATTTTGATTTGGGCGGCGGCTATACGATCCCGTATATCGTTTTGATCGCTATTTTTGTGGCTTTAATCTGTTGGGTTATCTTCAATAAGACACGATTGGGCAAGAATATGTACGCCATCGGAGGCAATGTGCAAGCCGCGCATGTGTCCGGCATAAAGGTGGCACGAAATCTGGTCATCATTTATGCGATATCCGGCGCTCTCTACGGGCTGGCCGGAGTGCTGGAAGCAGCGCGCACCGGCGGAGCGACGAATAATTACGGCAATATGTATGAACTCGACGCTATCGCCGCTTGTGTCGTAGGCGGCGTCTCCACGGCAGGCGGCATCGGTACGGTGCCGGGCGTAATGGCCGGTGTCCTAATCTTCGGCGTCATTAATTACGGTTTGACGTTTATCGGCGTTAGCCCTTACTGGCAGCTAATTATTAAAGGCCTTATCATCGTGGCTGCGGTTGCCTTTGATGTTCGTAAATATGTAGCCAAAAAATAAAATACTGCTCCCACCTGACCGCTAGGTGGGGGCTATTTGACCATACTGCGCCCCAGAGGACATAAGCGGACCGTAGCAGGCTGTCGATTCATTGTGGACATCTGTAAGCGCGGGCGAAGCGGTCCTGAGCGGACCGTGCTTCCTTTATCTGTGAACAAAACAGCAAAAACGGGTTGCTCGCGGACCGTAGATCCGTTAATGGCCTCCAATCACCGCTAACCCCCGCAAAATTGGTCAAGGGACGGATCGTGTGTCAGCGAAGCCTTCGAATGAGCAGGGTTTCGTAGAAATAACGGATCGTATGTCCCCATGGGACCCCGTCAATCAACCGATTCTTCTTGAAAAGCGGACTACCCTTCTTTTACAAGAAAAAGCGCATCAGAATCCATCTTCTGATGAACGGAAATGATCTGCTCAAGCTGCTCTATTTGACCCTTCAGCTCTTTATTGTGTGGCTCTTCCTCCAACTGAGCAGATAGCGCAAAAAATTTAGGTACCTCCCATACGCTTCTCGCAGCTGTGCTCATGCAATAGCCATATCTCGCCAAGCATTCGTCGCCTTGCCAGCCCATATCTCGCAAGCCTTTCACATAGGCGTCGAATAGCGCGGCTTCAAATTGCTCGTATTGTCCGGGTGGAATAATCCCTTGACTCATGTTCACGCCGTACAGCTTGCCAAGATCCTCGCCAATGCCCGAGATGCTCATAAATTGCCAGTCAATCAGGATAAGTCTCTCCGTCGTTGCATCGTTGTTGACGAGCAGCATATTCATCTGGCTGAGGTCCTGATGAGCCGTCACGCGCGGCAGTTGTCCGAGAGAATGGATTATAGCGTCAAGCTGATGAAGGAGAGCTTGGTACCATGTCCAGATGCTTTGTTCATTCTCCTTGCTGATGCGACTGATGTAAGCTTGCGGATTAGGGGCATACATGCGGCTTGCTGTTGTCCAGGAGCGCAGCCACGCCCGGCATATCCAGTCCTGGTCAGGGAGCGGCCGTTCACCGGTCAGATAGCTTCCGCCGAATCGTCCGAGCTGCCCGGCAATAAAAGTAAACTGTTCCAGCGAGTGCGGATGCTGGCCTGTTATGTGCTCCATCCATAGCCACACTGTGCCGTCAGGCTGTTCTTCTATAAGATAGCAAGCCGGGGCCTGAATAGACTCAGGCAAGCAATCAAGCAGTCCGGATTCCAGCAATTGCGCTTCGCGGCGCCAATAATTGTGATGCTGGCAGTCATTTTTTTCATGGCTGTGCGCTTTTATGATTTTTACGATGATCGACCATGAATGGTGCGATTGATCTTTAAGCATGACTGATCCATGGAGCTTAAAAAGGCCTGCCGTTGTAAAGTTCGGCGTTTTATAGCCGAGAGGATCGCAGGTAACGGAATCAAGCGCTGCCGGTTCTTGCTCGAGAAGCGCCCCAATGCATGCGCAGATTTGCTTCATCTTGTTTTCGAAAGGGATTTGAGTATGATTTTCCAGTATCATGAGCCGTGTCCTCCAGATCGCTATTGAGACATGGGAAAAATCGAATCGCGCCTCATAAGCTCGCCGCTCACGAGCAGAGTGCAAGGATTAAAGCTGATGCCCGCTATCCGCTGTACCAACAAGTTCACAGCTTGCCAGGCAAGGCCCTGCTTGACCACATCAATCGTTGTAAGACGATGCGCTTCACTTGCGCTTGCATTGTCGAAGCCGGTAACGGTGAGATCCTCCGGGCAGCGCAAATTTTTGCTTTTTAACACAAACAATAGGCTGGCGGCAATCGCATCGTTGGCGCAAATGATCGCTGTCGGGGGAGCCGACCCTTGCAATAATGCGGACAGAGCATGATCCACCTCTAAGATCGTATGGTCGCCTCGAATATCGGCAATATGCTGCGTATCGATTCGGGTTTGCCTGCTCAAAGAAAATTCATCCACGGCCTGGCGGAACCCGCGCCATCTTTCGGCATAGCTGAAGGAGAACGCAGGCGAGCCGATAAACGCAAGCCGGCGATGCCCGGATTCAAGCACGGCGGTGGTTATGTCCTTCATGCCGACAAAATTATCGGCAAGGA
This sequence comes from Paenibacillus sp. GCM10027626, assembly GCF_042676285.1. Classification (NCBI taxonomy): domain Bacteria; kingdom Bacillati; phylum Bacillota; class Bacilli; order Caryophanales; family Paenibacillaceae; genus Paenibacillus; species Paenibacillus sp. GCM10027626. Next base: position 216,435 of record NZ_JBHTHC010000011.1, on the reverse strand, counting down.
CATGATCGAGCTTTGCGCCAGATAGCGGATTGCCGTCGACCATAACGGCAGGAAGAGCCGATTGTTGAATTTCCAGCACAAGCTCTGGCGCAATCTGGCCAAGCAGCAATATTCCGTCCGCTTGACGGTTTTTTATGCTGGAGGGCAGCTCCTGATCGCCGCTCTGGCTTACAGGCGACAAAATCATGCTGTAGCCGGCTCGCTGCAGCTCGCTTTCGATCTGCTCAAGCAAGCTTCCCCAATATGTCTGATCTCCCAAGTACCCGCGCGGGATGACGGTTACGATAATATTCGTTCGCGTTGCCGCTGGCTTCCCTCCCTGCCCGGCAGGAAAGGTGTAGCCCAATTCCTCGGCCTTTTGGATAATCTTTTGGCGCATCTCTTCGCTGACCCCGTATTTTCCCAACAATGCCCGCGATACTAATGTTTTCGAAACCTGCAAGTGATCGGCTATAAGCTGCAGGGTAACTTTCTTTGCTTTCATTTCATGGCAGCTCCTAATAAACATTTTACTAATGTAACTTTATAAGAAGCAGAAGGTTTAAGTCAATTGTTTTTGTAAACTAATTTGTAAACATTATTTTAGTTGATGTTGTAAACAACGGGTGCTACTATTTACATCATACAAGGTTAACAGGATGATAAAAGGAGCGGCGCAAATGATAAATATTTCGCAAAACGAGAACGAATGGTTCGTTAAAGGCTATTGGCCTTGGGTTCCTTTTCTGCAAAAGAGCATGGAGCTGGGGCAGGAATTAATGGGCGTGACCGAATGGATACCGACCAAGGTTCCCGGAGGTGTGCATTACGATTTGTACAAGGCCGGCTTAATTGACAATCCGTATGTTGACCAAAACTCACTGAAGTGTGAATGGGTGGAAAACCGCTGGTGGATGTATAAAACGGTTCTGCAGCGCCCGTCCGCTGCCGGCTCCAAAATCGAACTTGTGTTCAAAGGGCTTGATTACGAAGCGTCCATTTATGTAAACAATGAGCTGATCGGCGAGCATGAGGGTATGTATCATGAAGCTGTCTACGACTTGACCGAGCAGTTCCGCACGAATGAGTCCGTAAACTTGATCGTATTGTTAAAACATGCTCCCGATGAAATGGGGCAAATCGGCAGATCGTCGCTAACGTTCACCCAAAAAAGCCGCTTCGGCTACAAATGGGACTTTTCCACCCGCTTGGTCAATTTGGGGATTTGGGATGATGTTGAGCTTGTTGTGCATCAGGATTATTCTTTTGATGAGCTCAAGGTGACGACAGATGTTCAGGAGACCGGCGGGGCGGCAAACGGTGTTGTAAACATTGCGTTTACACTAGGCAAGGCTGCATCAGCTGCTGCGACGGACGGCTTGGAGGCCGAGATTTCATGCGTTGGACCGAACGGCGTTCAACAAGCGCTAGTTAGAGAGAAGATCGCTTCTTTGACAGAGCCCTTTCATACGCAGCTGCTGATTGAAAAACCTGATCTCTGGTACCCGAACGGCCACGGTGCTCAGCCGCTTTATGAAGTGAGCATACGCTTGCTTTGCAACGGAGAGCTGATGGATGAGTGGAAGCTTCATACCGGAATCCGTAAGCTGCGTTTTAGCCAAAATGAAGGCGCGCCGGAAAATTCCTTGCCGTATACGGTCATGATGAACGATCGCCGTATTTATATAAAAGGCGTGAACATTACGCCGCTTGATCATATTTATGGAAATGTGACGAATGAGCAATATGAGTGGCTTGTCTACCTGATGAAGCAAGCAAATGTGAATTTAGTCCGCGTCTGGGGCGGCGGCGTGATTGAAAAATCTTATTTTTATGAGCTGTGCGACAAGCATGGCATTATGATTTGGCAGGATTTCATCCAGTCGAGCTCGGGCGTAGACAATATTCCTTCCAAGCGTCCGGAGTTTTTGGAGCTTCTTGAAACGGCGTCCACAGCTGCGCTAAAAGAGCGGCGCAACCACGTCTCCTTGACGATCTGGTGCGGGGGCAATGAGCTGATGAGCGCGGAAAATACACCATCGACTTATGAGGATGAGAACGTAGCGTTATTAAAAGGGCTGGTGGAAAAGCACGACCCGCAGCGCCTGTTCTTGCCGACGACAGCATCCGGTCCTGTTGAATACATATCCGATCAAAAGGGAGTCGGTCATGACGTTCACGGGCACTGGGTCTATAGAGGTAATCCTGATCATTACAGGGAGTACGGGGAAAACGATTATTTATTCCATAGTGAATTCGGGGTTCCTGGCGTCAGCTCGCTCAAAAGCCTACAGAAGTTTTTGAATCCAGGCGGGCCTACTGGCCAGCCGGAGTCGATGGTGGAGAACTTGGTGTGGCGGCATCACGGCGAGTGGTGGGATACGTTTGAAAGGGACAAAGCGTTTTTTGGTGAGGAAAAGGATTTGCTCTCATTCTCGGATGGCAGCCAGTGGGTTCAGGCCGAGGGGCTCAGATTTATTCTGGAGGCGAATCAGCGCAGAAAATTCCGCAACAGCGGCAGCATTATCTGGCAATTTAATGAGCCTTGGCCGAATGTATCCTGTACGAATCTGGTCGATTACTACGGCGAGCAAAAGATGGCTTACTATTGGACAGGCAAAGCGTTTGCCCCAGTGCATGTGTCGCTCGATTACCACAGGCTCGACTATAAGCCGGGTGAGGAGATAGCCGCCATGATCCATGTGCATGGCAATGCAAGCGGAGCGGGAGCCCGCGTGGCCGCTGTCGTTTATGACTTGTCTGGAGCTTGCCTGCATCAAGCAGAATATCCGGCTGAATGGAATGGGACGGAAGCAAGTGAAGTCGGAGAGCTGCGCTTCAAGGCGCCGGCCGCTCAAGGCGTATTTCTGGTGCGGCTTGAAGTATGGGATCAGGCGGGGGAACTGCTGAGCCGAAATGAATATTATTTCTCGACCAAAGATGAGGCCTGGTATCGCGATGAGAGAATGCGGGCTGGAACCGCTCATCTGGAAATTACGGAATTATCCGGCTGGGAGGCAGTGTCCGGGGAATTAATCAGCCAGCCATTCATTCGCAAAGCATTCGGGCTTCGGAATACAGCCGCGCATCTGATCCTGTTCATTCGCCCGGAGGAGAAGACGGATCGCTTTTGGATGACTGCCGACGAAGCATATTTTACCCTCCTGCCCGGAGAAGCAAAGACGGTAAGCATTACTTGTGCACCGAAGGCGGAGGCGGCTTTTCAAGCTTCTCCAGCGGCAGAGGCGAATAGGGCTGAACCTGAGATTCGCTTCCGCGCCTATGCAGAAGCTTAATAGATAAAGGACACCTCTTCGCGGTGGAACGGTGGCAGTAAATCGCTGCTTCCAGCCGAAGAAGTGTTTTCTGTTTTTCCGTTCGCCGGACAGTAGATCCATTATCTGCTATGTTATAATGATCTTGTTCAACCGTTGGAATAATGAAAACGCGCCGGAACCGTCAGGAACGCTTCGCATGCTGCCAGGCGATGAAAGCGGAACATATCCGGGTTCGGCACGGGAAAGCGGAGGCGCTAACATGTTCAACGTACTGATTGTAGATGACGAAAAACTGATTCGAAAAGGCTTGATTTCTCTCCTTCCGTGGGACAAGTTTCGAATGCGCGTCATCGGGGAAGCGAATCACGGCAAATCGGCCCTAGCGTTTATGGAAGCGCATTCTATCGATTTTTTATTCGTCGATTTGACGATGCCCGTTATGGACGGCTTCGAGCTGATGAAAGACGTTCGCATACGCTACCCCGATACGTGGATCGTCGTGCTGACCTGTCATCAGGATTTTGACTTTGTACAGGAAGCGCTGCGTCTTGGTGCGATCGACTATATTGTGAAGACACAATTCGAACAGGACAAGGTTGATGAGATCTTTGCGCGGATCACGGAGCGAGTTGCCTACGAGATATCGGTCCGAGGGCGAGGAACGGCGAAACCTGAACGGTTAAGCGGCTATGCGGTGATCGATCTGGCGGGCGGACAGCACGTGGAGAAAATCGCGAATGCGCCTTTCCTTGCAAGCCGAACGATACACGAAATTTCGGAGCGAATCTGGTTCGCGCTGGCGGATGACGCGCCCGATACCGAAGCAGGGGACACTGATTCTCTCCTTCGAACAGGGGACTGGGCGCTCGTCTCTATAACGGATATCCCTCCGAATCGGACGGCGGACGTTTGTCGGCAACTGCAGCGGGCATTGCCGCCATTTTTGTTCTTTGAAGGGAAGCCGGGGCGGTTTCGCTATGAAGTCGCATTATCCGAGCTGAACGGTCCGTCCGCCGGCGAGAACGAACTGGAACGGCTGAAGGAAGCCTGGATTGACCAGGAATGGGTGTGCAGCGACGGCGCCTACGAACGAACCGTTCGGATGACGCTGGAGACCGTGCCAGAGCCAGAGGCATTGTTCCTTATCGTGGATAGCTGCATAAGGGCCTGGCAAACCGTCGTCGGAGCGCCTCTGGAGAACGAGGCGCCGCATGCGGAATGGACGAGCTGGCAGCGGGTGGAACTGGCACTGGCTGCGGTACGTGCCCGGCTGCAGGCGGAAATTCGAAAGCTGCCGTACTCGCCTGCCGTTCTGACGACGATTGCCAAGGCGCTGGCCTGCATCGACGGGCGGTACGAATTCAGCTTCAACCGGGATGAGCTCGCGGCGAAGCTGCTGATGAGCAGCAGCTATTTCAGCCAATGCTTCAAGGATATCGTCGGGGCGGCGTACGGCGACTATGTGAAGGAGAAGAAGATCGCCCGATCGGCTGAATGGCTGGAGCGAACGAACGAGCCGGTCTATCAGATCGCGATGCGGATGGGCTTCAAGGACGAGAAATATTTTAGCAAGCTGTTCCGCAGCCAGTTCGGCATGAATCCGACCGAGTATCGCAAAAAAATGCAGCAAGGAGCGCCTATCATTCCATGAAGCGACAATTCGGTTTCCCAGTAGCCCATTCCTTGCGCAACCGTCTCGTCCTGGCGCTGATCATTATTGTCTTCATACCGCTCATGCTGCTGGGCGGCATCAGCTACGTGGCCATTCAGGAGATCTACAGCAACAAGGTCGAGAGCGGGATTATGAATACGGTGGACAAGGTGAAAGCGGGTCTTGAAAGCACGCTCGACAATATGGAGTACGCTTCACTGCAGTTGTCCATGGAAGGCAGCGTGGGTCAGAATTTGTATAACCTGCTGTCCACGCCGAGCCATTTTCAGCAATATGCCCTTCGTCAGGAAATTCAGAAAAACTTGAACCTGCTTAATTTCACCAATCCATATCTGGGTGTTATCCTCTATTTCTCTGACGACGGCAAGATCATGTTCAACAACCTCGAAGTCCGGGAACGGCTCATCGATCCTTCCTCGAAGCTTCTCTCAAAGGTGAACGGCGTTACGTTCTACGGTCCGCAAACAACGGCTTACCGGTACGGAGACCACGAAGTGTTTGCGCTAACCCGGCCGGTGGAATTTCCCGGCAGCCCCGCCGTCAGCTACTACGTCTATATAGAGACAAACGTCCGCCTGTTCGAGAAGCTGCTCAGTCGGGAACAGTACGGCATGAAAGTCGCTCACGTGCTGCGCAATCAGGCCGGAGAGGTCATCTTCAGCGATTTAAAAGAGGTGTTTCCGCCCGGGACGAATGCCGCGTCGGAGCGCGGAGAGAACGGGAAAGGGAACGAAGGGTACAATTTCTATAAGGTCACGAGCGATCAGGGCTGGAGTCTCAGCGCGGTCATTGACAAAACCGAGTTCAACAAGGAGTTTTACAATTGGGCCGCCAAGTTTTTCGCAGTGCTGGTAAGCGGCATCGCCGTTAGCGTTGTCATCGCCTATTTTATTTGGCGCTCCTTTTACCGGCCACTGAAGAAAATCGGAAATGAAGTGCTGCATGCGGACGTGCTCCAAGCGGACAAGCCGATTGCCCTGACCCGTATTCGGGAGCTCGACATCCTCGTCAGGAAAATCAACCAGATGACGGACCGCATCCAAACGTTGTTCCGAGAGATGGAACAGCGGGAGCGGGTGAAGCAGCAACTGGAAGTTGAAAAGCTGCTCTATCAGATCAACCCGCATTTTATTCATAATACGCTCAACTCGATTCAATTCATGGCTCGCATGAACGGCCAGCAGGAGATCGATCGGATGGTCTCGATCTTCACCCGTGTCCTCCACTATAACCTCGATAAGCGGGGCGAGACTGTGGAGGTGGGAGAAGAGCTGAACGCCCTGCGAGATTATATCGAGCTGCAGCAAATCCGGTACGACTACGAATTCGAAGTCCGCTTCACGGTGGACGAAGAAGTAGCGGCATCTGGCATGACGATACCGAAATTTATTTTGCAGCCGCTTGTCGAGAACGCGCTGTATCACGGCCTGGACAACGATCGCGGTGCCATCGACGTGACCTTGGCGAAGGAAGCGGATGAGCATCTCGTTATACACGTCATGGACAACGGCAGCGGGATGACGGAAGAAGAGATCGGTCGTCTCTTATCAGAGGAGCCGGATCGGCGCCGCAAGACGGGGCTCGGCATCGGATTTCGCTATGTTCGCAGAATGCTGGCGGCCCGGTACGGCAACCATTGCGATTTCGAGATCGCCAGCAAACCAGGCGAAGGAACAGACATCATGATTCGCATTCCGATCCGAACGTCCGATCACTCTTAGACGTCCGGCGTATGAAATTCGTCGGCCAGGGTAGGAAATCGGTCGGACGGCGGAGGTAGACCAGAACAAGCGACAAAATTCCCCTGACTTCCGACCGGATTCCCGTTCCCGAAATTGGGAATTGCTTTTACGATGAACAGGTAACGAATAACGTGCATTGGGGGAAGGACGATGAAGAAACGCACGGCACTGCTTTTTCTTACGGCGCTCATGCTGTTGTTGACTGCATGCGGAAATGGAAACGGTAACAATGCTGCCGGGGAAAACAGCAAGGAGGGGACGGAGGCCACAGGGGATAAGGATCCTTACGGCAAGTACAAGGAGCCGGTCACGCTGCGCATCGCCAAAAATTTCAACACGAAAGACTTGAAGCTGCCAAACGGCGATACGCTCGAGAACAACGAATATATGCGGTACATCGAGAAGAAGTTGAACGTCAAAGTATCTTTCGCCTGGCAGACCGAGACGCCGGACGCCTACCAGCAGAAAGTCGGTGTGGCGATTTCCAGCCGGGACTTGCCCGATGCGTTCATCGTGAACGAGCAGCAGTTGAAGCAGCTGGTGAAAGCGGGCTTGATCGCCGATTTGACGGACGTTTACAAAGATTATACCGGCGATCTGGTCCAAGGATATTATGACTCCTACAGCGACCGCGTTATGAGCCGGGCGACTTTCGACGGCAAGCTGTACGCTTTCCCGGACACGCAGATCGGGGGACAGCACAGCATGACCTGGATCCGTCAGGATTGGCTGGATAAGCTCGGCTTGCAGCCGCCGAGGACGCTGGATGAGCTTGAAGCAGTGGCAAGAGCGTTCATCGAGAAAGATCCGGATGGCAACGGGCAGGCCGATACGGTCGGATTTACGGCCATCCCGCAGCTGACGGGCTGGAACAGCCCCAATGCACTCGATCCGATCTTCGGGGCGATGCATGCCTATAAGGGCCAGTTTCTGAAAGGCGCCGATGGCAAGACGGCCTACAGCTCGACCTTGCCCGAGATGAAGACGGCGCTGGCCAAGCTGCAGCAGTGGTACAAGGACGGTATTATCGACAAGGAATTCGCGGTGCGCAAAGACGCCAACGAGCTGATCGCCGCCAATAAGGTCGGCATCATGTTCGCCCCATGGTGGGCGCCATACACGTCGGCTCTGCAGGACTCCATCAAGAACGACGTCAAGGCGGAATGGAGGCCGTTCACGGCTCCGCTTGATGCCGAAGGCAAGTTCAACTTGTACGACCAAAATCCGACCGCGAATTTCCTCGTCGTCAACAAGGATTACAAACATCCCGAAGCCGTTATGAAAGTGTTGAACGTGCAGACCGAGGGCATCCGCCAGTTGGATCCCGACTCCGCGAACATTTATAAGGGGTTGGGCGTCAGTTGGGCGGTATGGCCGTTCTCGCTTCAGCTCGACGGCGAGAATGCCGCTTACGATACGTATTCGAAGGTGAAAGCGGCGCTTGATGCGAACGATCCTTCCGGGTTGAACGAGGAGCTAAAGGGGTACTACGATGATTACCTGAAAAATAAAGAAAACCCGAAAAAGGATATCGCGGCCTGGGCTAATGCCATTTCCAGAATAGACGGCTCCGCGGAGCTTGGCTCCGATAAACTCAACATCGTCCGCAATGTCTTTTTCGGACAGACGCCCGCGATGCAGCGCAAATGGGCGATTCTGACGAAGCTGGAAAGTGAAACATTCCTGAAGATCATTCTGGGCGAGGAGTCGATCGACAAATTCGACGATTTCGTCAAAGAATGGAAGAAGATCGGCGGCGACGAAGTACTAGCCGAGATCGACAAAGAAATCAGCCAATAACGGCAAGGTGATAGAGGCGCAGGGTCTCCGCAGAACGCGCCTTCTATCGATCGCCAAGGATGGGTGGAGGAATATTGCGGAACAAACGATTGATTGTGAACTACCACTTGATGCTGCTGCCAGGCGTTCTGCTTCTTTTCGTCTTTTGCGTCATCCCGATGTTCGGCGTCGTTATCGCTTTTCAGGATTTCGTGCCCGGTATCCGGATTTGGGATCAGGAATGGATCGGGCTCGGCAATTTCGAATTTATGATGGATATTCCCGACAGCAAGAAAGTATTCATAAACACCGTCGTTATAGCGTCCATGAAAATCGTCGCGGGGACGATCGTGCCAATCGCCTTCGCCCTGCTGCTGCACGAAGTGAGAATCGGCTGGTTCAAGCGTTGGGTACAGACGATCGTCTATTTACCCCACTTCATGTCCTGGGTCATTCTGGCCGGCATTATGGTGACGATGCTGTCCTTGGATGGTATCGTCAATCTGATCGTCAAGGCCTTCGGTGGAGAGCCGATCATGTTTCTCGCTAGTAACGACTGGTTTCGCCCGATCGTCGTCGGCAGCGACGTATGGAAAGAGTTTGGCTTCTCGGCCATTGTGTATTTGGCGGCTCTGACCGGTATCAACCCTTCGCTCTACGAAGCGGCGGAGATCGACGGAGCGAACCGGTTCAAGAAACTGATCCATATTACGCTGCCCGGTATTACGCCGACCATCGTGCTGCTGGCTACGCTCAGCCTTGGCAATATTTTGAACGCGGGCTTCGATCAGATTTTCAACCTGTACAATCCATTAGTCTACTCATCGGGCGATATTATCGATACGTATGTCTACCGAATGGGGCTGGTCGAGAGCCAGTATGGTTTGGCGACCGCGGTCGGGCTGCTGAAATCGATTGTCGCTATCATTTTGATTCTGATCTCGTACCGGCTGGCCGCCAAATTCGCTAATTATCGTATATTTTAAAATAAAAGTGGGTTGAATGCATGGTCAAATCGAATTCGATGTTCAGCAAGAGTGCGGATGCTGCCATCCTGGCGGCATTGACGCTAATCGCCTTCCTGTCGCTGTTTCCGCTGGTGCATACGGTAGCGCTGTCCTTCAGCGAGAAGGCGGCCGCGAACGCGGGCGAGGTCATTCTGTGGCCCAAGGGGATCAACGTTACTTCTTATAAGATCATTCTGGAGGATCAGAAGTTTTTCACGGCGTTCGGGGTTTCGGTGAAACGGGTGCTGCTGGGGGCGTTCATCAACTTTGCGCTCACCGTGGTGATGGCCTACCCGCTGTCCAAAGGCAGCCGCGTCTTTCCCGGACGGAACCTGTACATGTGGTATCTGGTATTCTGCATGCTATTCTCCGGCGGTCTCATTCCGCTCTATATGACGGTGACGGAGCTGAACCTGCAAAATACGCTCTGGTCACTCGTGCTGCCCGGCGCGGTTCCAATCTTCAACGTCATTCTCATCATGAACTTCTTCCGTAACTTGCCGAAGGAACTGGAGGAAGCGGCGATCGTCGACGGCGCCGGGCCCTGGCAGACGCTGATCCGGATCTTCCTGCCAGTGTCGCTGCCCGCGCTTGCAACAGTAACGCTGTTCAGTATTGTCGGCCATTGGAATTCGTTTTTCGACGGTCTGATCTTTATGAGCAAGCCCGAGAACTATCCGCTGCAAACCTACATCCAGCAGTTGGTCGTCCGAATTGATCCGGAGCTGTTGAAGAATCTGACTGCCGAAGAGCTGATCCGGCTGAACAAAGCTTCCGACCGGACGCTGAACGCAGCAAAGCTGGTCGTCGCGATGGTGCCGCTCTTGGCGATCTATCCGTTTCTGCAAAAATATTTCGTGCACGGCATCGTGCTCGGTTCGGTGAAAGAATAGAGAGGAAGAAGGTGGCGCACGGTGGAAGAACGGACGATTAGGGGCGCAATCGACACGGTGCATGTCGTGTTCAAGACACATTTGGATATCGGGTTTACCGATATGGCCTGCAATGTGGTGGCCAAATACAAGAATGAATTCATTCCGAAGGCATTGTCGCTGGCGGAGCGGCTAGCCGGCGAGGAGGGTGCGAGTTTCGTATGGACGACCGGGTCGTGGCTGATCGAACGGTATTTGGCGGATGCGGGCGATGCGGAGCGGGAGCGGATGGAACGCGCGATCCGGGACGGACATATCGCATGGCACGGACTGCCTTTCACGACGCATACCGAGCTGTTAGACGCTTCCCTGTTCCGTTATGGATTATCAATCGCGCGTCGGCTGGACGCCCGGTTCGGGAAACGGACGATTACGGCGAAGATGACAGACGTTCCCGGCCATACCCGCTCGATCGTCACGCATATGGCCGCATCCGGTCTGCAATATCTGCACCTCGGTGTAAATCCTGCCTCCAAGGTGCCCGGCGTGCCGCCGCTCTTCGTATGGCGGGCGGAGGACGGGGCGGAGATCATCGTAAATTACGCCAACAATTACGGCAATACGATGCATATTCCGGGGCTGCGGGATGCGCTCCATTTTGCCCATACAGGGGACAATAACGGTCCGCCGTCGGCTGAGGATGTGCGGGAGCAGTTCACTCAGCTTGCGAAGGCGTATCCCGGTGCCGCCATTCGTGCCTCGACGATGGATGCGTTCGCGGTCAAGCTGCTCGCTCACAAGCCTTCACTTCCCGTTGTAACAGAAGAAATCGGTGATACTTGGATCCACGGAGCAGCCTCCGATCCGATTAAAATCGCCCGCTTTCGCGAGATGCAGCGCATGCGATCTCGCTGGATCGAAGCAGGACGAATGGAAGAAGACAGCGAGGAATACCGTTCCTTCTCGGAAGGATTGCTGCTCGTGGCGGAGCACACGTGGGGGATGGACGAGAAGAAGTTTCTGGGCGACTACAAGCATTACGGGTCGAAAGCGTTTGCGGAGGCAAGGGAGCGGGATTCGGTGGCTGGAGACGCAATTCCGGCCAAATACAGCTATATCGGTGCTTTTGCGATGGATGCGGAGGACCGCATGTCCGGGCAGCAATTTCAGCGGGTCGGTGCAAATGGACGGTCGTACCGGGTATTTGAACGCTCGTGGCAAGAGCAGCGGGACTATCTGAATCAGGCGATAAACGCACTGGGCGGCGACAAGCGGGATGAAATGAACGCGGCACTAAAGCGGCTGATACCAGACGCTCGCCGCATCGGTAAGGCGCCGATCCGGCCCCATATCCCGCACTCTCTTGGCGTCTTCGCCGTCGCGTTCTCGGACGACGGCTCCATCGCGTCGTTGGTCGATCGCAACGGCAAGGAGTGGGCGGATCGGGAGCGCCGCATCGGCATGTTCGTCTACGAAGCGTTCAGCGTAGAAAATTATAACGAATGGTTCGAGGATTACGTGGAAAACACTGCCGTCACGCACGGCTGGTCGGATGCCGACTTCGGCAAGCCGGGCATGGAGAACGTCGAGCCGAAACCGCGCCATCGGCTGTTCGCGCCGATGCTTGTCTCCATGGTTTGCGAGACGGGTGACGAAGCCGATCTTGTGAGCGTATCGCTGCGGATGCCCGCAGAGGCGGTCGAGGATCTCGGAGCGCCTCGTGAGGTGCGAATCGATTACTCGTTTCGGAAGGATGAACCGCAAATCGGAATCTCGCTCAGCTGGAGCGGCAAGCAGGCGAATCGGCTGCCGGAGGCGATCTGGTTCTCCATCACGCCGACGACGGATAATGTCAACCGCTGGCGTATGGACAAGATGGGCCAACCGGTATCGCCACTGGACGTCGTCCGCAGCGGCAACCGGAATCTTCACGCGCTGGGCGAAGGGCTGTTTTACCAAGCAGCAGACGGAGAAGCTTCGGTACGCACGTACGATGCGCCGATTGTTGCTCCGGGGGCGAGAAGACTTTTAAAGTTCGACAATACGTTCGCCTCACTTGAAGACGGATTTCATTTTCTGCTGTATAACAATGCTTGGGGAACGAACTTCCCGATGTGGTTCGAAGAGGATTGCTTCTTCAGGTTCGAACTGGCGGTTCGATCGTATTGAGCGTTTAGCTGCAAGCTGCGAGTTAAGAGGCGGCGCCCTAGTGCGTCGCCTCTTAGGTGTTCACATGGCGATCATAGTCAAAATCGCAAACGCATGAAAACATTACATAAATTGCAGAGTCGAGCAGCAATTGCTCGGCTTTTTGTATATTTTGTGGTGGGAGTGCCGGATGCGCATCTTCGCCAAGCGAATGTTGACTGCCCATGTTGACTTGACACTGACCTGTAAAATAAAGTTTACAATGCCAAGAGGTTTGTAATAGATTATATGTTATAAAGCGTTTACACAGGGGGTGCTGCATGTCGTACCGTTTGATCCTCACCCATTTGAAATTTAAAAACTGGCCTTTTGCGCTGAAATTATCTGTGATTATTTGTCTGATCGTATTGATTGTCATTACAGCTATAAGCATTAATTCGTACCAGTTATATAAGAAATCGATGCAGGAGCAAGTGGAGGAATTCGTTCCGCGGATGCTTGCCCAGATTAACCGAAACCTGGATGACTATGTGAATGAGATGCTTACAGTATACCGGACGATTCTGTCGCCCCCTTACAATCAGTTTCTCAACGGCTTTTTCAACAATTCGCAGGAAGGCGGCAATGAGCGGGATATTTTACATACGTTTAAGCTGAACCAATCGCTTGTCGGCGTTGTCCTGTATACGGCTTCAGGCAGCGCTTATGTCAGGTCCGCCGAGGCAGCCAGCTGGATGGACGCCACTTATGAGAAGGAGCCGTGGTTTCAGGAGCTGCAAAGCGAAAAGGAGGAGCCGTCTGTACTCGGCATTATCCGCCAGCAATATGTCGTGAACCAGCCATATACGTTTTCGATCGCGCAGCCGATTCACGATGCGCAAGGTAAGATAGCCGGCGTTCTGATGCTGCTTGGTTCTTTGGAAGCGGTGAAGCAGATTGTGCAGCAGATTGATTTCGGAGAAGGAGCCTCCATCGATATAGTGGATAGGCATGATCGCATCGTCTATTCCTCCGGTTCGGATAAGACAGGCAGCCTGTGGCAGCCTTTGGAGGGGTTGTTCCCGGATAAGACGAAGGCCGATTCGGGGTCTCAGTTAGTATCCGTAGGCGATAAGGATTACGTCATCAGCTACGACAGCTCATCGAACAGCCGCTGGAAGGTTGTGAGCACGATTCCGCTGGACAATTTAAGCAAGCGGGCCGGGACGGCTCAATCACGATTCGCGATTTGGTCGCTGGCCGGGTTTGCCGCAGCGGCCATCATAATTTCACTCATTTCGTACGGGATGACGAACCAGCTGCGGCTGCTCAGCCGGCAGCTGCAGCCAGAATCGGATTTGCTGCCAGAAGAACTGTCCGGGGCAGAACGCCGCGACGAGATCGGACATTTGTCGAAAGCGTTCCGCGATATGAAGTACCGGATTCATAAGCTGGACAAAGAGGTGCTGGAAGCGAAGCTGCTGCGGCGGGAAGCGGAAATCCAGGCGCTGCACAGCCAGATGAATCCTCACTTTTTCTATAACGTTTTGGAAACGATCAGGATGACACTTGTGAGGAAGCAGCCGGAAAAGGCGGAGGAGGCATTGATTGCCCTTGGCCAGCTCGTGCGTTATCAAGCGGCAAAAATGGCCGATATGGTCCCCGTGCATCAGGAATTGAGCTTTATTTCAAACCTGCTCAGCATCCAAAAATTAAGATTCGGCGATCGCTTGCATGTCGATTACCATATTGATCCGGAATCTCTCGATTGCCACATACCGGGTTTTCTGATTCAGCCGCTGGTGGAGAATGCCTTAAAACATGGTATCTCCGATTACGATTTTACGCTTCAAATTGTCGTCAGGGTGCAAAGGGATGAATCCGATCTGGTCATACATGTGATCGATGAGGGAATGGGGATGACGCCCGAGCGTTTGGAGCATGTTCTTCATGCGATGCGAGAAGACGGGACGGCAGACAACCGCATCGGGCTGACCAATGTGTATCAGCGAATAGCTCTTCTTTATGGGGGGCGCGGGGAAATCCATATTGAAAGCGCGGAAGGCTCCGGGACGATCGTCATGATTCGTGTGCCTGCACAGCATCCGTCTGATGGGGGGAAAATGAAGGATGAACATCTTGATTGTTGACGATGAGGAAGAAATTCGCGAAGGACTTTGCATTATGATAGGCGATTTGCAGAAAAAGGGGGTACAGGTGCAGGTAGTCGCCGTTTGTTCTGACGGCTATGCTGCTTTGAACGAGATGATGGGCCATCCGGTGGATCTGGTCATTTCCGATGTGCGGATGCCTGGAATGGACGGGCTGGCGCTGACGCAAACGATTGCGGAACGTTATCCGGAGACGCAAATGATCATGCTCAGCGGATATTCAGAGTTTGCTTATGCCAAACAAGCGATGCGCATTGGCGTAGCCGATTATCTTGTGAAGCCGGTGAACGGCGGCGATTTGGAAGCTGCCATTCGTCTAATCGGACGCCGCTCCGCTCAAAAGCGGGCGCAGTCGGCACCTTGGACCTGGGAACAATTTGCCGGTGATGAAGCTCCTTGCAAAGCGGTCGTCGTCTGCGACCCCGATGAAACGTCAAGCTTGCGGGCGCTGCAGTTCGGGACGGTTCAGACGCTGGCATGGATGTTTCACAAGACGCTCGGCGAGGTGGCCGAAAATATAAAAGGCGTTCGTTTCATTCAGGAGAGCGGCAAGCGTGAGTCCAGCAATGTTGTATTGGGTGTTTGTGCGCCATCCGATGCAGAGCTGGACTATGCGCTGCAGCAGTTTACGTCAGAAGTGCGGCAGTTTTGGATGGACAAAGTCCGTATTCCTGTCAGCTTCGGCATTGCGATTATCCCGCCGGAGCACGGCCGGGAGGAGAGCAGAACAGGCTATACGGAAGCATGTACGGCATTATTGCAAAGGCTGTGGAACGGAGGCGGCGTATGGCGCTATTGTCCGAAGGAGCCTGATCGATCTGCGGCTGCCAGGCTTCCGCTGAAGCAGCTTCAGTCAGCCTGGGATGTCGGCGATTATGACGGTTATTTGACAGCATTAACGGCAAGTGTCCAGACGCTTCTGCAGCAAAACGAAAGTCAGCCGCTGCTGCATGGCGTGGAGACGATCTTGCTCCCGCTTATCGATAAGCTGCAGCTTTTCCAAGCTGCAACTGCGGGAGCGGCGGCCCGCGATCTGGCCCTTTTTATGGAGAAGCTGTTATGGACGCGCAACCGCGACGATTTGTGCCGGTCCATTTTGGAATGGGTCAATGTTCTGATTGAGAAGACGTCGCCAGAGAAGCAGGAGGGCCAACTGCTGGGCAGAGCGAAGCAATATATCCGCGATCATCTGCATGAGCCGATGACGCTGGCCGATGTTGGACAGGCGATATTTGTCAGCCGCCACTATTTGAGTCGGCTGTTCCGGGAGCGGGCAGGCACAACCTTTCTTGAATATGTGACCGAGCTGCGCATGGAGGAAGCGAAACGGCTGCTGAAGGAACCGGGTATTAAAATCTATGAAGTCGCCGAAAGAGTCGGTTACGGCAACTGGAAAAATTTCAGCCGCATCTTCAAAGAGCGGACAAACTACGGCCCTGCGGAATACAGGGCGAATCTATCACCAGATTAACCCGCTTTCGCAGCGGATCATTTTTTTAGCGAGTTTCAACATAAGGATAACATTTGAACCTTTTTAGCAAGAAAGAAGTCTATTTCCGCTTTGGCACTTTTTATAAAATAGACGTGTACAGTACAAGTTTAATCTCTACTGGGCAGTGCACCGCTACACCATGGGCGAAATTACAAAATGAAAGGGAGAGTGTAAGTAAATGGGGCGTCTGGGATCAAAATTGCTGCTGTCGGTTTTTGCTGCTGCGCTGGTCTTGTCGGGCTGCAGCACCAAACAAAATGAAGAACCGCCGAAGCCGGAGACGGAAAAAGGAAGTAGCACAAATGCCGGGACAAATAGCGGAGGGAAAGAGGGAGCTCCCGATAAGCTGCCCGATAAATATGATCCGGGTATTGAGGTGACGACAGTCGTATCTACGTATCCGACCACCAAATACGCGGATGGTGACGATATGAACAACAATCCGTGGACTCGTATGCTGGAGCAGGAATACGGCATTAAAGTTAAAACATTATGGGGAGTGCCTGACGATCAGTATGAGCAAAAGCTGAACTTGAATATTACGTCCGGCGAGATTCCCGATTTTTTTCGCGCCACATCCGCGCAATTCAAGCAGCTAAATGAAGCAGAACTGCTTGAGGATATGACGGAAATTTACGCCAAGTATGCGACCGACAACGTGCGCCAAGTGATCGATGAAGCGGGTCCTGAAGTGATGAAAGCGGCTGCGATTGACGGCAGGCTGATGGGCATTCCCTATACGGGGGTTGTAAAGGAATCGGCATCCATGCTTTATGTACGCAAAGACTGGCTGAAAAAAGTCAATTTGCCTGAACCGCAAACGATGGACGATGTCCTCAAAATCGCTGAAGCCTTCGCCACCCAGGATCCCGACGGCAACGGCAAAGCCGATACGTACGGGTTGATGGCCGATAACGAGCTTGGCGGGCTCGACGGCTTTTTGAACGGCTACCATGCCTATCGCGGCATCTGGCTGAAGGACAAGGAAAACCAGCTTGTATACAGCAGCATCCAGCCGGAAATGAAAACGGCGCTCGGCAAGCTGCAGCAGCTGTACCAGGCGGGTGCGATCGATCATGAATTCGGCGTGAAGGCCGGCGGCAAAGTGAATGAAGAGATCATTGCCGGCAGAATCGGGATGTTCTACTCTGCCATGTATGCGCCGGGATGGCCGCTCCAGCAAAGCATAGACAAAGATCCGAACGCAGAATGGCAGGCTTATCCGATGCCGTCGGCCGACGGCAATCCGGCGCTAGCTCCGCACGGCCTCAATGTGCATGCCAGTTCTTACTGGGTAGTCAGGAAAGGAGCGGAGCATCCGGAAGCGATCTTCAGAATGATGGACGCCTGGCTTGATCTGCAGTTTCTGAACAAGTCAGATGAATTGTTCAAGAAGATGATTACAGGAGAGAACGGCTCCGGCTGGACGATTAGCCCGATCAAAATGTACCGCTCCTTCAATAACGTAAACAACCATTTGGCGCTTGTGCCTTACTTGAAAGGGGAAGAAACGGATAAGGCGAAGCTGACTCCCGACCAGCGCAACCTGCTTAAAGCGGTGGAGAAATACCTGAACGGGGACAAGACGAACTGGTCGGCCAACGCCATTTGGGGCATTGGCGGTACGGGCAGTGTAGTCGATAACTATTTGAAGAAAAATCAGTTTTTGGCTGACCAGTTTTTCGGCTCGCCGACACCAGCCATGGTAGATAAAGCGGAAGTGATGAAGAAGCTGGAGATCACGACGTTCACCAAAATTATTCAGGGCGCCCCGCTGGAGGAGTTCGATACCTTTGTGGAGCAGTGGTACAAGCAAGGGGGCGAGCAAATTACGAAGGAAGTGGGCGAGTGGTACGCCCAAAATATTTAATGCAGTCGGCAAGGAGTGATGGGGAATGCATCAAAACCGGAAGCTGCAGAGGCCATTATATTTGATGCTGTTGCCCAGTGCGGTTATTGTGTTCATCTACAGCTATATCCCGATGTTCGGCCTGATTATGGCCTTCCAAAAATTTATTCCGGTGAGAGGCTTCGGCGGCTCGCAATGGGTCGGTCTCGACAATTTTAGTTACATGTTTTCGCTTCCGGATACGATGAACGTATTTTGGAATACGCTGTTTATCGCTTCGATGAAAATTGTCGCCGGACTGATCGCCCCGATCATCGTCGCTTTGCTTATTAATGAAGTGAAACGGCGGTTCGTGAAACGGACGGTGCAAACGTTAATTTATTTGCCCCATTTTTTGTCCTGGATCATATTCGGGGGCATATTGATCGACATTTTGTCGCCTTCTGAGGGAATGGTCAACGAACTCATTCAATGGTTCGGCCTGAAGTCGATTTTCTTCCTTGGCGACAAGGACTGGTTTCCGTATACGCTGGTGCTGACCCATACATGGAAAGAGTTTGGCTTTGGCACTATCGTATATCTGGCTGCGTTGTCCGGGATTAATCCGGCGCTGTACGAAGCGGCAGTCATCGACGGAGCGAGCCGGTGGCGGCAGACGTGGCATATTACGCTTCCCGGCATGCGCCCGATTATCGTCCTGATGCTGACGCTCAGTCTCGGTTCGGTGCTGAGCGCAGGCTTCGAGCAAGTATTTACATTGTACAGTCCGCAGGTGTATGAAACCGGCGACATTATCGATACGATGGTTTACCGCATGGGTCTGGTGAGCATGCAGTACAGCAATGCGGCTGCAATCGGGCTGATGAATTCCGTTATTTCGTTTATATTGATTTGCATTTCTTATTATTTGGCTTACCGGATCGCGAATTATCGGATCTTCTAGGGGGAGAGGGCGACGTGGTTGAAGGTATTTCCATCGGCAAAAGAGTATTTTCCGCTGGCAACTATATTTTTCTTTGTTTGCTGGCGTTAAGCTGCCTGCTGCCGATCGTTCATGTCATGGCCGTCTCGCTCAGCTCTGCTGAGGCGGCTGGGGCGGGAGCCGTCAAGCTTTGGCCGGTCAAATTTACGCTTTCGTCGTATGAATATGTATTGCAGGACGACGGTTTTTTGCGGGCTTTCGGCATTACTGTCCAGCGGGTGCTGGTCGGCACGGCGCTTAATTTGGCGCTCATCGTACTGACGGCCTATCCGCTATCGAAAGAAACGAGTGCGTTCCTCTTTCGGACCGCGATCGCCTGGTATTATGTGTTTACCATTTTGTTCGGCGGCGGACTGATCCCGTTTTATATGACGGTCAAAATGACAGGTCTGATCGATTCACTGTGGGCGCTTATTATTCCCGGCGCCGTTCCTGTATTCAGCGTCCTGCTTATGCTGAATTTTTTTCGCGGCTTGCCGAAGGAGCTTGTGGAGGCCGCCTTTATAGACGGGGCTGGACATATGACGGTGTTATGGCGAATATTCGTGCCGTTGTCCAAGCCGGCGCTGGCCACAATAGCGCTGTTTTCGATGGTCGGCCATTGGAATTCATGGTTCGACGGGCTGATCCTGATGAACAATCCGGAGCATTATCCGCTGCAAAGCTTTTTGCAAAATATGGTGATCAAGCAGGATTTTCTTACTGCCAACGAAAGCGACATTCAATTGCTGAAGCTGCTGTCAGACCGCACGCTGAAATCGGCGCTTATCTTTTTGGGCACGCTGCCGATTTTGCTTGTCTATCCTTTTTTACAAAAGTATTTCATGAAGGGCATTGTGCTGGGCAGTGTGAAGGAATAACGGGAGGTGAATGGACAAATGGAAGGCTTGTTACCCGGGCGGGACAAGGTAAGGGCAGAGCAGGATGCAGCAGGGGCGACCTGGATCTGGTACCCGGGCGATTTTGAGCTCGGACTGCATTATAACGTATCGATCCGCCGGCAGGAGCGGAATAACGCTTATCCGCCGCCGTGGCGGCTGGATTCCTTTTATGGCAGCGTGAAGTTTTACAAAACGGTCGATTTAGCCGAGGATGAGGAAGTGCTGCTTGCCTGTGAGGGGGAGTGGAATGTCAGCCTGGACGGCGTGATCGTATATGATGCGGCAGAGCGGCTGGTCATACCGGCCGGGAAGCATGAAGTAATCATATCGGTGGCTAACCGGGACTCCGTGCCGGCTATCTATATGCAAGGCAAGACGTTAAGAACGGACCGCTCCTGGCTCGTCTCCTGCAACTCCCGAAAATGGGCGGAAGCCGGGCATTGGAATTTCAACCGGGCTGAAGATCGTCCTTCCGGCTACAAGCTGGAGACGACCGAAATCGAGCCGGTGCATTGCGAGGGGGACGAGAACGAGCGGAAAGGTCTGGCCGACTTTGGCCGGGAAACTTTCGGTTATGTCAGGCTGCGCCGGGTTCGAGGGCAAGGGAAGGTTACTCTTTATTATGGCGAATCGCTGGAGGAGGCTGAGGCAACCGCTGCCTGTGAAACGTTGGACCGTTCTGAACTGAACATGGGCGATATTGAACAGGACTATACGATTCCCGCATCCCGGGCATTTCGCTATGTGCATTATGAATGCGAGTCCGGTGTGCAGATTGGCGGCATTTCCGCCTTGTACGAATACCTTCCGCTGGATTACCGCGGGAAGTTCCGCTGCTCCGATCCGCAGTTGAACGACATATGGGACGTCGCCGCTTATACGCTGCATTTGACGACGAGGGAATTTTTTCTGGACGGCATCAAGCGGGATCGCTGGGTATGGTCGGGCGATGTGTATCAGAGCGTGCTGATGAATTTCTATTTATTTTTCGATGCGGATGTTAACCGGCGAACTTTAATCGCAGTGCGGGGCAAAGACCCGGTGGAAACGCATCTTAATCATATTTTGGATTATTCGTTTTATTGGTTTCTCGCACTGTACGATCATTATCAATATACCGGAGATGTCCAGCTGATCCGGCAGCTGTATGACAAAATCGGCTCGCTGCTCGATTATTGTTTGCAACGGCGCAACGAAAACGGAATGGCCGCCGGCCTTCCCGGCGATTGGGTATTTGTCGATTGGGCGGAGATGGATAACGGCGGAGAGGTATGCTTCGAACAGGTGCTGCTGTGCCGCAGCTTGGAAGTGATGGCGGAGTTTGCCGATCTGATGAATGATGCTCTGCGGGCGCAAGATTGCCGGAGAGAGGCCGCCATGCTGAAAAAACGGGTGCTGGAGCTGTTCTGGGACGATGAGCTGGGCGGACTGATCCATAGCCGCAAAGATGGAAAGCCGGATCGCCATATGACTCGTTATGCCAATATGTTTGCGCTGATGCTCGGTTATTTGGATGAATCGCAAGCGGCTTCGGTGAAAGACAAAGTGCTGCTCAATGAGCAGGTGCAGAAGATTAAAACGCCGTATATGCGGTTTTATGAGCTGGCTTCCTTGTGCGAAATCGGCGAGCATGCGCATGTGACGGATGAAATCCGCAGCTATTGGGGCGGCATGCTGAAGCTGGGCGCGACATCGTTCTGGGAGGAATACGATCCGCAGGTGCAGGGAAGCGATCATTACGCAATGTATAGCAGACCGTTCGGCAAAAGCTTGTGCCATGCCTGGGGGGCGTCGCCTCTTTATTTGCTTGGTAAATATTATTTGGGCATCAAGCCGGTGGCGCCGGGGTATGCAAAATATTACGCGGAGCCCCAGCTCGGCGGTCTCGACTGGATTGAGGGAGTTATTCCGATGCCGGGCGGGCAAATAGAGGTTTACATGGACAGCCGGACGATTAAATTGACTGCGTCATCCGGGGAAGGTGTGCTCCGCTTCCGCAGCGACGAGCCGCCGTCCTGTCTCCAGGGGACGATCATTGAAATCGACCCGGATCAGGGGACATTTGAGCTGCAGCTTGAGCCAGGCACCACCTATGAAGTTTCCTGCAAAGCTTGACGGGGCCAGAACGGTATTGAACAGTATTGAGCTGTATCGTCTAAAGTGATATTTGGAACAAGGGGTCTTTGGGGGATTTTCAGGACGCCTTGTTCTCAAATATACGGCTTGAATGCCGAAAACCATTTGAATGGAGGAAGGGATGGATGATGAAAGTATCAAAAGCAGGGTTTAATTTTGTAGTCATTGCACTGTCGCTTTTTTTGATTACGCCAATTGCAAGCGCTTACCATGGGCACTCGGAAAATTTTCCGATCGGAATATTTTGGAACCCGGGCCCGGCGGAAGCATCCGATGCCAAGTTTGCGGAAATCGCGGATATGAACACGAACTTTATTGTCAGCACCAACTTTACGGATACGTTCGAAGAAAACGACGCCATGCTCGATTATGCCGCCGACAACGATTTGCAGGTGCTGGTGAGCGACGGCAGGCTGGTTTTTAACGACAGCCAAGAGGCAGCGCAGACTGCCGGTGGCGGAGTTCTGCCGGTAAGCAGCGCCGCTTCCGTAGGACAAACGATCACTTCCTTGAAGCCGGCCTGGAGCACTGTCCAATTGCGGACGGCCCCCGGCGGCCTGCCTGCCGGCGTTACGCTTACGCTAAGCATGTATAGCGATGCGGCCAAAAACGGCAAAATTATGTCGGATTCGATAACCGGCCCGGTTTCCGGGGAACAGCTTAATTTTGATTTTTATACGACGATTGCTGAAAATCATCCATACTACATTGAATTGACAAGCAATAGCGCTACACCTGTTCAAATTGTAGTGAGCACTGCGAACGTTTATGCCGGCGGACAAGCCTATGCCAGCGGCATTTCCCAGCCTGGTGCCGATCTATGGTTCAAGGCGATGTTCTCCACCCGGGCTTATTTCGACGGGCAAGCGCCCGCGGATGCAACGATCGATGAAATCGCCCAGCATTACAAAAACCATCCGGCGCTTATGGGCTACAATCTTATCGACGAACCGGGGGCCGGCGCCTATCCCATGTTGAAGCATGTGGCGGACCGTTTTAAGGCAAACGATCCGGGGCATATGTCCTTTGTGAATCTGCTGCCGATCTATTCCGATCCGACACAAAATTTTGAAACGATTACGAACTATACCGGCGATTTCGTTTCATCTTCCAATCCGTTAGGACAAACGTTCAAAACAAAAGCAAATGAAACGCTCATCCGCTACATTTCCTTATATATCGATCATTCTACCTGGTCTTCCGGCGAGCAGCTTACGCTGTCGCTCTGGAATTCGCCGGCGAAACAAACGCTGATTGCCAGCAAAACGTTAAACGGCGCCAGCACGATCTGGATTCCCTTTGAGCTGAATGCGGCCGTCAGTCCTAATACTTCTTATTACTGGGAGTTGACCCACAATGGCGGCGGAGACGATTCGGTAGGCTGGGTTGTTCGCTCCAATCCGGGCAACGACTGGTATCCGGACGGCAATGCTTATATTAACGGGCAGCCGGTCGCCAATTCCGATTTCAGGTATGCCGTCAATCAGGGAGTTCTTGCCCAAGCGTACGAGGAGTACGTCAATCGATGGGTGAACCAGCATCCGGATGTGCTTGTATTCGACCATTATCCGTTCCGGGTCGATGGTGAACGAAGCAGCTATTATGAAAATCTGGAAATTATCCGTCGGCAAGCGCTGCAGGGCCAAGTCGATTTCTGGTCCTACATCCAGTCTGTCGGCATTCAAAACGACCTGGTAGCGCCGACCGAAAATCAGATCAGATATCAGGTCTATACGAATCTGGCATACGGGGCCAAAGGATTAATATACTTCACCTACCAGACGCCGCCTGCCGACTGGGGCTTCCATGACGGCCTTATTTTGCCGGACGGGACCAAAAATGCGTCTTATTATGGAGTAAAAAACATCAATGCCGAAGTGATGAATTTGGGTTGTTATTTGCAAAGCCTGACCTCGCAAGCTGTCTATCATACGGGCACAATTCCGGAAGGGGCAACCGCGCTGCCGAATGACTTTTTCATCCGGCCGGCCGATTCCTCGCAGCCGCTTGTGATCAGCTATTTCAAGGACGAGAATGGCAAAAAATATGTGTTCATCGTCAACCGGGACACGGCCAATTCCCGCACGGTTACCTTCCAGGTCAATCCGAAACCGGGCCAAATTAAAGAAATTTCCAAGGCGACCGGCAAAAAGATCAACGCCAATTATAATAAACAGGCCGGAACGCTGACGGCAAGCTTCGCAGCGGGAGAAGGGCGATTATTTTTAATGGCAGGGAACTAAACAAGTGCCTTCGCAACGCGAAGATCCCCTGTCTACGTCTTCATTGAGCTTGACTTCACTGCAGAAAATCGCCGTTCTTAAGTTTGACGAAGGGGCAGCCATCACACCAAAACGCTCTAGTACTTATTGGTAACTAGAGCGTTTTGGTGTCTTGTCAAGCAGGTAAAATGGCGGCAATATTCCTTTAATAGTATTGCGCGGGCGATTTTCCCTTCTCTTCAATTGTCCGAGGCTTTGCTTTCCGTGTATCGGTGGTCAATAATTCCTCTACTGTTACTGTAAATTCCCATTCGTCGCCGAAATCAAAAAGATATAAAAAGGATTGCCCAGCCGATAAATTGAGCTCTCCAAGACGAACATCGGTTACAACCGGAGTATCGCCTGCATCAGGAGAGTAGAAAGCGTATTTGGACGACCAAGTCTTCCCATCCATGAAAAAGGCATATAGGTGGTCATCGTCGAACTCGAAAGCTTCCTGGATCGCCATGTGCAAATCATATAGTGTGAAGTGTGAGGAAAGCTGGATGCTTCTCCAGCAATTTGGCCGGAGGGCAATCTTCAGCACATAAGTCCCGTCAAAAAATGCGCTTGTTTCTCTCGGCAAAGATTGTACCAGTTCTCCTTTTGGGAAATAGTGAGTCATCGCATCGATGAAAAGCTCGGGCTCCCATTCCTCATCGTCGCCTGGCAGCGGTTCTCCTGGATTGCCGCGCAAATCGCCTTTTTCACGCCGCATAGCCAGATTCCAGTAGCTAAGCTCTCTCGAATAATAAAGCTCTATACCAAGAAAATAAAACAACGGGGCGGGGGTGAGCGTCTTGACTTCATAATGAAATTTTCCGAACAAAGCAGACTTTTCCTCGTCTTTTGTCATCTCCCAGAAACCGAAATAACAGAAGTAATGAACGAAATAACCAAAATTGCTAAAGAGATGCAAGAATGATCCGCTTTTATCCTTACTTGCTACAATCGTATTTCCGGGCGGGACTTGTTCCAATTCCCGAAATACCAGATCAACAATAATAGACATACCGGATCTTGCTTCCTTTCCCCTTATATCTTCCCAATCGCAATCGATCCAGAGTGTTTCGAGCAAAGCCATATATTTTTCAGCAGTAGTCAACTGGTAGAAAAGCGGCAGCCGTTCTGTTGGGAGCAATGCCTGTTGGCCTTTTGGCTGCTGTTCTTTTCGAAAAAGTTTAGCGGCTAGCCCTAAATGGTAGAATAGATGCAGCAGTGGATAGGAAATCTGATCGGAATAGGCTGTAACCTGCTGTTCCGGCGCTGCCATCCGTTCATTAATTGCCTGCAAAGCTTTGCGCGGCAGCCATTGCTGTGATTTTGTAAGCAAAATCGGATGTTTTTCCACATATTCTGCATAGGCGACAAAATCTTTTACAATGGGTGCGATCTCCTCTTCCGTGATTATACTTTTTGGCATAAAATCCACGATCTCCCCTCGAGCCGAATAAGTCTGCAAGCAAGCGATAACTCTTCCTCGCCTTGTAGTTGCCAGCTAATATATAGCTAAAGGATATCAGAGCAAAAACCCTTCGTCCATTCTTTGCTTGTACAAATTAAAGTTGACAAGTATAATCGTAACTATTACACTTTGTTTCAGTTGTGAAGACGATTGCTCCCTGGACCAGGTTGTAAAATAGTAATTATTACTTATAGCAAAGGGGCATTAGATTATAGGAGGAGTAGGCTTGCAATCCTTTATCACTTTTAAAACGGTATTGCTCGGTATTTTGCTTGAGACATTGCCCTTCTTGCTGTTAGGGGTTATCGTCTCGTCTTTTATGCATTTGTTTATATCGGAATCGTTTATTCGCAAGTATACGCCGCGCCATCCGCTGCTAGGGATACCGTTTGCCTGCATACTCGGTTTTTTGTTTCCCATCTGCGAATGCGGGCTCATTCCGATTGTGAGAAGGTTAATCACCAAAGGAATGCCGCTGTACGTCGGAATTGTATTTATCGTCGTCGGCCCGATTGTCAATCCGGTGGTGCTGGCAGCGACCTATGTCGCTTTCCGCAATCGTTCGGAAATGATTTATTCCCGCATGGGGCTGGCACTGGTTGTCGGGGTGCTGCTTGGTTGTATTGTCTATCTGTTTATGAAAGGAAACCCGCTAAAGCCGGCTCCCCAGCATGAGGTTTTACATAACCATCATCACAGCGCGCAAAGCCAAAATAAATTTTTGGCGATGATTGACCATGCCGGCAACGAATTTTTTGATATGGGCAAGTACGTTATGCTGGGCTCCATTTTGACCGCAGCCATTCAAAGCTTCCTGCCGAGAAGCAGTCTGCTTGAGCTCGGACAATCCGAGTGGAGCTCCGTTCTCTTCATGATGGGCTTTGCATATATTTTGTCGCTCTGTTCGACCTCTGACGCGTTCGTCGCCTCATCATTTGCGACACTTTTCTCAAGCAGCTCCATACTTGCATTTCTTGTGTTTGGTCCGATGCTGGATTTTAAAAGTACGTTAATGCTGTTTGCTGTCTTCAAAAAGAAATTTGTGATTTTGCTTTCTTTGCTCATTTTTATTGCTGTACTTGCAGGCTCGATGATAGTAGGAGAGGTATTTCATTTATAGTAGGGAGGCTGATCTGAACATGAAAGTAAAAGCGGCTACGGTTCATTATTTGTTGCGCTCGCTGGTGCTTGGCAGCTTGTCCTTCCTGATTGTCAGGCTGGTGCAGGATGGAAAGCTCCAATATTACATTGCTCCGCGAACCGAGCTCTATGTGAAGCTATCGGCGCTGGTTTTGTTGGGCATTGCCGCTTGCATGCTTTTTATCGCCGTGCAAAATCAGTTTCCCGAACAGAATGAGTGCGGGTGCAATCATCATACTGCACCATCGTGGGGAAAAAGCGCGATTATGTACAGCATGTTCATTTTGCCTTTGGTGCTAGGATTTTTCACTTCAGATGCCATATT
Organism: Paenibacillus sp. GCM10027626; assembly: GCF_042676285.1. Taxonomy (NCBI): domain Bacteria; kingdom Bacillati; phylum Bacillota; class Bacilli; order Caryophanales; family Paenibacillaceae; genus Paenibacillus; species Paenibacillus sp. GCM10027626. Next base: position 189,277 of record NZ_JBHTHC010000011.1, on the reverse strand, counting down.
AGGCAGCAATATTACAGCGTTAAAAGGGATCAATCTCTCCACAAGCGGCAGTACAGCAAGTACAGTCAAGACCGCTCCCGCCTTCAGGGAGGCGGCTCCCCTAGACCCCGAGCCTGAAGAAGAGAAGAGCTTCCAAGAAAACGAGGCTGCTTCTGACAACACAGATTCCGCTTCCGAACCGGATGTCGTTCCCGAGCCGGATACCGCTCCCGAAGCGGATGCGGATCCCGACCCGCTGGCGAAGCTGTTTCCTTATGACGAGTTTTCGAATATGCATGCCAATCTGGGCCGTAAATTGTATGGCCAGGACAAGATCGTAATGGAAGAGCGCGGCTTCATGGAGGTGCTGACGGCACTCGATCTGTATACCGAAAATTTTATGGGGAAAACCATTGAAATTAGCGGCTTTGTATATCGTGAGGACGATATGTCTGCCGAGCAATTTGTCGTATCACGCCTGGCGATGCAGTGCTGCGCGGCTGATACAGAGCCGTACGGTATGCTGGTTAAGTATAAGGAAGGAAAGAACTTGACGAACGATACATGGGTACGCGTTACCGGGAAGCTGGGGACAACGATATACCGCGATCGCGAAATTATGGAGCTGGCCGTTGACAAGGTTGAAAAGATCGCCAGTCCGGAGTCGCCGTATGTATATCCCGATTATGACTATTTTGAACAGATGCTTGAGGAGTGAATGCTTTCAGGGGGGACGTCGACTCCGCTGCGTTCAATGTTTTTTTGTCAGACTGCCTTCAAGCATGTCAATAATGGAAAGGAACCTTTCCGCTTCACGGAACACATGATCTGCCAGCAAAGGATGAATGATGCTTTTAATACGGCAAGCGTCGATCAAATCCTTGGCGGTCTTTTTGAAATCTCGCAGAGACTTCACTGAAATCCGGTTTTGGTCTAAAAATTGGTCAAGAAGCGGAGCAGTTTGCGATTGAGGGCGCATGGAGTCCAGATCTCTGGCCTGGTTTAACAATTGATCGAAATCAAAGCTGAAGTTCCGCGCTTGTTCCACCAGCTGCCTCTCGGAAGGATCAAGCAGATGGCCGATAAACTTGGAGTGGTCGGCCATAATTCGCAAGAAAAATACATTTTCATCGATAATAGCGTCAGGCAGGGGCTGTAATCTTCCGGCATTCAGTTCTTCCAGCCGGTTTCTGAAATAAAACGCTTCTCTGCTCACATGGTCGATCAATAAGGGGAAATTGTTAGCCCCCGGCATTTGACAACTTAATACCAAGCCTAATACTTTTCTTTTAAAGGCCCAAATATAGGACACTACGCGATGCACTTCTGCATTAAAGCTTTTAATCGTTTCCGGATCCGTGTTCGCCGTATACTCATGAGATTTTCGTTCAATTTCTTCAAACACGGCGTAAAATTCATTTGCTTCTGCAATTAACTGTGTATCCTCGCATCGGAATCCTAATTTAAGAAAAAACGAGTGCTCTTTCATAATACGGGACCAAAACCTGATTTCATCTAATGAACGCACAACAAACTCATTGGACAATATAGCTCTCCTCCGTCACATATGAAATTGACCCATCCATACAAAATATTAGATGATATTTTGCGATATGAATTTATTTCGTTATGCGTGTCCATACGGAGTCAGAGGGGCCAGTTTGAAATCCTTATAGGATGACGCCGCCCCTCTCGCTAGTTATTTTTCTTTTATACAGTTGATTTTCGAGCAAAATTGTTTCATGCCATCCCAACGTCCCCATAAACAGTTCTGGCATTTTTGCGGCTGCTTCGTTCTTGGAGGCTCGAGCGGAGGAATTAATAGTTTCATCACAATTTCCTTTCTTCGAAATTTCAATCTTAGAGTAACCAAATATTGTATTTTTATTACGACTGCAAAATAATCAATATGCAAAACCGCAAAAAAAGAAGCTTGCCTCAAGATGGCAGCTTCTTTTTACTGTTTTACGAAAGTAGGATAGAGAGCCATTAACGGATGATCGTATCGTAAAATTTTTTCGAGTTTTTGAAAAATGCTTGGATGGACTCTTTCACTTTTTTTTCATCCTTCGCCCGCAGCGCTCGCAGCAAATCTGCGCGCATCTGCACGCTGCTTTCAATTGCCCCCGGTACATTTAATAATTTGAGACTTGTATGCTAAAGTGAAATCGCGGTACCCTGGTACTACCAGATACAAAGGGAGAGATGCGTATGACGAGTAAGCTTCGCGGCATCACCTGGAATCATTCAAGGGGTTATGTTTCTGTTGTTGCGACTGCGCAGCGGTTTATGGAGCTGCATCCCGATGTAGAGATCAGCTGGGACAAACGCTCTTTGCAAGCGTTTGCGGATTATCCGATTCGGGTGCTTGCTGAACAATATGATTTGTTGATCATTGATCATCCGTGGGCTGGTTTCGCTGCTGATCAAGGGATCCTTGTTCCATTGGAGCAGCATTTGCCGCGCGCGTTTATAGAGGATCAAGCCGCCAATTCGGTTGGGCTGTCGCATATGAGCTACAATTTTGACGGCTGTCAAAGTGCGCTCGCAGTTGACGCGGCTGCGCCGGTCGCCACCTATCGGCCGGATTTATTTGAGCGCGACGGTCTGGCGCTGCCGGAAAGCTGGGATGATCTGCTCGCTATAGCCCGCCAGGGAAAGGTGGCTTTTGCTGGCATTCCCATCGATACGCTCATGCAGCTGTATATGCTTTGCGTTACGCAAGGTGAAGAGCCCTTTGCCGGAAGGGAGCGCGTGGTCAGTCAAGAGATGGGTGTTCAGGTTCTGGAGCAGCTGAGAGAGCTGACTTGTTATTGCACCCCGGAAATGCTGGACTGGAACCCGATCAAAGTGTACGAAGCGATGGCGGCGCGCGATGATCTTTACTATTGCCCGTTCGCCTATGGCTATTCCAATTATTCGCGAACCGGCTATTCCCGCCGGTTGCTGTTTGCGACCGATATGGTGGATATTGGCGGCCACGGCAAGCTGCGATCTACCTTGGGCGGCACGGGGCTGGCAATTTCGGCTGCGTGCAAGCATTTGGATATGGCGCTTGCTTATGCGCAATTTACGGCGAGCCCGGACATTCAAAAAACCATTTATGTTGAAAGCGGCGGTCAGCCAGGGCATCGGTCGGCATGGCTTGACGAGGAAGTGAACCGGCGGTCGCATCATTATTTTGCCAATACGCTGCCAGCCTTGGAGCGCGCCTATATGCGGCCGCGTTACAGCGGCTACTTCCACTTTCAGGATCATGCCGGAGATGTCGTGCGCGACTATATACGGGGCGGCGGCGATCCGCTCCAAGTGCTTGAGCAAATGGATCGTTTGTACCGCGAATCGTTAGAGGAGGGCACGGATGAAGCTGCTGGATGGATTGCTGGTGCTTGATTTCTCGCAGTTTTTGTCAGGGCCTTCGGCTGCGCTCAGGCTCGCTGATCTGGGAGCGCGGGTCATCAAAATCGACCGTCCGGGCAGCAGAGACGCTTGCCGGCAGCTGCAGCTGAATAATTTGACCAATGACTAGCTGCTGGGCTGTCCGGAACTGGCATGCTATACTAATGCGCAGGAATGGTCGACGAAGCGGGATGAGATCAAACGAATTATTGCAGCACATCTGCTGGCGGGAACGACTGAACAGTGGCTTTCCATACTCGAGCCGGCAGATTATTGGTGCGCAGTCCGATTCGCATCGACGGCGCTACACCTACAGCAGACAAGGCTGCGCCGCGGGTAGGAGAGCATAATGAAGCTGTGCTTAAAGAGTTTAATCTGAATGCAAAGGAGCGATAAGAATGAAAATTGATACGCACCAGCATTTTTGGAATTTGGAGCAGGTGGATTATCCCTGGCTGGTTCCTTCCTATGGGCCGATTTATCGGACGATTGAAGCACCCGAGCTTGAGCCGCTGCTGAAAGCCGCGGGCATCGACAAAACGGTCATCATCCAGTCGATGGATTCCTATGAAGATACGGATTACATGTTGGCCACGGCTGCGCAATATGATTGGGTGGCCGGCATAGTCGGCTGGGTGCCGCTCGATCGGCCGGAGGAAGCCGCGGGCAAGCTCGCGCATTATACGAAAAACCCGCTATTTAAAGGCGTTCGCCATCTTATTCACGAGGAGCAGGATCCCGATTGGGTCGTACGCCCCGAAGTAATCGAAGGGCTGAAAGAGCTTGCTTCCTTCGGTCTCACGTTCGACGTTGTCGCCGTCTTCCCGAACCATCTGAAGCATGTGCCAGCCTTGGCCGAAAAAGTGCCGGATTTGCGAATCGTAATCGATCATCTGGCCAAGCCGCCGATTAAAGAGAAGCAAATGGGCCGTTGGGCGGAAGAGATGAAGCTGGCGTCGGCTTACCCGCAGGTGCACGTCAAAATATCCGGACTTAATACGGCAGCGGACTGGGAGCGTTGGGCAGCGGCGGATATTAAGCCGTACATCGATTTCGCTTTTGAACATTTTGGCGCGGAGCGGATGATGTTTGGCAGCGATTGGCCGGTAGCCAATCTAGCTGGCGATTACGCTAAAGTGTGGGCGGAGACGAACAAAGCGCTGGAAGGGCGCACACAGGAAGAAATCGATCGCGTGCTGGGCGGAACGGCCATTGCATTTTATAACCTGTAAATGGGATCTGATATGAAGGCAAAACGGTATGGCAGCGTAATTCGCGTAGAACCGGAAAAGCTCGCGGAATAAAAAGAACTGCACGCTAACGCTTGGCCGGCGGTGCTGAGCATGATCAAGGAATGCAATATTAGAAATTATTCCATCTATTACAAGGATGGCTTCCTGCTCTCTGTCCGGCACGCCGGAATATGTCTATGCCGACGGCGCGAAATTTCCGGGTCAATTGTCCAAAGGCGAAAGCCGGTCTATGGTTTTATGAAATTTCCCGGGGAATGTCGCGGCGTGCAACATTGGGACATTGCAAAAACAATCCATTAAAAAATATTAGAGCTTGAAAGTGACGCGACGTCATTTTGTATAATGATCGGTAGGCAGATTTGGAAAGCAGGTGCTTAAGCTGATATCGATTAAAGAAGTTTCCAGACAGACGGGAATTACGGTACGCACATTGCGATACTACGACCAGATTGGATTGCTTGCTCCTTCGGGGAAGACGCCCGGGAACCACCGGCTATATCGGGAGGAGGAGCTCATGAAGCTGCAGCAAATTCAGTTTCTGAAAAAGCTGGGCTTCAGCTTGCAGGAAATTGCAGAAATGCTTGCCGACCGGGAATGGAATTGGGCGACGAGCTTGCAGAAGCAATTGCTGTTTGTTGTTCAAGAACAGGAGAAGCTGAAGCAAATGGAAGCTGCGCTGCGCGGGCTGCTGAACAGTATGGCAGTAGAAGGAGAGACAAGCTGGCCGGTCATCCAAAACCTGATCCGGCTATCGGAAAATCCGCCCGCGCTAAGACAAGCGTTCCGCAAACAAATGTTTGAAGAACATGAGCGGGAGCTGCTGGAGCTGCTTCCGAATATGAATCGCGACGATCCGGATTCGTTGGAGTGGATCGCCTTGCTTGGCCAACTCAAACAAAATATGAACGAAGGGCCGGGATCACCTGAAGTGCAGCGCATTATCGGCCGGATGGATGAGAAGCGTATTGCCGATTTTGACGGGGAAGAGGCCTTTGTCGAGAAGCTGTGGGAAATTCGCAAATCTGCGGATCAGTCGGAGAGGATGGGCCTGTACCCGATTGAGGAAGAGGTGCTTGAGCTGCTGGAGGAAGCCTTTGCTATCTATACAGCAGGCAAAGCAGGACAAACGTCTGAGCGGGGGGAACGGTGATGTCTGTAGAACTTTTACTATCCGTAGGGGCTTTGTCTGTGCTGGATACGCTTAGCCCGGCGACATTGGGCGTTACTGTCTACTTATTGCTGACCGTGAAGGAACGGCTTGTATCGCGGCTGTTTGCCTACTTGGCGACAGTGGCTTTGTTTTACTTCCTTGTTGGCGCCGCGCTTATGCTTGGTTTTGAAGCGATATTGGAAGCTGCGGCAGAGCTCTTTCAAAGCCGGCCGGTGAGCTGGGCGATGGCGATTATCGGCGGAGGATTGTTCATAGCCAGTTTTTATGTGCCGAACAAGAAAAGTGCTGAGCCGCGGCGTCCAAAATCGAAACGAATCGGCGCGATGGTAGGGCTTGGCCTGACGACATCGCTCATTGAAGTGGCGACAGCACTTCCTTATTTCGCAGCGATCGGACTGATGACGACTGCTAAATTAAACGTCGCCCAGTGGGTGCCTATGCTGGCAGCTTATAACTTTATTATGATTTTGCCGCCGTTAGTGCTGCTTCTTTTGCATGCACTGTTCGGACGTATGATGCAGCGCATGTTGGAGAAGCTGCGGGTGAAAATTGCCGGCAGCACAGGCTCGGCGCTTTCCTGGGTCATGTGCATTGTCGGTTTAATATTGTTGCTGAATAGCATTGATAATCTGTAAGACGCCAATCTGCTTTGCGAAAGGCGTCTTAAGCATACTGCTTGTTTAAAATATAAGAAAGTATAAGTTTCACCTTATACACAGCTTATATTTCTAGGGAAGAAACTTGCTTCGCGCCAGGATGGCGTCAGCCGTTTCTTCTTAATCGTTCGTAATATTTAAATTGAATTTTACCCGGTCTCCCAGCCAAATCGTCATGGAATATTCCAAAGGCGTCTCATCATCCAAATACGATGTGCTTCTGATGAGTGTGGCAGGAGAAAGGTAATGAATATTCAATGTTTTCATATCGGCAGCATCGGGAATGATCGACTGAATGGAGTTCTCGATGCTTTTCGGCTTCAAGTTGTACACATTAGCGAGCGTCAGGCTCAGATGATTGTCAATCAGCCGGTTTTCCGTAATTTTGGGCACCTTTTTGCTTGATAGCCATGAGTTGTTTAAGCCAATCGGCTTATTATTCAATATAAATACCCGCTTGATATAGGCAAGCGGCTCCTTTTCATCAAGCTCCAGTATTTTATTAATATAGGGGACAGGTTCTGAAATGTGGGAAGTGATAACGAGCGGCGTGACACTAATGCCATTTTCCTGCATGCGGCTGCTAAGCGTTAAAGGCAGACTGAAATCGTGCAGCATCGGCTGCGGATTTTTTTGCACAAAAACGCCCTTTCCCTGCTCCTTTTTAATAATTCCCTCGGCATGCAAAGCATCCAGCGACTTCCTCAGCGTTACCCTGCTTATCCCGTATTCTTCTGTTAATTGGGCTTCGGACGGGATTTTTTCGTTCACTTCCCACTCATGATTTGTAATCCGGTCCCGGATGCTTGAAGCCACCTGATAGTAAATCGGGATCGGCGAGCTTTTATCAATATTTATGGTCAGTGTATTTTTATTCATCGGCGCATTCTTCCTTTTCGTTAAGTAAACTTGTATCTATATATAAACAATACAATGATCCGCCTAAAAAGTAAAACAAAATAAAATAATTGTTTTTTCAGCATTTACAAGGGGAGAAACAGATTTCGGAAAGTCGGTTCAAAAAAATGTTTGCGTTTACATGTATGCTTGTGTTAATCTCAATACAAGTTAGACAACAGCATGGTTTTAACACAGGAGGGGATGTATCATTGGGCAACTATGATAATGCGATGAGAAGGCAAGTATTTAGCTTGCCGGAGCTAATCAGGCAGCAGTATGAAGATTTGGAACCGAAAACAAGGAAGGTTTTGACGACCCCGGAAATTTTCTCGATCCAGCGGATTATTTTAACGGGCTGCGGGGATTCGTATGCCGCAGGCTTGGCAACGAAGCATATTTTTGAAGAGCTGACGGGAATTCCGACAGAGGTCGTCACTTCGATCGAGCTGGCCAGACTATATCATAAAAAGCAGCTCGGCTTTTCTCCCAACAATCCGCTCGTCATTGCGGTGAGCCATTCCGGAAGCGTAGCGCGGGTCGGCGAGTCTGTAGAGCGGGCGAACAAATACGGCGCTCTGACTTTAGGCATAACCGCCAAGCGGGATTCCTATCTGGGCATATCCAGCCAGAAAGTTTTGGATGTGGATATTCCAGCCTTCGAGCCGGCGCCGGGGGTTAGAAGCTATATGGTTTCGGTCTTGGCTTTGCTGCTGCTGGCGATCCGGTTCGGGGAAGTTCGCGGCTGTTATACGATGGACCAGGCAATGAGCTACCGGAACGACATCACCGCTCAAGCGGACGCTCTGGAGAGCATGCTGCCGGAAATCGATGCTTCGATTGCCGAGTTATCATCAAAATGGGCGCATATGGAAGCGTTTGATTTTACCGGCGCCGGCTTCGATTATGCGGCTGCATGGTATGGCCACGCCAAGATGTTCGAGGCAGCAGGCAAGTATGCGATGCATATCAATTCGGAAGAGTGGCTCCATCTTAATTTCTTTATGCGCAACTACGAGAAGATCGGCACCGTGATGTTTGCCAATTCGACCAACCCGGCACTGTCCCGGGCGAAGGAAGCGATCAGGCATGCCGCCGACGATCTCGGCAGACCGCTGCTGGTCGTATCCGATGCGGCCCGTTCCGATTTCCCGGAAAAATGCGTTGTCGTCGCTACGCCTAAGACAAGTTACCCGGTCACGATTCCGCTGACGCAATTCGTTCCTGCAGCGCTTTTGAGCGGGTATATCGCCACCATTATTGGCGAAGATGATGGGAGAGGAACGAAGGATAACTGGAGCTTCGCCCGCGATGGCTATGCTGTGAAGAATAGTGAAATTATTATCGATTAATTAACCAATAATAGAGGTTGTTCAAATAGTGAAAATCCAACTTTTTGAACATTCAATCATTAGGAGAACTTATGCTGAAAAATTTTAAGTTGAAAACGAAAGCAAGAGATGTCGTCAAGCTTAATGATGAGATTGTCCAGTTCGTGAAGGAAAGCGGTGTCGCAAGCGGAACCTGTACCATATTTACTCCGCATACGACAGCCGGATTGACGATCACGTCGTTTTGGGACCCGCGCGGCCTGGAAGACCTGCAGGATGAAATATGCCGAATCATTCCGACGAGAATTGATTTCAAACATCAGCATGATACGCCGCAGGATGCAGCCGGGCATATCAAATCGTCGCTGATCGGGGTGACGATGACGTTGATCATCGATCAGGGCGAGCTGCTGGTGGGACATTCGCAAGGCATTTATTTTCTGGAATTCGATGGGCCAAGAAACAGAGAGTACTTTGTGAAAATTCAAGCTGACTCATAATAATGGGGGAGACGCAATGAATAAGAGATGGAAAATCGCGATTGGCTTGCTTCTGATGATGTCGATGCTGGCAGCCTGCTCTTCGAACGGCGGCAATGCGGGTAAAGGGAAAGAAAAGCTGACCTTCTGGTTCTGGGGAGCGGCGCCTGAGCAGCAGGAGACGCTAAAGAAAGTGCTGGTAGACAAGTACAACAATTCGCAGGACAAGTATGAGCTGGTCATTGAATACCGCAATTCCGTTGATAAAGATGTATCTGTTGCGCTGTCGGCTGGACAAGGACCGGATATTGTTTACGGCTCTGGCCCTTCCTTTGTTATTCCTTATGCGGAGGCGGGCAAGATTGAGCCTTTGGACACCTATGCCGAGAAATACGGCTGGAAGGACCGGCTGATCAATTCGGTATACGAATCCGGCACCGTAAATGGCAAGCTGTACAGCTTGGGCAATTCACTCAATACGGAAGGCATTTTTTACAATAAAAAAGTGCTGAAGGATAACCATTGGGAAGTTCCCAAGACAATCGAAGAAATCGAGAAAATTATGGACGAGGCTATGGCCAAGGGCATGTATGCCTCTGTGACGGGAAATAAAGGCTGGAAGCCGGTTAACGAGAACTACAGCTCCATCTTCCTGACCCATTTTGCCGGCCGGAATGCAGTGTACGAGGCCTTGACCGGCAGCAGAAAATGGACGGATCCTGCGATTGTAAGCGCAATTGATAAATCGGCCGAATGGTACAAGAAGGGCTACCTTGCAGGCAACGACTATACGAATCTGACTTTCAACGAATCGATTCAATTGCTGGCAGATGAACGCGCGCCATTTTTCTTCGGCCCGTCGCTTGTGTTTCAGTTTGCGGCCCAATCGTTCACAGACGATATTGTAGACAACCTGGGCTTTATTCCATTCCCGACGGCAGGCGGCTCGCCGGATGAGCCCGACTATACGCTCGGCGTTACGGCATCGCTGTCAATCAATGCCAACTCCAAGCATAAGGACGGAGCGGCAGAGGTGCTGGACATGATGATGACGAATGAATTCATGAATGCGATGACCGCTGAATGGCCGGGCTATTGGGGCGTGCCGTTGAAAGACTTGAAGCTGGATATTGAAAAAATGCCGACGCTGTCCAAGCTGTACGCTGAAAGCATCTACGACATGATCGAAGGCGTAAATAAAGGTCATTTCGGTTACTACACAGGCGTATTCTTTCCGCCGGCAGCCAAGCAGGTATTTCTCGATATCGATTCCGTCTGGCAGGAACAGATGACAAGCGGGGCGTTAATGGAGAAGGCGCAGGTTGAATTCGACAATGATGCTGCCAAAGGTTTGGTGCCACCAATTCCAAAGCCTGCACAGTAAATTCTCAGCAGGGGATGGCTTGTGCGATAAGTATAAGTACGATCCCCTGCTCTTTCTTTAAGCGGGTGTAGAGGAGAAGAGTTGCAGATGAGAAAATCGATAAATTATATTCTGATCGCTCCGTCCGTGCTGATCAGTTTGCTCATCGTGTTTATTCCCGGCGTTATGACACTGCTGGCAGCATTTACAGACTGGAATGGCGTTTCGACTGCTCCGAAGTTTATTGGTTTGCAAAATTTTGCAGAAATTTTCGATGACAAAATTTTTTGGAAGTCGATTTTCAATAACGCGCAGTGGACAGTTCTGTTTATTACGATCCCGGTAGTCATCGGGTTATTGACCGCTATGCTGCTGCTAAAGCGCAAAAAAAGCAGAAGCGTATACCAGCTCATTTTTCTGTTCCCCTATGTACTGGCGCCGGCAACGAACGCAATGCTGTGGTTGAACATTATTTTTAATCCGGTATCGGGCGTCGTCGGTTATTTGAAGACGGCCTTCGGCTTGCCTGTCACGTCGCCGCTGTCCTCCGTCCATACAGCGCTTTATGCAGTAGCTGCGGTTGATATCTGGCATTACTGGGGCTTTCTGACGGTCGTCTATTTGGCGGCGCTTCGCCAGACGCCGAAGGAGCAGCTTGAAGCTGCGCAGCTGGAGGGATGCAATGGCTGGCAGATGTTCAGGTATGTCTACTTTCCGACGATTAAGCCTACATTCAGTATCATGCTCGTCATGATTATTATTTTCTCGTTCTTGACGTTCGATTATGTGTATTTATTAACGGGGGGCGGTCCGGCCCATTCGACTGAAATGCTGAGCACTTATGCCTATACGTTTGCATTTTCCGCGTTCCAGGTCGGCAAAGCGGCATCGGTAGCGATCTTCATGAGCCTGTTGGGTCTGCTCGCTTCATGCCTTTATATCTGGTTAAGCAAGAACGAGCTAAAAGGCTGAGGGGGTGTTGTCCATGAGTAAAAGCCTAGCGGCAAAAAAGAAAAAATCGGCTTTGGTATCGCATGCCGTTCTGATTGTATTTGCTATATCGGCGCTGCTGCCGCTGTCATTAGTGTTGCTGAACAGCTTCAAGGATCAGCGCTCTATCGTCAAAAACCCTCTGTCACTGCCGCAATCCTGGCATTTCTCCAACTATGCGGATGCCTGGAAGGCGGCGCATTTCGGCACAGGCTTTATCAATAGTGTGCTGCTCTCGGGCACGACGATCATTATTGTGCTGATTGCTTCAGCCTTGGCCGGCTATGTTCTGGCGGGCAGACGAATTAAAGGCACAGGGCTGATCACGGTCTACTTCATGATTGCGATGACAGTGCCGATTCAATTGTTTCTGTTTCCGCTTTATTTTGTGATGGCCAAGCTGGGACTGCTCGGCAATGTATTTGCTGTCGGCTTCATTTTATCCGCTGTCAATATGCCGCTTGCTACGTTTTTGATGCGAACCTTCTTCATTAATATTCCGGGCGAGTTGGAAGAATCGGCGAGGATTGACGGGGCCAATACAATGCAGCTGATTACGAAAATTATGCTGCCGCTTGTCAGTCCGGGCCTGTTGACCGTCAGCATCATTGTCGGCATCTCCGCCTGGAATGAATTTCTGATTACGTCAACCTTTCTGCAGGGGCAGGAGAGCTTTACAGCAACGCTTGGCTTCCTGTCGCTAAACAACACGTACAATACGAATCAGGGGTTGATGATGGCCGCCTCGGTTATTATGATCGGACCGCTCATCCTGTTCTTCCTCGGGGTGCAAAAATATTTCATCGACGGATTGGTCAGCGGTTCTGTCAAAGGTTAAGGAGTGAGGTGAAGCATGTCAGTATCCAAGTATGAGGAGCAAATCTACGCAGGCGTGCTAGGCAAACTTATCGGCGTCTATCTGGGGCGGCCGATTGAAGGCTGGACTTATGAGCAAATCAGGGATTCCTTTCAAGATGTGAACTATTTCGTGAACAAAAAAGTCGGCGTGCCGCTTATTGTCCCGGACGACGATATTTCCGGCACGTTCGTCTTCTTTCGCTCGCTGGAGGACAATGGCTATGCGGCGGACTTGTCTGCCGCTCAAATCGGCGATACCTGGCTGAATTATATTATCGAAAATAAGACGGTGCTGTGGTGGGGCGGCCTCTTTCGCTCGACCGAACATACTGCGTATTTAAGGCTGAAGAACGGGATAAACGCCCCTGAAAGCGGCTCCAGCCAGCTGAACGGGAGAAGTATCTCCGAGCAGATCGGAGCGCAAATTTTTATCGATGCCTGGGCGCTGGCCTCCCCGAACCGGCCTGAGCAGGCGATGCGGCTGGCCAGGCGAGCTGCCAGCGTCAGCCATGACGGCATCGCCGTCGATGCGGCCTGCTTGCTTGCCTGTATGGAATCGCTCGCTTTCGCAGAACGTGATATTCATAAGCTAATCGATAACGGCCTCTCGCATATCGATAATCCGCAGCTTGCCCTGCTGATAGAGGAGCTGCGCCAACAATGCGCCCAGACCGATGATTGGCGTACCGTCAGAGAATGGATTGCCGCTAATCACGGCTATGACCAATATCCCGGCAGTTGCCCGATGGTAACGAATCATCTGGTCGTACTGATGGCGCTGATCATGGCAGGCGACGATTTCCATCGATCGATTATGATCGCCGCTTCGGCCGGCTGGGATACCGATTGCAATGCAGGCAATGTCGGGTGCTTGAACGGGATTAGGCTTGGACTTGCAGGCATCGCGCAAGGGCCGGATTTCCGCAAAGCGGTCAGCGACCGGATGTATGTCGTGTCTGCTGATGGCGGCAGCTGCATAACAGACGCTGTCAACGAGACGAGAAAAATCGTGCGGGCGGCGAGGGCGCTGGCGGGTGAGCCGCTCCCGCCTGAGCTAAGCCGGTTTGCGTTTGAATATCCCGGCTCTACGCAGGGATTTATGATCTATGACGACCCGCTCGGGGAGCAGGCGGCAACCAGCATTTATAATTTAAACGAAATTGAGCATGAGAACGGGCTCGTTATCGCCTACCGCCATTTGGCCAAAGGCAATTATGCCGCAGCTGCCGTCGATACCTTTGTCGAACTGGAATCAAGGGGCAAGGAAGGGACAAGCTACTTCGAAGTCCTTGCTTCCCCGGCACTCTATGCGACGCAGACCGTTCGTGCGGATGTCGAATGCAGGGAGGCGCGGACACCGCAACTGAAGCTGTTTATTGAGGTGTACGGACAGGACGATGTTCTTAAGAAATACGAAAGCACGGTGTTTCAGCTTAAGCAGGGCATGAATGCATTAAGCTGGGAGCTGCCGGATACAGCAGGACAAGCCATTTTCCGGCTCGGAATTGAACTCATCAGCGAGGAACGGCTTGATGGCGCCGTTATTGTCAAAAACTTGGATTGGTCGGGCGCTCCCCGCCGGTTTGAAATGAAAAAAGCGGTCGACTTGACGCCCAGCCTGACGCCATGGACGACTAATACAACCTGGATGAAGGCTTTTATGAGCTCGATCGAAAACTTCAACCCGGATTTCGCGGAAACGTTCTCGATCTCCCATCCGGCTGCGAATGGCGTGGCAACGATCGGTTCTATCGAATGGGATGATTATGCAGTATCATCGCAGTTGATTTTTACCAACCAGCAATCGGCCGGACTTGTAGCGAGAGCCAAAGGCCACCGCAGATATTATGCTGTATTGTTCGCAAGAGACCGGGTAGCGATCTGCAAAAACAAGGATGGCCTGTTCACAGAACTGGCCGCAGCACCCTTTGATCTGCAATTGGATATGCGTTATGATGTTTCCTTTCAATTGAAGGGAGAACGGCTCAGTGTGACTGTGGACAGGCAGACGCTGCTCTTTGCGGAAGATGGTGAGTACAGCTCGGGCGGGGCCGGCTTTATCGTCCAATCAGGGGCTATATTGGCAAACGGGTTTAAAGTTGAAGCCATCGTTTAATGGCAGATTGGGAGGGAGAGCTTAATGGCAGCAGATTATTCAGAAGCGATCTATGCAGGCGTGCTCGGCAAAATTATCGGCGTGTACTTGGGGAGGCCTGTAGAGGGATGGGCTTATGAGAAGATTCAACAAGAGTTCGGCGAGCTTCATTTCTACGTCCATGATAAATGCGGCGTTCCGCTAATTGTCGCTGACGACGATATATCGGGGACGTTCGGATTTTTCCGGACACTGAAGGATAACGACTATCGTAACATCACTGCAAGGAGCTTTGGCGATGCCTGGCTGAACTATATCATTGAGGATAAGACGGTGTTGTGGTGGGGAGGGCTTGGCAGGTCAACGGAGCATACGGCGTATCTGAGGCTAAAGAGCGGCGTGGAAGCGCCGCAGAGCGGCTCGATTGCCTTGAATGGCCGAACGCTGGCTGAGCAGATCGGCGCCCAAATTTTTATTGATGCGATCGCGATGTCGTGTCCGGACGATCCGGATTTGGCGGTGCAGCTTATTAAGCAGTCGGCCAGCGTCAGCCATGACGGCATTGCGGTAGAAGCAGCCTGCTTCCTTGGTGCGATGCAAGCAATGGCTTTCACCGAGAAAAACATCGATCGGCTTCTGGATAAAGGAATGAAGTATTTGTCCAGCGAACTGCTGATCAGCGCGATCAGCGACGTGAGGGATATTTGCTCAAGAGAAACGAATTGGCGCAAGGTTAGAGCCTATTTGGAGCCCAAATACGGCTATGAGGTTTATTCGGGCTGCTGCCCGATCGTCACCAATCATCTTATGGTTATCGCCGCTCTGCTGCTGGGCGGGGATGACTTCCAGCAATCGATTATGATCGCTGCTTCTGCCGGCTGGGACACGGATTGCAATGCCGGCAACGTAGGGTGTCTGAACGGCATTCGTCTTGGTCTGGAAGGAATCGGGCGAGGAGCGGACTTCCGGGGGCCGGTTGCGGACCTGATGTATGTCGTTACGGCAGACGGGGGATCGGTCGTTACCGATGCGGTGAAGGAAACGCATAAAATCATCGAGGCCAGTTATCGTTTGAAAGGCCGCGATTACAAAGCGCAGCACAAGAAGTTTTCATTCGATTTCAAAGGCTCGATGCAAGGATTTGCGCCTTGCCCGCAAGCGGATGCCGCGATGGCAGCCGTAGAGCTGTCCAATTGCAATGAAAGTTCCAATCAGAATGGGCTGTTCGCCAAATTCCGGCATCTGGCGAGAGGCACATCCAGCCGGATATCGACGCCAACATTTATTGACTTTGACAAGCTCGCCAGCAATTTCTCAACGGTTGCCAGTCCGACCCTTTATTCGGGCCAGACGGTCGAAACGACATTCGTCAATCCGGCAGGTGCTCTTCTCCATTTTGCGCCGTATGTGCTTTATTATGATCAGGACAATGCGGTCAAGATTGCGATGGGAGAAGCGCAAAGCCTGGGAAGCGGACAGACAACGCATCGCTGGCAGGTTCCGGATACGAACGGCATGCCGATCTTCAGAATCGGCTACGAGTTCAGCTCGGAGCAGCGCTTTGACGGCCATGTTATGCTTAAATCGGTCGATTGGCATGGCGCGCCAAAGCGCTTTGCCCAGACGGGCATGATGATGAATTCCATTTGGAATACGAATCCGTTCTGGCTGCGGACTTGGACCAGCTCGGCCAAGCACTTTGCTGCTGATTTCAAGTATACGTTCTGCATCTCGCATCATGAGGCTAATGGAATAGCTACAATCGGTACTGCTGACTGGGCTGATTATACGGTGGAATCCCGATTGTCGCTAAGTCTCCACAAGCGGGCCGGCTTGGCGGCAAGAAGCAATGGCCACAGAAGATATTATGCCGCTGTTTTTGAAGGCGGCAATCAAGTGTCCATTATCGTCCGGAAGGATCGCGAGGTGCGAACGCTCGCTTCTGCGCCATACACTTATGAGGAGGACCGGCTGTATCAACTTAAATTTACAGTAAGCGGAAACGAGCTGTCTTTGGCGATAGATGGGCAGCAACTGCTCTTTGCGGCAGATGGGGAGGCGCTGTATGCCGGAGGGGCGGCCGGTTTCCTGATTGAGGAAGGCACGATGGTGGCCGACGGATTTACGATTACATGTGATTAACGGGGAGTCGGGCATGATGAAGTATGCAATCATATCAACGGCTGTGACGGATGAGATTGAACATTGGGGAAGCGCCGATCCCGCAGTAATGCTCGGCGGCGCAGGGACGTACGCGTTAGCCGGGGTGAAGGTTTGGACCGATGATGTCGCGCTGTTGACCGGAGTAGGAGCAGATTTTGCAGGCAAGCATGGCGGGTGGTTCGAGGCTAACGGGCTCCGGACGGAGCATTTGCTTGTAAAAGCGGAGCATACGCCGACCACTCGCATTACGTATTTCGAAGATGGAGAAAGAGTGGAAACGCCGGTCTACGGTCCCGAGCATTATCGGCTGATGGAGGCTTCGCTAGACGAGATCCGGGCATCCCTCGGTCCGAAGGTAAAGGGCGTTTACATTTTTAAAGAGGCAATACCTGAATTTTGGGATGATATCGGCCAGTTGAAGCGCGAGCTCGGATTTACGCTATTGTGGGAGATAAATGCAGATTCCGCCGTTTTCAGCCAGGTTGCGGCCGTAAAAAGGATCGCTGAAAATGTGGATATTTTTTCCATTAATCGAACGGAAGCACGTGCGCTGCTGCAAAGGGAGTCGATAGATGAGCTGATTGCGGAATTTCAGTCGTGGCGTACGCCGCATATCTTCCTGCGCGATGGGGGACGAGGCGCTTATATGATCGGCGGCCAAAGGCATGTCCATGTGCCGCCTGTTGAGAATGTGTTGGTGGCCGACGCGACCGGCGGCGGCAACAGCTCATCTGCAGGCGTGTTATATGGCATCTGTGAAGGCTATTCGCCTTACGATGCAGGCGTTATCGGCAGTATTTCGGCTTCGGTTTGTTTGGAGCAGCAGGGAGTGCCTATGAAAATGGACAGAGAGCTGAGGGAACGGGCTGTCCGGCTTTTTAACAAAATGGGGAGGAATGAACATGAAAAAAGTATTGATTGATTGCGATCCGGGCATGGACGATTCGCTGGCGCTTATCCTTGCCTGCAAGAGCAAGGAATTGGATGTAAAGGCAATCACGACAGTCTCCGGCAATTATCATGTCGATGTGACATCGGTCAATGCGTTGAAAACGCTGGAGCTGATTGGCCGGCTGGATGTTCCGGTTGCAAAAGGGCTGGCGAAGCCGCTCGTTCGTCCGCTTGCATCCGATCCGTTCACACATGGCGCTGACGGCCAGGCAGAAGCGTTTCTGCCTGAGCCTGCCAAGCAGCTTGAGCAGATGCATGCCGTCGATTTAATCATTGAAACGGTCAAGAAATACCCGAACGAGCTTTATTTGCTCGCACTCGGTCCTCTCTCCAATATCGCGCTGGCCTTCACCAAATGTCCTGAAATTAAAGAGATGATTAAAGGGATATATGCCATCGCCGGCGCTTTCGGCCTAAATAAATATTCCGCGGCAAATGCGACCGGGGACAATCCGCAAAGCGAATGGAACGTCTATGTTGACCCGGAAGCGGCGGAAATCGTATTCGGCTCCGGCGTTCCGCTGACAGCGATCGGACTGGATGTCGCTACACATTTCGATGTAAACTTTACGGATGAGGATCTGGAGCTGCTGCGAAAATCGGATAAGCCAGAAGCGGCTTTTCTGCTCAACATGATTCAGTTCGTTACGAAGCGGGGATTCGAATCGTATTGTGTGCTGATTGATTCGATGGCGGTAGCGGCGGCAATCGACGAGACGTTTATTCGCAGCATACGCGGAAAGGTAGGCGTTGAAACGAAAGGGGAACTGACGCTGGGCATGACGGTGCTGGATACGAGACATCATCATACGTGGAACAGTCTTCCTGAAATCAACATCGCAGCAGAAGCGGACTATAAACGATTCAACGACCTCGTTCTTCATACTATACTTGGTTAGCGCTGCAGTTTGTGGCTGACAGCGTTCAATGCCCCAAATTACGAAGAGGATGCTTCAGCTGGATTACGAGCTGAGCATCCTTTTTTTAATAGCACAGAATGTGGCCTAATCTAACGGATGCCACAGCCGCTATTTGCGAAAATTCGACCGATTTGAAATGGTAACGGAACTGTGAGCCCCTATTTGATGATGATGAGCCCGATTTCGCAAGAAAACGTCGAATTAAGATCGCTCACTTCCGCTAGATTTCAAAAAGGAAGGTAATTGACGAAATAAGGTCCGTGGCTTCCGTATATGATGAAATCACTTTGCAGGCGACCCTCCTTCAGAGCTTTTGCCCCCTACACTCCGGTGTTAGAAGAAAAAACTTGGCGATAGCACCAAGGACGGCGTCAGCCGTTTCTTCTCAATTGTTGAAGTAAGAGTGCAATGAATTTGTCGGGACGTTTCGACACAGCATTGTTATAATGGATGTCATCAGAATCCTATCTGAATGTCATGATCCTTTCCTATTTTTCATCCAGGACATATATTATGATAATGAAAACGGTTGCAAATCAAAGGGAGGTTTTCAGATGAAAGCATGGATGACAGGTGCTGCCGCTATGCTGGCCATTAGCCTGGTAACGGGCTGCAGCAGTTCAACAGGCAGCAATGCAGAAAAGAATGCTGAAAAAGAAACAAATACTCCGAATAATACGCCAACAAAAGACAATGCTCCAAAGGATACGGCAACGTCAGAGAAGCTTACACTGAAATGGTTTGTGGACGCGCCCAACAATTATGCGCTGCCTGGCAAAGATAAAGATTTTATAAAACAGGCGATCGATGAGAAGTTCAATGTAGATTTGCAAATCACTCATATGCAGCTTGGCGACGATTACTCCAATAAATTGAACCTGTTAATTGCCGGGGGCGATATGCCGGATATGTTTATTACCGACGGCGCTTCCTCCAACAAATACATTTTGGACGGCGTTCCGGTTGATCTGACGAACTATGTGACAACAGCAACAATGCCTAATTACTTCAAATGGGTGAAAGAGGATGAACTGAAGCGTTACCAGGTTCAGGATGTGTTCAAGCGGGCGCCGATCCCGTTTGCGAAGCAGCAATACATCTCCTATTATGTGCGAAAAGACTGGCTCGATAATTTAGGGCTGCCGATGCCGCAAACCTATGACGACATGATCAATGTGATGAAAGCCTTTACCGAGCAGGATCCGGACGGCAACGGCAAGCCGGATACATTCGGCTTTACGACAGCGGGCGGCGGAACAACGGTTAGCCTGGAGTGGCCGCAATACGGCAAGAACGGCCTTTACGGCGCATTTATGCTGCAGGATGGGCAGTTTATTGACTCGCAAAGCGATGCCCGGATCGGTGCTGTCATCGACGATATCCGCAAAGTGCTTGATATGAAGATCGTTGACCCGGACTGGTTCCTGCAAAAAGCGCCGGAAAACGTCAACAAAGCGGTCTCGGGCAAAGCGGGCATCGTATATGGAGCAAGCAAAGCATTTGCTTTCGACAACCATCCGGACAGTATTCAGAAGCGGACAAAGGAAATTTTGAAGGATGACGCAGCCACAGCTGAAAAGGTGGATTGGCAGCCATTCCATCCGTTCGCCAGCGAAGGCGTCGGTTCTGAAATTTTGCCGGGCAATGCTTTCATGTTCGGAGCAACAACGCCGGAAAACAAAATTAAGCGCAGTATAGAAGTGCTCGACTGGCTCGCCAGCGAAGAAGGCTTCCTGCTGACGCATTATGGTCAAGAGGGCGTTCATTACACGAGAGAGGGCAATCAAATCCATATTAATAATGAAGCGTTCCAGAAGGATATTGTCGAGCAAGGCAATTTCACTGGCATCTATGGTGCGTTTACACCGGATGAGCCTGAAGTGCTGGGACTGGAGAAAATGGATCCGAATGAGACCGACCGCGATCGCGAAATTGTGAAAAAAGTGAAATCCTACAAATATATTGCCTCGATTGGCGGCAATGTGGCACCGCCTACCGGGCTTGATCTGGGGGCCTTCCGCGCGCAGATGCGCAAAGTGGTTTCCCAAATGCTGCTGGAGGATAAAGATTCGTCAAAATGGCCGGAGTATCGTGAAGAGCTGATGGGTAAATATAAAGGCCAAGATATCTTCAGCTCCTACGCGGAGCAAGTATCGAAAATTCAAGGCCAAACGTACACGTTTAAATAGATTTGATGACGGCGGCGGAGCCATAAGGCTCCCCGCCCTTATTCAAACCATACAATCTTTGCGACTGCTTAAAGCAGAAAGGAGCAAGCGATGAATGTGAGCCGCATGAGCCCGACATGGAAAACGGTTTTCCGGTTTCGTTGGTTCTACTTGATGATGCTGCCGGGAATTGTCTACTATGTGCTGTTCCATTACGCGCCTATGGGCGGTCTGATTATAGCATTTAAGGACTACAACTTGATGAAGGGTATATGGGGAAGCCCCTGGGTTGGCTTTGATAATTTCCGGGAGCTGTTCGATACGCCAGACTTTCCGATTATTTTGCGCAATACGATCATCATCAGCATTTACCGGATCGTGTTCAACATGCTGCCTGACATTTTGCTGGCGCTGGCGTTGAATGAGGTTCGGGTCAGATGGTTCAAGAAGATCGTACAAACGATTACGTACGGACCTTATTTTTTATCGTGGATTATCGTCTTTGGCCTTGCCTTCGCTTTCCTTGCGCCCAATTCCGGGCTCATCAGCACCTGGTTCCGGGATAACGGCTGGGGCTCGATCGACCTGCTGACCAATAAGGATTTTTTCCGGCCACTCCTCATTTTATCTGATTTATGGAAAAATACCGGCTTTGGCGCCATCATTTATTTGGCCGCATTGGCGGCGATCAACCCGGAGCTGTATGAAGCGGCTGTCGTAGACGGCGCCGGACGCTGGCGGCAAATGTGGCATGTTACGCTTCCCGGCATTCGCGATGTTATCGTGCTGCTGCTTATATTGCGGCTCGGCAGTATTTTGGATGCGGGATTTGAGCAGATCTATATCTTTGCAAACGCGCGCGTGTACGAGGTTGGCGACATTATCGATACATGGGTATTCCGGCGCGGCATCGAGCAGTTGGATTTTAGTGTGGCGGCGGCTACCGGCTTCTTCAAATCAATTATCGGATTTACACTCGTTCTTTTGGCGAATAAGCTGGCCAAGCGTTTCGGCGGCTCCGGAATATGGTAAGGAAAGGGGCATTACGATGACATTTCTTCTGCATAAGACGAAGTGGGACAGAGTTGTTGATGTGATGATATATATTGTGCTGGGGCTGTTCGCTTTATCGACTCTGTTTCCGCTTTACTACGTCCTGGTGATGTCGATTACACCGTTTTCTGAGGTGCTCAAAAATGGCGGCTTTGTCGTCATACCGACCAAAATTACCTTTGACGCTTACTCGCAAATCTTTTCCAGCCCGCGTATACCGCAGGCGCTTAAAATTTCGGTCATTATTACCATTGTCGGGACAGCGCTCAATTTACTGGTGACCACTTTGCTGGCCTATCCCTTGTCGAAAAAAACGATGCCAGGGCGCAACTTCATTTTGCTCGGTCTTGTATTTACGATGCTGTTCAGCGGCGGCATGATTCCGACTTACTTGATCGTGAGCGGGCTTGGCTTGACGAATACGCTTGGAGCGCTGATCATTCCCGGACTGGTCTCCACGTTCAATATGCTTATTATGAAGACTTATTTTGAAAACCTGCCCTCTGAAATTGAAGATGCGGCGCATGTCGACGGCTGCGGCGATCTCGCCACTTTGGCCCGGATTATTTTGCCGCTGTCGATGCCGATTATGGCGACGCTCGGCCTGTTTTATGGCGTAGGCCACTGGAATACTTACTTTGGCGGCATTATGTACTTAACCGATAAATCGCTCTATCCGATTCAAGTCGTGCTGCGCAATATGATTCAAACGCCGAATGTCAGCCAAGAATTGCAAATCGTCAATGCGGCCGCAATTAATACATTGCCGCCGGAGACTGTGAAGATGGCGACTGTCGTCGTATCGATATTGCCGGTCATGCTGGTATACCCATTTTTGCAAAAGTATTTTATTAAAGGGATGCTGATTGGCGCTGTAAAAGGCTGACAAGCAGGAGTTCCGGCTTTCCAGGACGAATACGCTTTATAGGCGTACTAGGGAGGCGAAGGTTATAGCAGGATGGCTGAGTTATGGCAAAAGGTTGTTTTTTCAGTCAACACAAGTCAGATTAACGAGCTACTTTTTGCTCATTCTCGTACCGCTTGTCGTTATTAGCTTGTATGGGGTCTCCAAGTCGCGGACGATTTTGGAGAAGCAGGTTAATGAACAAATGAACAGCGCCATGCAGACGGCAATGGCGTATATCGATCAGACGGTGAACGCGATTGCGGAGCTTGCCATTCTTTTTTCAACCGATCCGGGTTTGAATCAAAACTTGTTATACGAGGGCAACGAGCTGACGAACTCGGCTATCTTGGATTTCCAGAAGGTACTTGCGCAAATATCCAATGTAAACGGAATCAATGCCTTTATTTCGCATGTCGATGTTTATCATGGCGCTTCCGGTATGCTGGTCTCCTCCAAAATTGGCGGGCGAACCGAGCCCGGTTACCGGCAGCAGGCCTGGTATCGGCAGGCGGTGGAGCAGAAGAGCAAGCAACAATACTTTTATTTATCGCGGGAAGAAGCGGGCATAGCGGCAACTGATACCCTTTTTAGCGATAATGATGCGTATATCGTCCGTTTGATGGATATGTTCGGCAGCAACCGCAGCAGCCGCAGCAATGTGCTGCTCGTCGCCATTAAAAAGAATGAGCTGCTCGCCTTGTTGAAAAACTTGCTGCAGACCGAAGGGGATCGCGTGCATCTGTACGATGAAAGAGGCAGACTTGTCGTCTCTTCAGTTGGGCAAACAGCAGGCAGCGGCAAAAATGCACACGCCGAGCAGCAGTTTCGTACGGCTACAGTCGGCGGCAAGCCTTATATCGCTGCGACAGTCAAAGGAAGAAGCTCGGGCTGGATGATTGAGCTGGAGCGTCCGCAAGCGGCAATTTATTCGCAGACCGATCAGCTGCGGCAGTTTATGTATGGCATTATTGCGGTTAGCATTGTTTTGACATTGGTGATTTCATGGGTTGTTTACCGCGGGATTGCTGCTCCATTATCGGCTATCGCCCAAGGTATGAAGCAAATTCGGTTAGGAAATCTCAATGCGAAGCTGGCGGAAGGGCGGCAGGATGAATTCGGTTTTTTGAACCGCTCCTTCAATGAAATGGCGCGGGAGCAAAAGCATTTGATCAAAAATATTTATGAGCAAGAGCTTATGCGGGCTCAATCGGAGCTGCGATTTTTGCAATCGCAAATTAATCCGCATTTTTTGTATAATACGCTGGATGCGATCTACTGGACGGCTAAAAATTACGATGCTCACGAAATAAGCGATATGGTGTACAATTTATCGAAGTTTTTCAGGCTCAGCTTAAGCAAAGGAAAAGAGATGCTGACCGTCTCCGAGACGATCGAGCATTTACAATATTATTTGCGGGTGCAGCAGCTGCGTTATATGGATGTATTCGAGACGCGGTTTGAAATCGATCCGGACAGCCGGAATATGCCGATATTGAAGCTGATCTTGCAGCCGTTGGTAGAAAACGCGATTTTGCACGGATTGGAGAAAAAGCAAAGCGACGGCTTGTTAATTGTCCATTGCTCGCTGCAGGAAGGGTATCTTTGTATAGAGGTGCTCGATAACGGCAAAGGGATGTCTGCCCAGCGGCTTGCAGAATTACAGGAGCATTTGCGCACGCTTGACGCCGATACGCTGCTGGCCGTCTCGGAAGCGAAAAGTGCGGCGAAAACTTCGTACGGATTATGGAATGTGAAGGCCAGATTGAAGCTGCATTACGGCAAGGCTGCCGACATGGAGATTGACAGCAGGGAAAATGAGGGAACGACAGCTACGATACGGATTCCGATAGGAGGACGTGACGATGAATCTGATGATCGCGGAAGATGAAATAAGACTGCGCACAAACATCGCTAACTATATCCCATGGGATGAACATGGCATTGAAGTCATTGCCTTAGCGGAGAACGGCCGAGAGGCGATTCGCTTGTTTGACCAGCTGCGTCCGGATATTGCGCTGCTGGACATTCAGATGCCGGAAGTGGACGGCATTACTGTAGCCAAGCATATTGCCGCTAAGCAGCCGCAGACGAAAATGATCATTTTAAGCGGTCATGACGATTTTAGCTTTGCGCAGCAGGCGATTCAGCTCGGTGTCGTAAAATATTTGCTCAAGCCGGCAAGTGAAGCGGAGCTGCTGGAAGCGGTGCTTGAGGCGCGGGACAGTCTGCGGGAGGAAAGGGCGCTCCATTACAGTCAAGCGGAGCTGCAGAGCCGCTGGGAGGAGCATTTGCCGCGCTTGCGCGAACTGTTCTTTCAAAGTCTCGTGTCCGGCAAATATGACCGGATGGAAATCCAGCGCAAAAGTAAGGAGCTCGGCATCGCCATCGAGGGGGCTGACGGATTTGCCGTCGTGGTGCTTGATCCCGATCCGCTGCCGGATACAGGAGAATCTTTTACCGCCAAGGATACGGCCTTGCTGCAATTTGCATTGAAGAAGCTTGCCGAGGAGCACCAGCTGCAAGCTGAAGGATGTGTCGTATTCCCCGATTTGGAGGGAAGGACGGTGCTTCTGTTTGAAAATAAAGGCGGCGCGGCCGGAGATGCATTTCTCGGAGAGGTGCAGCAGCATGCTTCACGTCTTCTTGGGTGTGTAGAAGAGGTGCTGAAGGTAACGGCAAGTGCGGGCATCGGGCTCGTGAGCGGTGAGCCGGAGCTGATTTCCCGCTCGTATGAGCAGGCTTGTCGCGCTTTGCGTGAACGGGTGCTGTACGGGCTTGATATTGTTATTCCTTTTCGCGAGGAGGCTTCTTCAGAGGCAAGCATGCCGTACGATGCGCTCATCGAAAAACGGCTGATGCATGCGCTGGAGGCGGGCAATGCCGACCTGGCGAAAAAAGCGATCGACGAGCTGATCGTGCGCGGAATCGGTTCAGCGGGATCAGTAGATGAGGTGTTCGAATATGTGCTTTACTTTTTCAGTCTGCTCGTGCGCACGATACAGGGGCAAGGCTGGCAGGTCCGCGAAGCATTGGGCGAGTATGCGGACATGCTGCGCCAGCCGGACAGGCTGACGACGAAGGAGCATATTGTCCGCTGGCTCCACGGTTCAGTCGAACGTATTTCCGCCTATGTGAAGATGCGCAATGCGACTCACTGCCATGAGGCGGTGAGAGGAATGCTGGCCTTGGTAGAAGAAAACATGGACGAAGACATTTCCCTGCATACGATTGCCGAGAAGCTCTACGTCAATTCCTCCTATCTGTCGCGGCTGTTCAAGCAGCAGATTGGACAATCGTTCTCGGATTATGTGCTGGAGCGCAAAATGAAGCTAGCGATGAAGGGGCTGGCCGACGGCATGAAGGTTGTGGAGGCTGCAAGGTTGACCGGGTACCGTGATGTCAGCTATTTTATCAAAGTGTTCCGCAAGTATTGGGGATATACGCCTGGCGAGGTGAAGCAGGGACAAGAGATTCCCGCCGGACGTCAGGCAGGTCAGGGATGAAGGGGGCGGGCGCCTTCCCTGTCTTTTGCAACCGATAGCGATCAGATAGAAGGGCTCAACCTTAAAATCTGATCTCGACTTCCTTTGCCCACAACTAACTGGATTTTATGCAGGTAGAATACCCAGAACAGACGATTTATGCAGTCTAACTGGAAATCATCCAGCTAGTTCGGGCCAAATCGAGTCTATCCATCTCTAACTCCCATTCTAACTGTAGGTTTTCCATCTAGTCCGACGATCTAGCGAACAAAACAAAAAACTAACCGTAGAAAATCCATTTAGTCGGCCAATATGAATAAATCCCCAGCCAAACGGGGCTATTCTGCTCCTGTCCAAGGACGGCGCTAGCCGTCCCTCCTCCTAATTCCCCTGATTCCGCTGATCGAGCCGATATTTCCCTGGCGGGATGCCTGTCATCTGTTTGAAGACACGGGTAAAGTTTTGGGTGCTGGCGTAGCGCAGCCGCTCGGCGATTTCCTTGATCGACATATCCGAATAGGTGAGCCATTCCTTAGCTTTGTTCATTCTGAACATGATGACATAATCGATAAAGTTCATGTCCATCACTTCTTTGAAGTAGCGGCTCAAATTGTACGATTGTACGTTAAGCTGCTCCGCTACGAGCTGCAAGGACAGATCGGATTCGAAATGCTGCTGGACATATTGGGTTGTCTGACGAATAAGCGACTGCTTTTCAGCCGGGTTCAATGAGCCGAGATATTGCCTGATCTTCGGGAAAAACGTTTGCTGAAACCATTCAGTATATTCGGCAATTGATTTATGAGAGTAGACCCATTGATAGATTTCATCCCCGAACAGGCGCACCAGGTCAGTGCCGCTCTCTTCCAGGATGCTGTCGACATCTCCGATAAGATGGACGAAAAAGCTGTTCGCCTGAGGAGAGTTGGAGGCCGGCTCCAATACGGTCGTGACGATGTGTGAAAATTGTGCTTCTGCCGCTTCCAGATCCCCTTCGGCGAGACGGGAGAGCAGCAGCTTCTTGTTTTTGGCCAATGCCCGGTAAGTGAGCAGCGTTGGCTCCATATGATCCAGATTGTCATTGAATATGGTGCGATTTTTTCCAATCCAGAAGCTGAGATGGTGCAATTCCTGCGCCTCCAAATAGCCGCTATGAATTTGTTTCAGATTATCCCTTGCGCGGCAGAACGAGATCGTCACCGACCAGCCGAAATACATATCGATTTTGTCGCGGATTTTATCGCATATTTGCTGCAAAATCATCTCCGATTCGGAGTCTTGCGAGTTTGCATTATAGATAAAGGCAAACTTGGCTGTTTCCTGAGAGACGACAAAGCATGGCTGATGCTCTTCGCAAATCTCTTGAATGGTTTTGGACAAGGCGTACATCATGAGTGCCCGGTCTCTGCCAATATACTTCTGTTTAAATTCGATAAACTGGTCAATGGCAATGACACAGACGTAGTAGTATTTTCCGCCGAGCGGAATATCATATTTATTCGCTTGCTCAAGAAAGGATTGCTCGGATATTTCGCCATTTAACAATTGCAGAAATACATATTCCTTCATCCCTGGCAGCCGATTGTTCATTTCCTCTTGCAATTTTTGTGTCAGCTCTTGCGAGCGTTGAATATAGTCATCGATGGTCTGCAGCACATCATGCTTCTGCTTGCTCTGCTGATTGATTTTGACCGCCAGATGCTTAAGCGGGTCGAACATTTTTCTGGAACCAAAAAACGAAATAATAGTCCAGATGATCGCCAGGCCAGCAACGAACAGCCACGTCATTTGACTTAATGCCCGCGATTTTTGCATCAATTCGTTCATCGGAGTAAGCGCCATATACGTCCATTGGTTCATGCTCGACTGCTCAAGGGAGAGCCGGTAGCGCGTATCGTTAATTTGAATAATGGTGCCGGGCCCGTTGCCCAGAAAAGGCTCGAGATCCTGGCCGACCAAGGTATGGAATTTTGAGCCGATTTGCGTTTCATTCTGGCTCATCACAATACGCCCTTCATGGTCGATAATCATCAGCTGGCTGCCATGGCTAAGCTTGAGTGATTGGAAAAACTGGTAAAACCGCTTGGCATCGACCTCCATGACAAGCAAGCCCTTGGCCGGCGCAGCCGTGCTTTGAATCGGGCGCACTAGAATAAGCTGCTCTTGATCGGGATATACCTTAGGCGGTACGACGACATAGCGGTCAATCACCTTGGGCAATGCCTCAATTATACTGCGATAAGGAAATTCCAGTAATGGAATAATGCCGTAGCGGCTTGAATAGACGTAATCATATTTGTTGTAAACGAGTGTAACATCGTAATTGATGTCGGAGTAACTGCGATAGTTTTTCACCCGTTCGAGCATGTCGAGCGTCGTTTGCAGGGCAACCGGATTGTCCATGGAGATGCCGACGTCCAGTGATTTTTCGATTGTCATATCATTCGTAATTTGCAAAGAAGCAAACTCGATGTTGTACAGAAAGGTATCAACCTGATATTTCAATTGCTGCAAGGTAAGCTGCTGCTTCTCATCTACTTCATGCTGGATTGCCCGCTTGGAAAACGTAGATGAAATGAGACCGAACAGAAGAACCGGTATGACACTTAATAAGATCGAATAAATGAGCAATTGCCGATTATAGGGCAGGCTCCATTTACTCTTAAGCGTATGTGCAGGCTCTTTTGACATCGGCGCGCGCTCCTTTTAGAGGGAATTCAAAACGGTTTTTATAGACGGCGGCGTCCATTCCACGGCCGGCTGCCAGCAGAATGCCCAATTCCAGCGCGACTGTCCTGTCGGCAGCTCTCCGTTATGAATCAAGCTAAGGGAGCCTCTACTGCCTTCATGCCGCTGCAATTGCCCGGCGGTGACCGGGAGCTGCTGCTCTTGGCAAAATAAGCCGATCCACAGAGTATGCCGTCCGTCACTAAGACGGCCCCAGCCGGCTGCGAAGGACCAGCTCAAATAAGTGCCGCCTAGCCAAGTATAACAGATTGACCGCTCTAGCCCCTCGTTTTGTATAAAATCTTGGACAATAATTAGCCGCTTGCCTTGTTGGCTGCCCTGACTAAGCCGAACTGAACGAGTCAGGCGTAAGTCCGGCAAAGAATAAGCCTGGTCAAGCATGATGTCAACGCTTTCATTCGAAAATCCAACGAGCCGCGCTTTATACTCTGACTGGGAAAGGCCATCAATGACCGGGACATTATGCGCATGCGGGCCAAGCGTAAAATCGCGTTCAGCGCCTTCCCGGTATTGCTGATAACCCGGATCCGTAATCCACCATCGTCCCGCTGTCCCGATAACGACATGACCGCTATCCAGATGAAGATGATGCTGCGGATAACGGCTGGCGCTGACCGCAGCCAGCAGATCATGCTCTTGCCAGCCGGTGCGTAAGGTCATTGCTTGCGGATGCTCATAGGCAAGAGGCAGAGGCGGCGTTATTGACGGAACAGGAGCCTTTTCATCGAGCAACTGCAGCTGCAGCCGGAGCATAATTGCCGAAGCTGGCATACGTGCCGGCGGCAAATGCTGTGCATGCCAGCGAGCAGCGGTATCCTCTGTATGCTTGGCGACTTGCATGACGACATTGATCCAGAAGCCCATCTCGGCCTCGCTATCTCCAAGCGGAGCCTGAAGATCGAGACGTCCAGGCAGGGCGAGGTGCAAAGAGCTGTGAGCAAACCGGATTAAGCTGGCATGCAGGCTGGAATCCAGCGCCGCTAGCCGCTCTGACCAAGTGAGCCAGCTGAGCAGCGTCTCCAGCCAAAAGCCCTCATAAGCAATCCCTTCGGAATAATGCTTGCTGGCAACACCATCAGCCCATACACGGAACGCTTGCATCGTCTGGGCTGCAAGTTCATCGGCAACAGGAAGCTTTAGCGCATCACATAAATGTGTCGTGCTTATAAGCAGAATAAGTTTAATATTGTGCAATTGCTCCAGCGTAATGGCTTGCCCCGCAGGCCAGACCTTCCGCACATAGGGCAGCAGACCGCGTTCGAGCAGCTTGGCGGCGGATGCAGCTGTGCGGGCTTTGTAATGCTCATCCCATCCGGGCTGCTGCAGGGCATAGGCCAGATAGGAGGCAAGATGGCCTGTGGATAACTCTGCTAGACCGGAGCGGCCGCTAATGGTATCCCAATGATACGTCGCTGCGAGCTCTTGCTGAAAGAGCAGCCATGCGTCCTCATCCTCGTAATAGTGCCAAGCTGCGAGCAAAACGTCCCAGCGCTCTCTGAGTGTCCAGAGCAGCCAAACATTCCAAGGGTATTCCGCGAGGTGCGGAATACCCTTAGGCATCATGTCTGGAAGCCGAGCGAGCGGGAGCGGGTATGCGAGTGTGTAGCCTATGCGGTAAAAATAGACTTGCAGCTCTTGCTTTTCTTTCTCTTGCAGGATCCGAATTTGCAATTCAGCTTCATAATCGGCTTGACACCATTGCTTTAATTCTGGCTGCAGAGCAGGGAAAAGCTCATAGGCAGCAACATCATAACGAAAATGATTTTTCATGGATACCGCTCCTTATTTCGCTGCATCTCGCTCCGCAATGCCTGCGTTGATTTCCTCGACAAGCTGTGCTCCGCCGCGATCCATCCATTCCTGAACCATTTGATCCCATTCCGCAATCGGGCGATGGCCGGCGATCATTTTCGTCTGCTCGCCGATCAGATATTTGTTCAGCTCGGCTCCTTTTTGCGAGTTCGTCTCGGAGTAGACGCCGTAGCTTGGATCGTCGTACGGATCGCGATTATAGGTTTTTTCCATCTCGTCAATCGAGTGGATGAAGGCCTTCATTTCTGCGCTTTTATACGTTTTTTCATATTCGTTCGCATCATTGCTCGGCGCCCACGGATTCCAGTATTCGTGGCGATGCAGCATATATTGCACCGGAGCGATAGCCTCCCAGCCTTCTTTTTGGACAGGCAAGCCGTCGATCATCTCGTAGCCTTCCTCGCCGCCCATGAGCCAATCGAATTTTTCATTATCAGGCGTGCGCTCGGACATCGGAATAAATTCACGGCCATAATCCATAATCTCGAGTATTTTATTAATTTTCTCCGGCTGATCTTTCAGCTTGGAGGATAGTGCGAGCATGCCGAGATAGCCAGGCCCATTCAAATTTCCTTGCTTGCCGTCAGGCGCCTCGAAGTATGGAATTGATACAAGCTTCGCTTCCGGGTTTACACTTAGCAGACCAGTGTAGTAATCCTCGATCATCCCTTTAGGGGTCCCGATGAAAATACCGGCATTGCCGGAGTAGAACTCCTTGTTCACTTGCGCCCAGTTCAAGGCAGCGAAGTCCTTTGTAACAGCGCCTTCCTTGTAAGCTTGATGCAGCGTTTCGATTACCTCTTTGCGGCCTTCGGAGATGGTGCCGGGAATGTACTGACCTTTATCGTTTTTATGATACCAGGCACCTGACCAGTAAGCGCCCATATTGTGCCCAGGATTAATATTTTCGCCGAGCGCGAAGCCGTACGTGTCATTCTTGCCGTTTTTATTTGGATCGTCCTTCGTGAAGGCGATCGCGACCTTTAGCAATTCTTCATAGTTCGTCGGCATTTTGAGGTTCAAATTGTCGAGCCAGTCCTGACGGATGAGTCCGCTAAAGGTGTACGTTGGCGAATACATCGGAATCGCATACAGCTTGCCATTGACTTTAAACTGATTCAAAATCGATTCGGGAATATTTTTAAGCGTTTCATATTGACTGACATAGTCGTCCAATGGCAGAAAGGCGCCTTGCTTTGCCCATTTATAGAAGTTGGAATCCAGCTCCGTAAGTGCCGTTACGTCAGGCATATTGCCGGATGCCATCACGACCCCTAATTTGTTTTTATAGTCCGATTGGAGAATGAACTCAGCTTGAATATTTGCATGGAATTTTTCCTTGATCGCTTCGACACCCTTGCTCTGGCTAGGCGGAAAAATCGTATAGGCGAAATTCATAAAGCTGATGTCGATCATTTCATTTTGCTTATCGGTTGCTGGCGACGGCTTCGTTTCATTTCCTTGGCTTGCAGTCTCTTTTGGTTCCGTATTGCAGGCTGTAAGGAGCAGCGCAGACAAGCTGGCAACTGTCAGTAAACGCATTGTAGTGTGTCGTGGCATGGAAAGAACCTCCCTAATGATCATTGTAGTTAAACAAAAGCGGTGTTAACCTTTGACCGAACCGAGCATCACCCCTTTCGCAAAATGCTTTTGCAGGAAAGGATAGACGATCAAAATTGGCACCGTCGCCAGCAGGATGGCCGCCATCTGGATCGTTTCGGCAGGCGGAGGATTCGTAAGCACTTGCTGCTGCAAAGCATTTGAATCGTTGACGATAACAATTTGCCGCAATAGCACTTGAATCGGCCATTTGGATGAATCGCTAATATATAGAATACCTGTAAAATATGAATTCCAGTGCGCTACCGCATAAAACAAACCGAAGGTCGCTAATGCCGGCTTCGACAACGGAAGGATAATCGTACGAAAAATTGTGAGCTCGCCTGCCCCGTCGATATGAGCAGCTTCTGACAGCTCTTCCGGAATGCCGCGGAAAAACTGGCGAAAAATAATTAAATTCCACGGGCTGATCAAAATCGGGAGCATAAGCGCCCATGTCGTATCCAGCAGCCCGGTTGCCCGCACGACCAGATAGGTCGGAATGATGCCGGCACTGAATAAAAAGGTGATCAGGACACCAAGCATAAATGCTTTTTGTCCATAGAACGATTTGGATAGTCCGTAAGCCATCGTCGTTGTGAATAGTAAATTTAGCAATGTCCCAATAACAGTAATATACACTGTAACACCGAGCGAGTGAATAAACCGGTCATTAGATAAGATGTGACGGTAGGCGTCGGTGACGAATTTCTCCGGCCAGAGCAGCAGCTCATTGCTGAGATAGCTCTCTATGGAGGAGAAAGAAATAGTGAATATATAAAGGAACGGGAAGAACATTGTTAATGCAATAATAACAAGCAGCAGCGCGTTAATGCCATTAAAAAATCGTTCCCATTTTGTGACGATCATGTCTTGTGCCTCCTTCTCTTAATAAATGCCTTCTTCGCCAAATCGCTTGGCAAGTTTATTCGCTGCAAGGACAAGCACAAGGCCAACGACGGACTTGAATAGTCCGACCGCTGTAGCAAAGCTGAAATCTGCCTGCTCAATTCCTTTGTAGTACACATAGGTGTCGAGGACATTGCCGATATGATCGACGTAAGGATTCAACATGAGAAAGACTTGTTCAAATCCGTTGTCCAGAACGGTGCCGAGGCGCAAGATAAGCAGGATAATGACCGTGCTGCGAATGGCAGGCAGTGTAATATGCCAAATACGGCGGAAACGATTCGCGCCATCGACGATAGCCGCTTCGTACAATTCAAGATTCACGCTTGTAAGCGCAGCCAAAAATACGATTGTGCCCCAGCCGGATTCTTTCCAGATGACTTCAAGTACGAGCAGCGGCTTGAACAGCTCAGGCATTTGCAGGAAAGGTATCGATTCGATCCCGAACCAGCTGAACAGCATCTGATTAATGAGGCCATCACTGCGCAAAAACATCGTAACGATGCCGACGACTACAACCCAAGATAGAAAATGCGGCAAGTAAACAATCGATTGAATAAAGCGTTTGAACGTTTGATGCTTTACTTCATTTAACATGAGCGCTAACAAGATCGGCACCGGGAAAGCAAAAGCGATTTGTAAAAAAGAAAGAATGACAGTATTATAGAGCACCTGCAGCACATCAGAGTTTTCAAAAATGCGGGCAAAATGCTCAAAGCCGACCCAAGGACTATAAATGAATCCTTCGAATGGATTGAACTTTTGAAAGGCGATGACGGAGCCAAGTAATGGGACGTATTTATAAATTAGGAAGTATAACATGCCTGGAATAATGAAGAGGTAGGCGTACCTGCTTTTCCAGATTTGAGTAAGGGGATATTTGAGCATTAGCGGTCTCCTTTCTTTGCGATCCTGTTGTTTTGGCCAGTATAAAAGGAAACCTTGGAAAGCGACAGTTTCAAAATATACGAGCGCTGTAAATGAGGAAACAGGCTGCAAAAAAAGAAACAATACCTGGCCGAAATGCAGGCGGCATCCATTTGAGATCAGACTTGTTCTGTTGACAATCATTCCGGCTATCACTAACATAAGATTGAATGCAAGCATTCTCCCAAAGAAGAAGAGGATGCAATTTAAGCGAACAGCATTGGGGGAGCGTCATGATAAGAGCAATGGTTGTCGATGACGAGTATTTGGTCCGCATGGGTCTTCGGGCCACGGTCGATTGGGAGGGACTTGGCTACGAAGTGGTGGGAGAAGCCGCCAACGGAGTGGAAGCGCTTCAAAGCATAGAGAAGATGCAACCGGATCTTGTCGTCACCGATGTAAGGATGCCGCTTATGGACGGAATCGAGCTGATGCGTGAAGTTCGGAGAAGGACCGGCACAACGCGTTTTGTTGTCGTTAGCGGCTACGAGGATTTCGCTTATGCCAAGGGAGCGGTCGATTACGGCGCTTCGGGTTATATTCTAAAGCCAGTGGACAATGGCAAGCTGGAGGAGTTGCTGGCCAAGCTGGCCGGAGAGATTCGCCAGGATTCGCTGCTGCAGCAGCTCTATCGGGAGCGTCTGCTGGGACGGCTGGTTGTGGCACTCCGCCAGGCGCGCAACCGGAAGGCTGCACAGTCCCATTTGCTTGTCGAAGAAGCGGTTCGTGAGATCGAGGCGCGCTATATGGAGGAATTGAGCGTCAATCAGTTGGCTGATCGGCTTCATATCAGCCCATATTATTTGATGCGGATATTCAAAGAGTACAAAAATAAGACGATTAACGCCTATTTGACGGAATACCGGATTCATATGGCGAAGCTGTTGCTGCAGGATCGACGCACGAAAGTGTACGAGGTGGGCGCTAAGGTGGGCATACCCGATCCGAAGTATTTCAGCCAATTGTTCAAGAAGCATGTCGCGCTCACGCCGAAGGAATATCAGCGGCAAGCGGCGCTGCCGGGAGGGACGGAATCGTGATCGGCCCCGGCCGGATGAAGTTGCGCACGAAGCTGCTTCTTGTGCTGTTGCCTGCGCTGCTGATTTTCTCCACTGTAATACTTCGTGGTACCGAGAGTTACTTGCAAACCCGCATGAAAAATACGATCGACGAACAGATGGCAGTCAATTACGAGAAGATAGGCAACAGCATCGAGCTGCTCGTTCAAGGGGTGAATATGCTGTCGATCCGGTTGCTGACCGACCAGAAAATCTACAACCTGCTGAACAGCAAGGAGCGGAACAAGGAAGATAAGCAAGCTGCTCTGAACGGACTGCTGGCGGAAACCATCATTGATTGGAAGGTCGTCGGCAAACTTTACATCGAGACTGAAGACGGAGCGATATACGAATACCCGGCTTCGTCCTCAATCGGGGAACTAGAGCGTTCGTTTCTCGAACGCGTTCGCTCGTCTCCAACGCCAGTCTGGGGCGGCATCAGGAAGGACGAGCAAGGGGCGGCCTATTTGCAGCTTGGACGAAAATTCCAGAACTTCTATACCGGGCAGCAGCTGGGGGTTCTCGTGGTGGACATCCGGGAGACGGCTCTTTATGAATTGATTCGGAATACGATTCATCCTTGGGGGTACTCCGTGCTGGTTGACGGAGACCGTATTATTTCCGCTGGCGACAAGAGCAAACTGGGAGGCGTGCTCTACGACTGGACGCCGGAGGGGGCGGCCTGGGCTTCATTCGACGATAACGGGAAGCGGATGCGGAAAATTCAGCTGGACGGGGGTCCGTCTTATGCCGTTTCGGCGTATCAGCTGTCCGGCGCCATGGAGCAGATCGGCGTTCACTGGGCGATTGTCAATGTCGCATCCGAGGACAAAATGTATGCAGGTATACACCGGATGAAGAACTTTTCTTCTTGGATCCAAGGTTTTCTGCTGGTTGCGGTGCTCCTGCTCTCCTTCTATCTATCGGCCATGACGCTCAAACCGCTGCGCGGGCTGCTCGGAAAGATTCGCAGGTTGGGCAAGGCAGGAGCGGACGAGTCCAATCGCATCGAGTCGCCGCAAGGTTTCGAGCATCAGGGGGACGAGTTGCAAGTGCTAGCCCACAGCTTCGACAATATGGTGGTGCGGATCAACGAGTTGATCGCACACAACAATGAATCCAAAGACAAGCAGCGGGAATCAGAACTGATCGCCCTCCAGGCGCAAATCAACCCTCATTTTCTGTACAACACTCTGGATGCCATAGGCTGGATCGCCAAAATTAATAGACAGACGGAGATTGAGCGCCTTGTACTGGAGCTGGCCAGCTTCTACCGGCTGAGTCTGCATAAGGGGGACAAGTACATTCAGGTCGGGGAAGAACTTGGCATTGTAAAAAGCTACGTGGCGATCGAGAACATCCGTTACCCCGATAAATTCGACGTGGTCTATGAGGTGGATGAGCAAATATTGGCCCTGCCGATGCTGAAAATTATTTTGCAGCCTCTATTGGAGAATGCCATTATCCATGGCATCGGGCCCAAGTCCGGCCGCGGGCGGATCGTGGTCCGGGGACAGCATCAGCCCGGTGCGCTGCAGTTCGAGATTACGGACGACGGGATCGGTTTCGATTCGGACAAGCTGTCGTACGCAATCCCGAAAACCTACAGCGGAAGAGGTTACGGCATCGCCAACGTGGACGAGCGCATCAGGATGGAGTACGGGCCGCAGTTCGGTATCGTGATCCGCAGTGTACAGGGTCAAGGAACGACGGCAACCGTACTGATCGGTCTTAAGGATGAAAGGACTTGAACCCTTTCATCCGCAAGTAAAGCCTGCTCAGCGGGGCAACGATCAGCCGCTTCGCCAATAGGCCGGCAGCTACGGAGAACAGCAAAAAGAAGCCGGTGACCGCAAGCAGAAACCGCTGCAAATCCGCCAAAGGTTTGCGAACCGCCGATTCGGACAGCCGTGCAGTCAACACCAACCCGGAGTTCTCAATCGGATAATCGGCGGTGAAGAAAGCGCCGGTTTCCTGCAACGGCAAGTTTCGGCTGCTGGCCAGCACTTGTCCGCTCCCGTCCATAATGCCTACGCCCGCGCCGTGCAGCAGGGCGTTTTTTGTTTCGAAGAAGCGGAACAGGTCGGCCGGAACGAAATCGACGACTACGTAAGCGGACACGTTCGCGGAAGAATGATTCAGTTTGAGCGCCATGGTCATCACGCCGTCGCCGCCATACTTGCCGTTGTAAAATTCACGTACCTCCGCAGCGTCTCGCCAAAACCATAGCGGATCTTCGATCGGAGACACGATCCAGGCCGCGAATGCCGGTAAAGATTTCAATTGTTCCAGCGAAGGGGGATTGGACGTCAAACTCGTCGTATACGTCGGACCGCCGGATCTGTAAAGCGTCACCCCTTGCGCGTGCAAGGTTGAATTGACGACCAGACTGTCCAACTGGTGGGGGAGCCGGGAATTGTATTCGGGGCTGTCAAGCGCCCGGCGAATCGGCGGGTTGGAGCCGATCATGCGGAACATCTCCAAGATGTAGTTCAGATCGTGCGCCAAATTGTCGGAGCTGCTCTTGAAATAGCTGTCGAAGACGCTGCGCGCTTGTTCCGTCATCGTTTTTCCGGCGTAGAGATAGGCGAAGGTGCCGATCAGGAGCGTGGCGAGCCATAGCGATCCAGTCACGAGCAGGACGATCCGGACGGTCAAACGGCGGAACATGTCGAAAACCTCCTTGTATGTCACAATGAACAATGGGCAGGAATTTAGAAGAAATGGCATGTTTGATTCCTATTCATGTGAGCAGCCGTCACACTATAATAAAAGCAATTCTACATAAGGGGGAAGTAATAACTTGAAAGCGTTATTGAAAACGTCGCTGTCGGCTCTAGCCGTTGCAGTCATTGTAACCGGGTGCGCATTGAAAAGCAATAGTGGAGGGGACTCATCCGGCCAGGCCGAGAGTGGTGAGTCAAAGAACGGAAATGAAACCGTTTCCTTCGTCAACGGGGACTGGCCGCAGACAAACGATCAGTCGCTGCCGCAGTACGAGAAGTGGAAGGCGGAGTTCGAGACCGCCAATCCGGACGTGACCATGAAGACGGAGCCTTACCCGTACGATGCCAGCACCTTTTTGCCTAAGGCGGAAAGCGGCCAGCTGCCCAACCTGTTCGGCACTTATTTCACGGAACCGCAAAAAATCATCAATGCCGGCTATGCAGCCGACTTGACTGACGTTATGCAGGAATATGGCTATGACAAGGCGCTGAATC
Source organism: Paenibacillus sp. GCM10027626 (assembly GCF_042676285.1). Taxonomy (NCBI): domain Bacteria; kingdom Bacillati; phylum Bacillota; class Bacilli; order Caryophanales; family Paenibacillaceae; genus Paenibacillus; species Paenibacillus sp. GCM10027626. The sequence continues at coordinate 150,888 of NZ_JBHTHC010000011.1, read as the reverse complement.
CCGACATGCTCGAACTGGTCAAAAAGGATGGGCGGACCTACGGCTTTCCGGCGAGCGGTTACTATATGGGATTATGGCTGAACGTCAAGTTGTTCGAGCAGGCGGGTCTGGTCGACGAAAACGGCGTTCCGCGATTCCCGAAAACGTACGAGGAGCTTGCGCTTACGGCGAAGACGATCAAGGAAAAAACGGGCAAGGCCGGCTTTTTCTTCCCGACCAAGAACGGACAGGGCGGCTGGCAGTTTATGAACATTGCCTGGTCGTTCGGCGCCGAGTTCGAGAAGCAGGTAGACGGCAAATGGAAAGCCGTCTTCAACAGCCCCGAAGCGGTTGCGGCGCTTCAATATGTCAAGGATTTGAAGTGGAAATACGGAGCGCTGACAGACAACAATCTAGTGGACGTCAGCGACTTGTTCAGGATGATCGGCACCGATCAGGTCGGTATGGGTTTCGGAACGGCGGATTGGGCCAACCAGCCGATTAATGACTACAAGATGAGCAAAGACGATCAAGCGATGGCGGCGATACCGGAAGGGCCTAAGGGAAGATATTCCCTGATGGGCGGATCGCTGTACATGTTCTCCAACAAAAGCACACCCGAACAGATCAGGGCGGGGTTCAAGTGGCTGAAGTACCGCGGAATTTCGCCGGATACCTCGGCGGAAGCTTTGAAAGTGTTTGAAGAATCGCTGGCGAACGACAGCAAGCTGAATCGTGTTGTCGGTCCGCACAGCATGTCTTTGTGGGTCGATCCGGACGTCGTGAAAGCGCAAAATCAGGTGCGGGACAAATACGTCAACGTCAACATGGCGCTATGGGACGACTACATGAAAAACGAAGGCGTGACGATCCGCCCGGAGGAGCCGGTCAATTCGCAAGAGCTGTACAAAGCGCTTGACGTCGTCATCCAGGCCGTTCTGACGAACGAGAAAGCGGACCCGCAGGCGCTGCTCGATCAGGCGGTAGCGGATTTCCAGCGCGATTATTTGGACAAAGCCTGAGGCCAGGCGGCGGGCTTCCCTTGTGAACGGGATCGGGCGCGCGGGAAGCCCCTCATGAACAATGAATGGTGGAATGATAATGAGACTGACAAGAAGGCTATGGCGGGACATTCCCGTATGGGGGCTGGTCATGCCAAGCCTGTTTTTATTTATCGTGTTTTCCTGGCAGCCGTTAGTGTCCGGCCTCTATCTGTCCTTCTTCAAGACGAAGGGGTACTCGGCGGAACGGTTCGTCGGTTGGCAAAATTACATCGAAGTGCTGCAAAATTCCGAGTTTCGGCAGACGCTGCTGAACACATTCCTGTATGTGGGCTGGTCGCTAGTTATCGGCTTTTTGCTGCCGATCTTCATCGCGATCGTGATTAACGAGATGTCCCATCTGAAGAGCTGGTTCAAATTCGCGGTCTACTTCCCCGTCATCGTACCGGGAATCGCCGCCGCCATGATGTGGATGTTCATCTTCGATCCCGGGGAGGGAGGCTTGCTCAATCTGCTGCTGAATCGAATCGGCTTGGGGCCGCTGTCTTGGCTGCAAAACCCGCATATGAGCATTCCGCTCATCGTAATTACGATGACCTGGAAATCGTTCGGCGGGTCGGTCATTCTGTATCTGGCCAGCTTGCAGGGCGTCAACCGGGAGCTGTACGAGGCGGCGTCGCTGGACGGGGCAGGCATCAGGCAGCGGCTGTGGAACATCACGATTCCGCAAATTTCCTCTATTATCGGCATCATGTTTATTTTGCAGATCATCTCCGTATTTCAGGTCATGTACGAACCGCTTACGATGACCGAAGGGGGACCTAGCAATTCCTCCATGTCGCTGATGCTGCAGAGCTACTTCTACGCGTTCCGCTACTTCGATGCAGGCAAGTCGATGACGGTAGGCAGCATGACGTTTGTGGTACTGCTCGCGCTTACCTTCGTCTATTACAAAATCAATCGGAGAGCGGAGTAATACCAGGAGGTGATCAAAATGAAAGCGAATTCGGAAGGTATCATCGGGGTTCAGGATATGAAGCGGCTTCGCGTAAAGACGCTCTACTGGGCGCTGTTTGCGGGCATGATGGCGGTAGCGGTCGTCTGCCTGTTTCCGCCGGTGTGGCTGCTGCTGTCGAGTTTGAAGGATGTGAAGGAATTTTTCGCCGTTCCGCCCACAATTATACCGCGCTCGTTCGAGACGGACAAAATCGTGCGGACGTGGCAGGATTACAAATTTTTGCGCATCTATGGCAATACGTTGCTGGTAACGGGTGGAACGCTCGTCTCAACGATCGTCTTCAACGGCGTCACCGGCTTTGTTCTGTCCCGGCTGAAGCCGGTCGGCAGCGGGGTGCTGATGACGCTTGTGCTGTGGACGATGCTGCTCCCCAATACGGTCGGTATGGTCGGCGTGTTCAAAAATCTGGTGCAGTTCCCGATTCTCGGCCTCAATTTGACCGACTCGTATTGGCCGTTGTGGCTCATGGCGGGGGCAAACGCGTATTTCATCCTCATTTTCAAAGGCTTCTTCGACGGCATTCCTCAGGCGCTGATGGAAGCGGCGCGTATCGACGGGTGCACGCCTGTCGGACTATTCGTCCGCATCGCGCTGCCGCTCAGCAAGCCGGTGCTGTGGGCGGTGTCCATTCTAACGGTCAACAACGCCTGGTCCGATTTCTTCTGGCCTTATATGGTGCTGAAGGACAACCGGCTGTGGACTGTGATGGTAGCGATTTTCAATCTGAAAGGGACCGTTCCTATGGACGTCATGTTCGTCGCGCTCGCGTTGTCGATCCTGCCGCCTGCGGTTCTATTCATCTTCTTCCAACGCTTCATCGTACAAGGGTTTACGTTTAGCGGTATTAAGGGTTGACAGTGTTGATCTTGAAACCAAAGGAGCGGATGATCATGCGAAACAGAAGGAGATGGTTCGCCGGGGCCCGCGTCTGTCTGGCAGGACTACTGGTGTGGCTGGGGATCGGGTATGCCTGGCTGGCCGCCCAAGCCGCCGGAGGGTCGACGTATTACGTCGATCCGGCGGGCAGCGACACCAATAACGGGCTGTCGGAGGGAACGGCTTGGGCGACGCTGGCGAAAGTTAATGCGACGACGTTCAGTCCGGGCGACCGCATCTTGTTCAAGGCTGGCGGCACATGGACCGGCCAGCTGTGGCCGAAGGGATCGGGCAGCGCGGGCAGTCCGATCGCCGTCGACCGTTACGGCAGCGGCAGCACCCCGGTAATCGCGGGCGACAATACGGCCGATCCTGCCATTACGGCGGCGATCAAGCTGGAGAATCAAAGCTACTGGACCGTGCAAAACCTTGCGGTCACCTTCGATACGTCCGCGAGCGACAACTGGCGGCGCAGCGGTGTTTACATCCACGCCAGCGTGCCTGGGACGTATCGAAGCATTCATCTAAAAAATCTTGACATTTACAACGTCAAATCGATCTCTTGCTGGGAATGCACGGACGGCAACGGCCAGCCGGCCGGCGCCTTCAACAACGCCGCCATATTCGTCATGACGGAGGAGGATCCGAACAATTATGGGGGCTCGCCGAATCCCGTCATCGACGCGAAGTTCGACGATCTGCTGATTCAAGGCAATTATATTCACGATTCCACTGGCATCGGCATTTTGATGATGAACCGCTTTGGGCCGATTACGGCTGATCCGGAGCTGAATTTCCACTACAGTACGAACGTTCATGTGATCGGCAACACGATTCGGAACATCGGCCGGGATGGGATCGTGATCGGGGGAGCGGACGCGCCGGTCATCGAATACAACGCTGCCTATGATCTGGGTCATATCAGCCGGCACGGCGTGAGCGACCAGCGGCTCATCGCCGGCATGTTCGCCTTTGTCAGCCGCAATCCGCTGTTCCAGTTCAACGAGGTGGCGCGAATCGCCGATCTCGGGCCCGGCCAGGACGGCGAGGCGTGGGACAATGACTGGGGCAATACAGGCACGACGACGTATCAGTATAATTACAGCCACGACAACGCTGGCGGCATCATCCTGCAGCAGGAGAATACGCGTACGAACTGGCTGGTCTTCCGCTATAACATCAGCCAGAATGACGGGGCCGGCACGGATCTGGGCGCCCGCTTCCTAATCGACAAGCCGGGCGTACAGGCCTACAACAATACGATCTACACGACAGGCAAAATACAGGCGTATTGCCAGCTCGGCGATCCGAATGCCGTCTGCGGGAGAGACCTGAAGCAGAACGTTTACTTCTGGAACAACCTGTTCGTCGCAAACGAAGGCCGCTTTGACGGCGATTATAGCTACGATTACAACGTATTCGCGGGCTTCACCGGTCCGGCGGACGCGCACAAGCTGACGGCGGATCCGCTGCTGCAGGCGCCGGGGACCGGCACGGACGGCCTTGCCTCGGTTGGAGGCTACAGACTGGTTTCCGGCTCGCCGGCACTCGCAAGCGGTACGGCCGTCTCCTATAACGGAGGACGGGATTATTGGGGAAATGCGGTCCCGGCAACCGGAGCGCCGAACAGAGGTGCTTACAACGGCGCGGCCGTCGGCCCTGCGCCTTCTTCTGCACGCAACGATTCCGAGCTCGAATATGCCGGCTCTTCCTGGGGCGTGTCAGGGAACCGGGGCGTCGGCGACTACCGGGATGACGTTCATTATGCGACAGGGAACGGCGATACCGCCAGCTATATGTTCACCGGCGACGGGATCGATCTGGTCGGAGAGACGAACAGCGATCAAGGGCTTGTAAACATCTTTATCGACGACGTCTTCGACAGGACGATCGATACGTTTTCACCCGCCCGTCAGGCACAGCGCCATGTCTACGTCAAGCGGGGTTTGCCGCCGGGACCGCACACGCTGAAGGCGGTGAAGCAAAGCGGCTCGTATATGACTGTGGACGCCGTTGTTGTGCCCGCCTATGTGAACGATACGGATTCCGCCTTCGTCTACGAAGGCGCCTGGCAAGCATCCGGACAGCGGGACGTCGGCAATTACGGCAACGACGTTCACTATACGGCAGCGGCCGGCGACAGCGTCGAGTTTTATTTTCACGGCAGCGGCGTCGATCTGCTCTCGGAGAAATCGGGTGTGCAAGGCTTGATGGATATTTACGTGGACGGCGTCTTTCGCCAGCGGGTCGATGCGTATACGGGGGGAAGCCGCCAGACGATGAGCCCGGTCTATAGCATAAGCGGACTGCCCATCGGCTATCACAAACTGAAAGCGGTTAAAGCGAGCGGGACGTACATGATTGTGGATGGAGCGGTCGTGCATTGAGATGGTATTTTAACAAGTTAAAGGAGGAAAGTTCGGTCATGATGAGCATTTCGGCTCGATTAAGAATGGCGCTGGCGATCCTGTTGGCTGTCTGCCTCGGATGCGGTGCGGCTGGCCCCGGGATAGCGGCGGGTGCCGAAACGGCAGAAGAGATTTGGATCGAGGGGGAGAGCGCTTTCACCCACGACTTCTCTGACATTATAGATGGAGATCTGTATAGCGGCGGCAAGCTGCTGCGTCTGGAGACGCGGGAGGAGGCGCCACCGGACGGCTATACCGCCGTTTACCGCTTCGATGTCCCAGAAACGGGGGATTATGAGATGCGGATCACTTCTACGCCGCCGGAAGAGATCTGGACTTCACCGTATTCGGTACGGATCAACGACGGCGAGGATATGCCGATCCGGAATGCCCGGCAAGTCGGCAACATTAACGATACGGTTCGCATATATGAGGCGGGTGTCGTCACCTTGAGAGAAGGCGAGAATACGGTGACGTTCCGGGTGAAGGACAGGCGCAGCTACGGGGACTACGTCCTGTATCTGGATTCATTTTCCTTCCGCAAACTTCCGTCCGGCGTTCGTGCGATCTCAACACCGGCGCCGTTCAACGTGTTCGAGGCGGGCGAGGCTGCCACGCTCACTGTCGATCTCGTCGGAGCGGTGAAAGCAGCGGATGCTGTTCATATTCGCGTGACGGATTTCTGGGGCGGGACGGCTTACGAGAACACCGTTCCGCTGGAAACGGGCCAGACCCGGGCGGAGATCACGCTCGGCACGCTGGAGAAGGGGCATTATACGGTGAAGGCCTCGTTGAACGGCGCCGGGACGACGGCGGAAAGCTTCTTCTCGGTCGTGACGCCGCATGCGTCCCGGCAGCCGCTGGCGGATTCGCCGTTCGCGATCGACGCGGCTGCTTCCTTGCTGGTCAAGCCGGCGCAAACGGCCGCTTTCGCCGAGGCGCTGAAGCGCTCAGGCGTCACCTGGATGCGGGACCGGTTTCATTGGGGAAGCGTTCATTCCGCTTCGGGCTCATACGACTATTCCGCCTTCGACCCGACGGTTCGGGCGGTGGCGGACAAGGGAATTCGAATCCTCAACGTCTACGCGGACTCGCCGGATTGGATGCATGGACCGGAAGACAAACTGCCGGACGACCTGCAGGCTGCCTACCGATTCGCGCGCGATTCGGCCGACCACTTTGGCGACGGTGTCGCCGCTTGGGAAATTTGGAACGAGCCTGACGGCGGATTCACCGGCGCTAACGAGGCCGGCGACCGCTATGCGGCGTTCCTGAAGGCGATGGCGATCGGCTATCGCGATAGCGCAGCCAAGCCCGCCGTATCCGCCGCAGGCTTCGCCGGCGCAGCCGACGATTACGTGAAGACAGTAGCGGACAATGAGGTATTTCCGTACATCGATACGTACAGCTTTCACGGATATCCGCTGCCTTATGGCACGTATGACACCAACGTTATCCCGTTTCCCAATAATGCTGCAAAACATCTGGAGTTCCTTTCCGGGCGTTCCGCATCGAACCTGAACGCCTGGATGACAGAAGCGGGTATTACGATTCCGACCGGCGGACTGCACGAATTGACACAAGAGGAGCAGGCCGCCCAGGCCCGCTACATGGCCACCTCTGCGGTGCAGTCTCTGGCGGCCGGTGTCGACAAGCACTTCTGGTTCGTCATGCCGAACTATCTGGAGAACGGCAATCAATACGGCATGTTCAGCCAAAACAACGCGCCGTATGCCTCCTATCAGGCCATCGCGAACGTAACAGACATGCTGGGAAAGGGCATGTATATGGGGCAAGTGCGGCAGTTGCCTTCCGGGGCGGAGGGACATCTGTTTGACAGCGGCAAGGGAAAGGTGCTGGTCATTTGGTCCGAGGAGGCGCAGACGATTCGCTTGTTATCGGAAGGTGAACAGGCGTCGTGGACGGATCTTATGGGGCGCGAGCGGTCGGCGGCCGTGGAAAACGGAGGATTCACGCTACCGATAGGTCCCGATCCCGTCTTTCTGCGGATAGACGAGAGGATGCAATTGCCGGACCTGTCTCCGGCCCGTCCCGCCAAGCCGGCGTTTGCTGCCTCTCCGCTCACGCCGGAGCAGCGTGTCGTGTTGGCGCAATCGTATGAGAACGATGCGAGAAGCAACGCCAAGATGTTCGGCGCTTATCAATTGAAGGAGAAGGAAGAGAATGTCGTCTGGCTGGATGTCTACAACTTCAACGATGCTGTCATGAACGGCGAAATTCATGGGGAAGCGTCGGGAGGCTGGCAGCTGGATCACAGCGATCAGGCGATATCGCTTGCGCCCGGCGAGAAAAAAACGATCGAATTTCGGCTGAAAGCCGGATCGGATATGAAGGCGATGGTAAAGAGCAAGGTCACCTTCAAGGGCGTCTTTGGAGGAAAAGCTACAAGTGCCTCCGTCGCCTATGTGCTGACCGGCGCCTCCCGCGTACAATCCATACCGATTCCCGGCGCGGAGTCGCCCAGCAGTTGGGACCTGAAGCGAAACGACGCTATTGCCCCCTCTGGAACCGGGATGGTCGAAGCGGGGCGGAAGACAGGATCAGTGCGGTTCAAGTATTCGTTCGGGGAACCAAATCAATGGGCGTACCCGTTCCTGGATCTCCCGGAAGGTTTCGATATTTCCAGCATGAGCGGGTTCGCGTTCAACATATTTGCAGACGAGGACATCGCCCAGACCGATCTGAAGCTGATCGTAAACGAGCGCAATGGCAGCCGGTATTACACGCTGAACGGATTCGCCATCAAAAAAGGCTGGAATTCGTTCCTCGTTCCGTTCGGTCTGCTTAGCCTCGCCACGTTCGGACCGCCGGACGACAATGACCGTCTCGACCTGGACCGTCTGACCAGCGTTCAGATTGGCATCAATACCCAATTGACCGATGTGCCGTCCTTTGAAATCGCTGGATTCGGAACCTATAAGGTTGAGGAGGAGCCATCCAATCCGCCGGAAACGCCCGAGGTACCGGTCACTCCGTCTGGAGCGCTGACCGAAACGAAACCGAAACCGAAACTGGACTTCACCGTCGAAGCAGGGACGTTGAAGGTGAAGGCGGAGCCTGATGGTGAAGGGCTCGCCTCCGTCGCAATCGGGGAAGAAGCGCTTGCGGCTGCGATCGGCGGGGCGGTCGGCCAGACACTTCGCATCGAAATGAAACCAAGCGAGAAGACACGGGAACTGCGGCTGGAATGGCCTGCAGGGCCGATTCTTACCGCGGCGAAGGGACGAATCGACACAATCGCGATTGACATCGGGTTTGCGGAAATTGTTCTGCGGACAGACAATGTTGCTGCGGCGGTGAAAGGCGGTAAAACACCCGAACGGCTGCAACTTAAGGCGGCTCGGCTAGATGATTTGCCAGAGCCGGCGCGGAAGCGATTGGGCGATGCGGCCGCTTGCGAGTTGCGTTTGCAGGTGGACGGAACGGACTTCGCATTCACCGCCGGCGATCTGCAAGTTCGCTTGCCTTATTCGCCCCTGCCTAGGGAAAAGGAGCACCGGATCGTCGCCTATGATCTGAGCGGAAACAACCCGAAAGCGATCGTGAACAGCAAGTATGGCAAGGAGGCCGGTGGTGTGACGTTTAAGCCTGCCCGATTAGGCCGCTTCGCGGCCGCTTATTCCAGCGCATCCTTCAGCGATCTGGAAATGGCGCCATGGGCACGCAAGGAAATCGAAGCGCTGGCGGCCCGGGATGTTGTCCGCGGGGACGGCAGCGGTCGCTTCCGGCCAGACAGCGTCGTTACCCGGGCGGAATTCGTGTCGATGCTGATGAATGCTCTTGATCGGGAACAGCCGGAAGCTCGGATCCCGGTATCCATGAGCGATGTGCAGGAGCGCGCGTGGTATGCCGGTTCGCTTGCTGCGGCTCTGGAAGCAGGTATCGTTCAGGGCAAATCGGAGAGAGTGTTTGGCGGGAATGAACCGTTATCACGGCAGGATATGGCGGTGATGGTAGATCGGGCGCTGCAGGCATTCAAGCTCGATCGCGGTGTAAGCCTGCCGGTTCGGACCGAATTCATCGACCGCGCCGAGATATCCGGTTACGCGGCCGAAGCGGTGCAGTCTTTGCAGGCAACCGGCATACTGAAAGGTACAGGGGAACGTTTCGCTCCGAAAGCATGGTCTACCCGGGCCCAGGCGGCCGTTGTGTTGGGCCGTCTTTGTACCCGGTTATAGGGATATCTCATTGCAATCCTGGCCCGGATTCTCCTTTACGCAGTTGCTTGCGCCATTCGGCTGGGCTTAAGCCATAGGTTTTCTTGAAAATCCTGCAGAAGTAATGCACACTGCCGATGCCGGTCTCTTGGGCGATCTCATGGATCGGCATTTGGCTGCCCGACAAGAGACTGGCGGCGGCCTTCAGCCGCAAGTCTCGCAAGTATTCAAATGGCGTGACGTTCGTATGGCTTTTGAACAAGCGGATCAGGTAGGAAGGATTCAGGTGCACCAGATTGGCAAGCGACGTCAGCGTGATCTCTTCTTTGTAACGCCACTCCATATAATTGATGAGCTGGTCGACTGTTTCTTTCGCATCCCATTCAGGCGTCCGGTTACGGGAGCTGTCTATGTCCGGCGAGGGGCCCAGCAAAAAGGAAATCAGGTGGTAAATCTTGCGTATTTCCAGCAGGCAAACCTGCTCCATGTCCGGATGCCTCCGGGCTTCGCCGGTCACATGCAGATGATGGACCCAATCAAACGATTCCAGAATGGCTGCGCCGATTATCGATCGGGAATAAAAATCGTTTTGGGCCTGTTGTCTGTTCCAATCATCCATGAGCTGCGTTGCAAGCGGGGATTCCTTGATGTCGGTGATTTCCAAAAAGCGATATTTGATTTCCGGACTTAAGCTCTCCAATTGATGCGGCGTCGAGGGAAGGATGACGAATACAGCAGGTGCTTCCGCGATGCATTGACGGTCGTTCCAGCGGAATTTTGCCTTGCCGGAAACGATATAGAGGATTTCGTGGGTGGAGGTGTGAACGCCTCCGGCCATTACCTCGTCCAGCCGGGTCAGCGTGCCAGTTCCGCATAACCGGATTTTCATACGGCGATCTCCTATTCCATAATGTCAATTTTGTTCAATTAATAAATGAAAAATGCTTTAATACTGCTCTAAAATTAGCCCTTGATGCGTATGATTCAGGTAGATCTAGTGCAAAGACGGATGGCTAACCCTATTGTACACTTGATGCATGGGAATGAAAAGGAGAGGATCAATTCATGAAGATGAAAGCATTGCAGATTAACGGCCCCGCGCAATATGCGATCGTGGATGTCGATGTTCCGGAGATTCAGGATCACGAGGTTTTGGTGGAAATCGAGGTGGTCGCCACTTGTCCGCGATGGGACATGAACATGATGGCCGGCCGGGACATGTTCGATTATTCCAAATCGCCGGTGTATCCGCTGACGCCGGGCTGGCCCGGCCACGAGGCGGCCGGAGTTGTCCGGGCCGTCGGCCCGGGGGTGCGCGGGTTTCAGGTGGGCGACCGAGTGGCGGCACTTGAGCATATCGAAGGCGGAGGCGCATACGCCCAATATTTGAATTATCGGGAGCACGAGCTGATCAAGCTGCCGGATCAGGTTTCTTTTCTGCAGGCGGTTTCATTCGAGCTGTTGAAATGCGTGATGATCGGACTATCGCAGTTCGGGGATTTGCGCGGAAAATCGATGGTCGTCTCCGGCCTGGGGCCGGCTGGAATGCTTGCTATTCAGGTGGCCCGAATATGGGGGGCGTCAGAGGTGATCGGTGTTGATGTGAACGACCGGCGCATCCGTCACGTTTCCGAGCTTGGAATCGGGCAGGCCATGCATGTCGACGAGGTGGAGGGCCGCCGCTTCGACCTCGGGTACGATTGTGTGGGAGCCGCCTCTTCCGTACAAAATTTGCTGCGTCTTGTCGACCGCCATGTCGTCATCTTCGGGGTTTTAAAAGGAACGCTGCAGTATGAGGAGCATCTATGGGCCAAGGGAATGAAGCTGGAATCCTATCAATACCGCCGCTTCAATGAGAGGGACCGTGAGCTGCTGCTCGACGCCGTTGTGAATAAAGGCTTGGACACGGTATGCATTCAGACGCACCATGTTCCGTTCACCCGGTATCACGAAGCGGTGGAGCTGTTGCAGGCACAGGAAGCGGTCAAAGTATATTTTTATCCGGGGCAAGATTTTGTCTAAGGGAAGGGAGTGGGGAAGATGAAAGGAAAAGCGGTCGTATTTGTGGATCGGCTGAAGGCGTCATTTCAAGAGGTGGACATACCAGAGCCCGGGGATAACGAAGTGGTCGTCGATGTTACCGTTTCATGGATCAGCAACGGAACGGAGTCATCTTATTTTCGCGGAGAGCGGATCGCGGGGGACACCCCGTATGCTGCGGGATCGCCATGGCCGTTTCCGATTGTGGCGGGTTATCAGAAGGTGGGCGTCGTGACGCATGTGGGCAAGAATGTGACGGATCTGAAAGCCGGAGATCGCGTGTTTGCCACAATAAGCCGGGTCGAAGGCATGTTTGACCCGTTCGGCGGGCATGTCAGTCCGGCGGTAACGCCGGCATCTGAGGTGTGGAAGCTGCCGGATGATCTTCCGTCCGCCGATTATGCAGGGCTCGTCTTGACGCAGGTCGGGTATAACTGCGGCATGCGGGCACCCGTTCGCCAAGGCGATTGTGCTGTAGTCATCGGTGACGGCCTTGTGGGCAATTGGACGGCCCAGACGTTGCTGCACCGGGGCGCCAAGGTTATGGTGCTGGGCAGGCACGACGACCGGCTTCGCTATTTTCCCGAGCAGGCGGTGGGGGTGAATACGAAAAGGCTGGAGGCGCCGATCACCGATACAGTAAGCGGGTTTGCACCGGACGGGGTGGCGGTCGTCGTCGATACGGTAGGCGATTTGGACAGCGTATATGCCTTGCTTCCGCTTCTCGGACATGAAGCCCATTTTGTTTCGGCCGGGTTCTACGGAACGCAGGGGAGCATCGATATTCAGCGGCTCAGGCTGAAGGAGGTCACGCTGCATGCGCCGGCGGGATGGACAAAAACGCGCATGGATGAGACGTTGCAAGCGATCCGCGACGGATGGCTGAAAACGGGGGCACTGATTACGCACCGTTTTCCGGCGGAGCGCGCAGAAGATGCATGGCGTTTGATTGCGGATAAAAAAGAACCGTGCCTTGGCGTCGTATTGGAATGGCCGGTGCGGACGGGAGCCGAATCTTGATGAAGCCTTTTTTACGATTGCGGAAAAGACTGCGCGAAAAAGCTCAAGACGCTAGGGAACGGGCCGTTACTTACGTCGCCTTGGGAGACAGTGTCACGCAAGGCTGCATGCAGGCCGGTGTCCTCGAGTATGAGCGGGTATATCATCAGGTGCTGTGGCGCGGCACCCATCGGCGGTATCCGGGGACGGTGTTCAACGTCATCAACTCGGGCGTAGGCGGCGATACGCTGCAGGCGTCCCGCTCCAGATGGGAGAGGGATGTGCTGCATTACAAGCCCGATCTCGTCACGATCTGCTTCGGTCATAACGATGCTCATGGCGGCATGGATGGGATCGGGCCTTTCGTTCGGGAGCTTGGCGATCTTGTCAGGCGGATTCGCACCGAAACAGAAGCCGAGATTCTGCTGATGACCCCGTGCATGATGATGAATCGGGATAACGACCGTATTGCGGAAGAGCATAAACCGCTCGTTCCCGCATTTCTGAAGCTGGCTGAGGAAGGCGTCCTGTCGCGTTATGTCGAAGCGCTAAAGCAATTTGCGCTCCGGGAGGACATTCCTTTGTTTGATACCTACGCGATGTGGGAAGACATGGAGCGGGGCGGGATGGACATCACCTCGCGCTTGTCCAACGGCATTAACCATCCCGATGCGGAGTTCCATCTCGAATGGGGCAAAGCGTTGGAAGAAATCTTGTTGGCGGAATGAACGGAGGAGCGGTATGAAGGTACTCATTACAGGGGCATGCGGCTTTATCGGCAGAAACCTCATTCGCGAGCTCGAGGCCAGTGGGCATGATCTCATACTCGCGGATCGGCAGCGGCCGGAGGAGGCGACGGTGTTCGCACCCGGCTCTGCGGAGCGGGTTGTTTCTCCGTTGACTACGCAGTGGCCCTTCTTGCTTGCAGACATTATGGATCATGAACAAATGCGGAGCTGCATGGAAGGGGTTGATGCGGTCGTACATTTGGCCGCTTCGCCCACCGGATTGCCGGAGCAGGGGGTGGAAACGTTCAAGTACAATGCGCTCGGGACGTTCATTCTGCTTGATGCGTGCCGTCTGCAGGGAGTGGGCAGGTTCATCACGGCATCGAGCATCAATGCGTTTGGAACATTTTATTGGCGAATTAAGCAGGAGCCGGTGGCCTATGACCAATTGCCGCTGACCGAAGACTTCACTCCGGTGCCGCAAGACCCGTACAGCCTCAGTAAACGGGTCAATGAGGAGACCTGCGCCGCGTTTCACCGGGCTTATGGAATAAAAACGGCGGCTTTGCGCTTCGGAGCGGTGTGGACGGAAGAAATGTACCGCCAGGCGATCGAATCGGGGCTTGCCCCCACGACGGCGTGGTCCGACGATTTGTTCACCTGGGTACACGTTCACGATATTGTGACGGCTATCCGCCAAGCTCTGGAGGCAGATCGGTTGCCCGGCAGCGGAGTTTACACATTAAACGCTGCGGATACACGCTGCCCGGAACCGACCATGGAGTTGCTTCAGCGATGGAAACCTGAATATGCCGGCCGTTTATCTGGTACGCTGAAAGGAAGGGATTCGTTGATTTCGATCGAGAGGGCCCATGAAGCGTTTGGCTACAAGCCTCAGTATCGGCTGGACGCAGGGGTCAGGGGTTGACTTTACTCGTATGCCGATTTACCTTAGTTTAAAATGTGAAGGTTTTAGTTAAAAGGAAGCCTAGTTGGCCTCCTTTTGTTTTTTTTAAATACAAGTAGCAGGGGGATGAGGCCTGCCACCTTCGGGCGGACGGGAAAACGAGCAAAATGTTGCAGGTTATGCAACAAATCCATGGCGGGAAAGTGAGTGTTCCCCGAATTGTTGTACAAAATGCAACAATCTACTGCTTCAAGGGTGGTAAATGGCTATGATTGTTGCAGATCGTACAACATTTTCAAGAAATACGGTGGTATCACGGTTCGAATGTTGTATTCTGTGCAACAATTGTGCCTCAGAGCCGCTGTCTGGTGGGCAGGAAAAGCGAGTTAATATTAGTTGCCCTTCCCCTTCCCCAATAACTGATACTTGAGGCAAGCACTCTGTATCGCGGAAGATGCACGATATGTCTATGTAGAGCAGCTGTCCGGCGGCCAGTGGACGATCAGGCAGATAGCGCTTTAGACTAGTCACCTTCTACAGGATCATGCTACTTGCGGTTTTTAGTGAAATTCGGGAATTGTACGGTTGCGCCATTGCCGGCAATCGATTGGGCAGACAATGGGAAAACGGAACTCCACGCGACTGCATCGTAAACATCGATCGCGGGCCGGCGATACTCATGGATAGCGCGGGCGAATTCATCGATGACGAAGAAATCGCCTCCGCCGTGTCCAGCTTCTTCGGCCTCCTTGAGCCATCGCTGCCAGAGCGGATGATCATATTGTCCGGCATAGTTCCATAGAGGTTCCCACTGCGCGCTGCCGTCAGGCGAGCTGCCTGGAGAGCGGTCTGCGAGCCAGATGAGCGGGTTCTCGTCTTCGGTACGGGCAGAGAGGTAGGCTCCGCGATGGCCTTGCAGGCCGTAATGCGTCATATTATGCGGGCGTCCGGATGTCCAGTCGAGACGAAGCGAGATGACGATCCCTTTTTTTGTGCGAATGGTCGTAACGGTGCAATCTCCCTGCTTCCAATACTCGGGGTTTGCTCCGGGATGGCTGTCGCCAAAATGCTCGCGGAAATGGTTCGCCACCGAGCCGTTGCGGGTCGAGTAGGTGCTCATATATTCAAGCTCATCGGTGCGGTTAATGCCCAGCCATTGTGCAAGCGGGCCAAGAGAGTGGGTCGGATAGTTCATCGCATTGTAATCGCGGTTAAGCTCGCCGCGCCACGTTAAGCTGCCGTCCGGATAATGGGTCAAAGAGCGGCAGTCATGAATGTAAGCGCCTTCTACAAAGGTAATCGGACCAAACACATCTTGCTGAATCATATGCTTGATCATCATATTCGGGCGCATGTAACAGTAATTCTCAGCCAACATATAGGTAAGCTTCGTTTTTTCAACTGTTTCGACCAATTCCCATGCATCTTCCAGCGTATGGGCAGCAATCACCTCGCTCAGTACATGCTTTCCTGCCTTAAGCGCCTGAATAGCTTGCTGTGCGTGCACAGTCAGCGGAGTAGCCAACAAGACGGCATCAACATCAGGAGCCTCAAGCAGCTTGTTGTAGTCTGTATATGTAGCGATTTCAGGGTACTGCGTCTTCCATTTTTGGAGCAACTGCTCATTCCAATCACAAATCGCTGTCAGTTCAATGAGGTCGGGTAAGACGGTTAATGCATTTTGGACAGAGAAGCCGCGATTGCCGCCAACTACGGCCAGACGAATCGGCTTTTTTGAAATTGTCATCTTCCTCACTCCTGTATTTTTTTGAATTAAATTCATAATACAGATTAGATACCCCCATAATGTACAATCAACGATAGGGAATGTCAATAACGAAAGATGCGACATTACTTAATTTTATTAAATAGTTTATCATCGTTGCGATACGCTTATAAAGCACATTGACGATACGTTATTCCTGTAATAAAATTTACATGTTGAATGGGATTTAATATTTAGAACTGGATTATAGTGCGGATGCGCACAAAATAGAAAGGGCTGAGTGCGGTGAAGTTTGCCGGGAAGAGAGTGCTTGTAACAGGTGCTGCACGCGGGATTGGCGAAGGGATTGCCCGAAGATTTCTTGAAGAAGGCGCGAAGGTCATTGCATTGGATTATCGTGAGGATCAGCTTGCGGAGCAGGCGGAAAAGTATAAGGCAAATTTGCCGGCTGGCGCAGCCTATGGTTATATCGTAGCGGACTTGCGCCAGCCGGAGCAGGCGGCGGCAGCTGTGCAGCAGGCTTGGGCGAAGTGGGACGGCCTCGATGTTGTCGTTAACAATGCGGGCATTGCGGTTTTGGAGCCGTTCGAAGAAATCACCTATAATACCTGGTCGGACATTATGAATGTCAACTTGAATGCAATGTTTGTCATTTGCCAGGAAGCGGGCAAGCTGTGGATGAACAGCGGGACGAAAGGCGCGATCGTCAACATGGCTTCCAAAAACGGCTTGGTCGGACAAGCTAAACTGGCCCATTATAACGCTTCTAAAGGGGGCGTTGTCATGCTGACGCAATCGCTGGCCGTCGAGCTGGCGGAGCATAATGTACGCGTCAATGCCATTGCGCCGGGCTTTATCGATACGCCGCTTGACCGGGAAGTGAAGGCAGCGGGCGGCAATGAAACGATTGAGCTGACGCGGACGCCGATGAAGCGGATGGGGACCATTGATGAAGTGGCGCAAGCTGTCATGTTTTTGGCATCTGAGGACGCCTCTTATATTTCCGGTACTACACTCGTTGTCGATGGCGGCCATATGGCCAATGGCGGTTCACTCTAAACGACTCGAACCAAACAGATCGCTATTTGCTGTTGTAAAGTGAACAGTTTGAATAGCAAAGCTAGCGATAATAAAACCGCAAGAAATTTCAAAGTCTCTTCTGAAATCCGTCGCAGTTGGATTTTCGGAGAGGCTTTTTTGCTGTAGGAGCACACGTTATATAAGTTGAATCAAAGATTTTGACAAAGAATAACAAGGGGATTTGCACCAGCTTGTCGAATGTAAGATCATTATTGATCGCTTGTGCATCAAATTCAACTGCCAAGTTCTTTCGTTCAACTTATATGGCAAAGCGACTACATATGAATGGGAGGCTCTATGAAACGAATCCTTATATGGTTCCATCAAAAATACGCCAGTAAAGTACAAATTCGCTTGACGATTTATTTTCTGCTTATTTTGCTGCCATTAGTTATTGTTAGTTTATATGGAAATTCAAGGTCGCAAAGTATTTTATTGGAGCACACCATAGAAAGGACGAAGGCTGCACTCACCTCCTCCATGGATTATATCGATGTAACCTTGAAAAATATTGAAGAGCTCTCAACATTAACGACTACGGATAATAATTTGTTGAAAAAGCTTAATCAAATCGGTTTGAATTTGGAGGCGAAGTCATACATTTTGTTTGCGGATGTGATGAAAGAGCTGACGAACCTTACTTCGGTTAACCATATGGTTTCACAAGTGTCTCTCTTCCACTCCAAGTCTACGATGCTGTTCACGACGGATCACGGCGGTAAAAGAATCAAGGACAAGCAGGTTCTTAACCATTTGCGCAATTTGGCATCAAGTAATGGAACCGGTATCATGTATATTATGCCTGAATACCCATTATCTGAAAACGAAACGTTTGGTTCGGTAATGAACACAAACAGCATTTCATTGATCCGCGTGATGGATCTGAACAATATGGACAGGGAACCGAATTTGCTGGTACTTTCACTAAACAAGAACAAATTGCTCGACCTTATGAAGTCGCTGCTTCCATCCCCGGAAGCACAAATTTATTTGTACACGAACCAGCAAGAACTTGTAGCCGGAAACGGGACATACGATCCTCAGGGCAAAGGCTTGAAAGCATCGGTACCCGGGATGTTTGCAGTAAAGGTTGATTCGCGGCATTCCAAATGGACGCTGCTGCTGCTGCAGCAAGAAAAAGAATTGTTCAAGGAAATTAACGCAACCAGAGTTTTCACCTATTTGATCATTATTGTCAGTGTCATTCTGGCACTATTAATTTCTTGGGCCGTCTATTCGGGGATTGCCTCCCCGATTCAGCGCTTGTGGAGAGGCATGAAGTCTGTAGGAAGCGGCAATTTCAATGTAAGGCTGGAAAATGACCGTACCGACGAAATTGGCCATCTGACCCACGCGTTTAACAAGATGGTGGAAGAACAGAAAAATTTGATAAAGAACCATTATGAGCAGCAATTACGGCTGGCCAATACGGAGCTGAAGTTTCTGCAATCCCAAATTAATCCGCATTTTCTATACAATACGCTGGATTCAATCTATTGGACAGCCATCAATTACGATGTGCTTGAAATCAGCGAGATGGTGCTTAATTTGTCGCGTTTTTTTCGGCTTAGCCTCAATAAAGGACGGGAAACATTTACTGTGGAGGAAACGGTGACGCACCTCAATTATTACATCCGAGTCCAGCAATTGCGCTTTCTGGAATCATTCACGGTAAGCTATGACCTGCAGGAGGAGAGCAAATCGATTCACGTACTGAAACTGCTGCTTCAGCCACTGGTTGAAAATGCGATTTTGTATGGCCTGGAGGACAAAACGGATGGCCGCCTGCAAATTTCCAGCCGCTCGGACCATCAATATCTCATTCTTACAGTGAGGGACAATGGTGCAGGCATCCCCAAGGAAAGGCTAGCTTATATTCGTGAGCTGCTTGACAACCTGTCCGACTTTAATATCGGTCCTCTTTCCTTTCTGGAAAGCAATGTTCAAGAGGCATTTGGACTTCGCAATGTGTTTTCGCGAATGAAACTGTTCTATGGCAATGAGGCCGAGCTGCACCTGGATAGCACGGAAGGCAGCGGAACGGTGGTCGAACTGAGGCTCCCGTTGGAGCAGTGCCGGGAAACCTTCAATGTGAAGCCGATAATAAATATGCAGTATAGGGGGAAAGAAGCATGAATCTGTTTATTGTTGAAGATGAACTTCGCCTGCGGACAAGTCTGGCGAATAATATTCCGTGGGAAGATCATGGGATTGAAGTCATCGGTCTGGCCGGGCGCGGATTAGAGGCATTGCAACTGTACCAGCGCAAGAAGCCTGATATCGTCCTGCTGGATATCCATATCCCGGAAATGAATGGCATTGCGCTGGCGCGTGAAATGCTGGCCGCCAATCCGCTTGTTAAAATTGTGATCTTGAGCGGTCATGATAATTTTTCCTTTGCGCAGTCCGCGCTGGAGATTGGTGTCACGAAATATTTATTGAAACCGGCCGGCAACGCTGAGGTTTTACAATCTGTTTTGGAAGCGGCCGCACAGCTAAGGAAACAGTTGGATCAGCTCCATAATCAGGAACTGCTGCAGCAAAAATGGAGCCAGCAGCTGCCGCAGCTGCAAAACAATTTTTTCCGGAATTGGACGAGTGGCAAATATACGGTGTGGGAGATTGAGAAATACAGTCATGAGGTGCATATTGAATTGTCTGCAGAGGATCAATATGCAGTAGCTGCGCTTGATATGGACCCATTACCTGATAATGAAACCCGCTTTGGCGGCGGCGATGTTTCTTTGCTCCAGTTTTCATTGAACATGATTGTAGAAGAGATGATGGAGCTGGAAAATAACGTTTGGGTGTTCACGGCGCAGGAGGGTTACACCGTACTTGTCTTTAAACGGTGGAAGAGCGAAGACGCCAATCAAATGATGCTGTATGTGAACGGGGCTGTTACCCATCTTTTGTCAAAGGTTAAGGATTGCTTGAAACTCACTGCCAGTGCGGGGATTTGCGGTTTTCCCGGCAGTATGGAACAGCTCCAGCTTTGTTACGCCCAGGCAATCAAAGCTTTGCAGAGCAGGGTCGTTTATGGGCATAACCTTGCCATTCCATATCAGGATCAGCAGGGAAGCATGGCCGTGCTAACGATGGTTCCGGATCTTGCAAAAAGGTTTGAAATTGCGCTTGAAACAGGTGACGGGCAGCAGGCTGTCCAGCTTCTGGATTCCTTATGGCAGAACGGAATTGCGAGAACCGAGTCGGTTGAAGATGTATATGAACACGTCCTTGATTTCAGCAGCTTATTAATTCGCATCATTCATCAGCAGGGCTGGCGGCTGAAAGACGTGCTGGGTCCGGACATTGATTTTCTGCACATGCCGCAGCAGCTCGCCACCAAGGAGCAAATTTTGTCCTGGCTGCATCGGTCGGTACAACGTGTTTTGGCTCATGTACAAGACCGGCGAAAGGCTGTGAGCAATCAGACTGTGAAAAAGATTCTGCAAATGGTTGAAGACGAGATCGACACCGAGCTAACGCTGCATACCATCGCGGACCGGCTCTATGTGAATTCTTCGTATTTAAGTCGATTGTTCAAGCAGGAGACGGGAGCTACCTTTTCAGCCTATGTCATTCAGCAAAAGATGGAGCGCGCCAAGCAACTGCTGCAGCAAGGGGCTAAAGTATACGACGCGGCCAACAGAGTCGGCTACCGGGATGTAAGTTATTTTACGAAAGTATTCCGCAAATATTGGGGAGTGACGCCAGGCGAAGTGAAAAATTAGCTGTTATGCTGCTGCAAAAGTGAGCAGAAGGTTATGAGAGTACCAAAAAAGGTCATCATCAACACCTATAAAAGTAAAGCGGTTCCCACTAAAATAATTACAGATTCAACTTCTTTACTCGGGAGGAACGCTATGAAACCGATGAATCAGGTGAAGACTGACCTGGCGCTGCGGCGCACCAATGTCCGAAGAATTGCCGCCAATATTAAAAAAGACTGGGACTTATATCTCGCCCTTCTTCCCGGCATCGCTTTTCTGCTCGTTTTTAAATACACGCCAATGTACGGAATTATAATCGCCTTTAAAGATTTTAATATCTTTCAGGGCATGGCGGAGAGCTCGTGGGCCGGCTTCAAGCATTTTGAACGGTTATTTTCTTCATCGGCATTCTGGCAAGTGCTGCACAATACACTCATTATTTCGGTCTATAAAATTTTATTTCTGTTCCCGCTGCCCATCATCATTGCGATTATGATGAATGAATTGAAAAATGCCTTGTTCAAAAGAACGGTGCAAACGATTGTATACTTGCCCCATTTTCTGTCCTGGGTCATTGTAAGCGGTTTATTCATCGATCTGTTATCTGTCAATGGCGGCCTTGTCAACAAGCTGATTGTGTCCTTGGGAGGAGAACCGATCCGTTTTTTTCTGGATAACAGCATTTTCCGTTCTGTTCTGATTACTTCTGCAGGATGGAAGGAGATCGGATGGAACTCGATTATTTATTTGGCGGCGATGTCAAGCATTGACCCCCAGTTGTATGAAGCGGCCAAGATCGATGGAGCAGGCAAATGGAAACAGATTTTGCACGTTACTTTGCCTGGTCTTACACCAATTATTCTATTGATGTTTATTTTAAGGCTTGGTGCAATACTTGAAGCCGGCACAGAGCAAATTTTAGTCATGTATAACCCAGGCGTCTATAATGTCGCAGATGTTATCGGCACTTATGTGTATCGTGTCGGACTTGGAGAACAAAATTACAGCTTTTCGACCGCAGTTGGCTTGTTTGAATCTGTGATCGCATTTTCGCTAATTATTACAGGAAATTGGTTAAGCAGAAAGTATTTGCAGCGAGGCATCTGGTGAGGAGGGACGAGTATGAAGGGCGCAGCAGCCAAAAAAACGATTCAAGGCTCTATCGGGGAAAAACTGTTTACCTTTCTTAATTATTGCTTTTTCGTCATTTTTAGCTTAACGACGCTGTTTCCGTTTATTAACTTGATTGCCAAAGCGCTCAGCAGTGAAGCAGCCGTATTGTCGGGAAATGTTACTCTCGTCCCGGTCGGTATCCAGTTTGGGACCTTTAAGTTTGTAGCCAGCAACAGTTTGTTTCTTAATGCGTTTAAGGTGTCAGTCTTCGTCACGGTAATTGGAACGCTATGCGCCCTGTTTATGACGGCTTTGGCTGCGTACCCGCTGTCTAAGCCAAGGCTGCACGGCAGAAGCTTTTTTATCATCATGTATGTGTTTACAATGCTGTTTAGCGGAGGTTTGATCCCAACTTATCTGCTGATGCGCAGCCTTGGGCTGGTGGATCATTTGCCGGTTTTGTTCTTGCCGGGAATGATCAGCGTATACAACATGCTGATTATAAAAAGCTACTTTGAAAGCTTGCCGGATAGCCTGGAGGAGTCGGCCAAATTGGATGGCGCTTCAAACCTGGTGGTTCTTTGGCGAATTACGCTGCCTTTGTCATTGCCAGTACTTGCGACAATTGCTTTGTTCTATGCCGTACAATTCTGGAATGATTATTTTGCCTCGCTAATCTATATGAACTCACCGGACTTGAAGCCGTTGCAGCTCTATTTGAAGGAACTGTTCGTTTCGTCCAGCGATGCCTTTTTACGCACTGGTGGCGCAGAGGCGGCGATGAATGCTTCACCGCAGTCTGTTCAGGCGGCTTCTATTTTGCTGGCAACGCTGCCGATTGTGCTGGTCTATCCGTTTGTGCAAAAGTTTTTTGTCAAAGGTGTGCTAATCGGGTCTGTCAAAGGCTGAGTCCAGCAGACGAATTGCAGGAGGTGATCCCAAACAAGCTGGCTGAGACGCGGATTGTGCTGCCGACAGGATGTTGATAAGAGATTATAAAGGAGGAAACAAAGCTATGAAAAGGAAACTGTTTGCTGGGCTATCATTTGTTATGATCATTTCCGGGGTTGCAGGCTGCAGCGGGAGCGATCAGAAGGAACCTGATAAAGGTTTGGCATCCCCGGGCGGCAATGCTGCTGAAGGGAAACAGGCCGAAACAGACAAGGCAAAACCGGTTCTGCGGCAGCTTTTGCCTTATAACCGCTTTGATCCGAACAATAATGTCGTATCCGATTTCTTGAGAGAGGCTACAGGCTATGAAGTAAAATATGATATGCTGCCTGTTGAGAATGCTGACGAGAAGCTGAATCTCTTGATGGCCAATCAGGAGCCTTACGATTTTATGAAGCTTGGCTCCGTGCAGTTTGCCCAGCTTGCCTCCTCGGGCGCATTGGAGCCGTTGAATGATTTAATAGACAAGTACGGGCCAAATATGAAGAAAGTGATCGGCCAAACCAGCTGGGAAGGGGCAACCCTGGACGGCCAAATACTTGCCATCCCCGAATCTTCGGCCGGGATAGGCATCGGTTACTCCCTGATATACAGGCAGGATTGGCTGGATGAGCTGAATCTTTCGGTCCCGGCTACGCTGGATGAGCTTCTGCATGTGCTGAAAGAAATTAAACTTAAGAAGAAGGTGATTCCATTAACAGGCGGCAAGGATCCTTTCCAGGGTGAGATTGGATCTGCGATGGGCTGGAAATACGGTTTGGGCACCCAGTTTAAAGTAGACGGGGATAAGATCATTCATATGGTTGAAGATCCGAAGACGGTCGAATATTTGACGTTGATGAACCAATTATATACGGAGGGCTTGCTTGATCCGGAGTGGGCCATTAACCAGACCAATATTTTGATCGAACGTTTTACGAGCGGCCAGGCATTTATGTACCGTGAAGGCTGGTGGAATGCGGCGACGGTTAATGATGCCCTTGCCTCCAATTTCCCTGATGCCAAGATCGGCATTCTTCCTCCGATGAAGGATGCGGACGGTGCGGCCGGAGCAAACGGTACCGGAGGAATCGGATATTTTATCGGCATTCCCAAATGGGCGCCAAATAAAGAAGAAGCGATCAAATATATAGATAAGAAATTCGAGGAATCTATATTCAAAAAGCTTGCAATCGGAGAAGAAGGCAAGCATTATAAAGTTGAGGATGGAAAATATTATCCGATTCTTCCCATATTCGAGGAGGAGTGGAACTTTGCCAGCGACCTGCTGACAGGAATCGACGAAGAAAACTACCCGGTTTACTGGCAGGCGCGCGTTCGCAAAAATCCGTTCGTACAAAACTATTTCGAGACGTTCCGGAAAAATGCTGAAGGAATTACTTACTATGACGCCTTGACATTTGCCCCGCCGATCGCCGAGGTATCCAAACATAAGCAAAGGCTGTCTAAATTTGCGGAGGATGAGTTTATCAAATTTATTACCGGGGCAGAACCGATCAGCAAATACGGGGAGTTCTTGCAGCAGTGGAAGGCAGATGGCGGAGATGAGATGATGAAGGCGGCCAATGAATGGTATGCGGCTGTGAAATAAGGATAGAAAGGTGGGTGTTTCATGGAGAACAACGGAAGAAATGCGGACGTAATCGTATTGGGAGGCGGTACAGGAGGCTGCATGGCCGCTCTTGCTGCCGCGAAGATGGGGATGAAGGTCGTCATGACGGAAGAAACAGATTGGCTTGGAGGGCAGTTGACAAGCCAGGCTGTTCCGCCTGATGAGCATTCGTGGATTGAAAGCTTTGGATGCACTGGCACGTACCGCGATTTTCGCAATCGCGTGCGGCAATATTACAGAGACAATTATCCGTTGACAGCAGCGGCGAAGCAGGAAGAACGTTTAAACCCGGGAAACGGCTGGGTGAGCCGGATTTGCCATGAACCGCGAGTCGCGCTGCAAATTATAGAGGATATGCTGGCCCCTTATATCAGCAGCGGCCGGATTACCGTTTTGCATGGCTGCGTTCCGGAAGAGGCCTTTACGGATCAGGATGCGATCCAGTGGGTTCAGGTGAAACATACGGCTTCCGGGGAAAAGGAGCGATTAACAGGCGCTTATTTCATCGATGCTACAGAATGCGGCGATTTGCTTCCGCTGGCCGGTGCGGAATATGTGATTGGAGCCGAAGCGGGAAGCGAGACGGGCGAGCCGCATGCGTCTGAGCACGCTGATCCGCTGGATGTTCAAGCCTTTACCTATGTGTTCGCATTGGACTACATGGAGAGTGAAGATCACACGATTGATAAGCCGGAGCAGTACGATTTTTGGCGTCAATTTATACCGGGTTACTCGTCTTATCCGCTGTTTAGCTGGTTTGTGCAGGATGGCAACAAGACGGATCAAGTGAGGAGGTTTGGGTTTCTGCCTGATGAGGGCGAGCAGCTCCCGTTATGGACCTACCGGAGAATTATTGATAAAACGTTGTTTGAAGGAATCTATGAAAGTGATATTAGCCTGATCAATTGGCCGCAAAATGACTATTTTCTGGGCTCAATTATTGATGTGCCGCCGGCCGAAAGGGAGCGGCACTTGTATGGAGCCAAGCAATTAAGCTTATCCCTGATCTATTGGCTGCAAACGGAGGCGCCCCGCCCCGATGGCGGTGCCGGATATCCCGGAGTGAGACTGCGAAAGGACGTGCTTGGAACCGATGACGGCCTGGCCAAGCATCCGTATATTCGGGAATCTCGCAGAATCAAAGCGCTCTATACCATTACCGAGCATGATGTCAGCGTCGAACAGCGCGGGGATCAAGGGACCAAGCGATATGAGGACAGCGTCGGCGTCGGCAGCTATCACCTTGATTTGCACCATACGACGAAGACGAACCGCAGCTTCTATATTCCAACTTATCCTTATGAAATTCCGCTTGGAGCGCTGCTGCCCGTACGGATCAAAAACTTGCTGCCTGCGTGCAAAAATATAGGCACGACGCAAATTACGAATGGCTGTTATCGCCTGCACCCGACAGAATGGAACATTGGCGAGGTGGCCGGGTACTTGAGCGCTTATGCGATTATAAATCAAGTTGCTCCAAGGGAAGTTAGAGAAAAAAAAGATCATTTGTTCGCATTTCAGGAGCTTATCCAGCAAAACGGTGTGGAAATTCACTGGCCGGAAAACATTGAATTGTAAAAAATACAATAATTACAATTTTTGGTTTCTTGTTTTTGCAGAATCCAGCGGCAAAAAAACGCAGAGGGGCTCTCCCGCCACAATTGGACGGTGAGGGCACCTCTGCGTTTTGCAGTACAACTATGCATGCTTTGTAGAATGTCCTTGCTAGTAATCCCAGCTATCAGGATCGCACGTATTCCTCGATAAATTGCAGATAAGTTTTAATGGCAAGCTCCAGCTCCTGAACTTCGACGTATTCAACATCGCCGTGCGCCGTAATCGCGTCAGGACCGTGGCAGAGCACTGGAATTCCTAATGCGCGGGAGAGAATGCCGGCATCCGTCACCAGCTTTTTGCCGACCAGCGGCGCATCAATCCCGCGCACCTCATGAATGGCGGCGACCAAGGCCTTGACCGCGGCATCCTCTTTATTGACGCGATAGCCGTCTCGCACCTTTTCAAGCTCAAGTGTAATCGACAGGCCGTGCCGCTGTGCGATCGGCTGCAGGATCGCTTCGAACTCGGCTTTGACTGCTTCAAACTCCTCAGTAGGCGCATAACGACGAACACCGACGATCTCCGAAACGACAGGGAATTGGTTGTAAAATGTGCCGGAGTGCACAGAGCCGATAAAGTAAGAGGCAAATCCGATATCATCAATATAATGCTCTTCCAGACGTTTATTGGCTTGTTCCAGCGCTTGGATCACATCTGCTGCCGCATGGATCGGATGAGGCGTTCCTTCTGGCGTGTAAAGCTGGTGGCTCGTTTCGCCAGCCCGCCGCACCGTAATATTGAAGGTTGCGGAGCCGAGCTGTGCAATCGTGCATTCGCGGGTCGCCCCTTCCAAAACAATGGCGGCATCGGCTTGCAGCTGCACCTGTTCGGTAAGGGCAATCAGATCCTCGCCTCTTCCACCCGGGCTTTCATGCAGGCTGTTGGCTACAATCATGAGGCGTACAGGCACATCCTCGCCATAGGTGCGCAGCACGCGCAGCACTTCAATGGCACAGGCAAGCGAGCCCTTCATATCGCAGGTGCCGCGGCCGTATATGCGGCCGTTTTCAATTCTTGCCGGCTCATGCGGCAGCGGAATGACATCCATATGTCCGTTCAATAAAATGGTTTTGGCCCGCTTGCGCTCCAGCTCATCACTTGAAGCGGCGGCTTCTGCATAAGCCGGTGATTCATAAACAGCGATCAATGTAGGGTTGTCGGGTACCAAATCATAACGGGTTACTGTACAGCCGGAATCCCGAAGCATTTGCTCATAACGGGCTGCGACCTGGCGCGTGTCCCCGGTTACACTAGAGATGGATACCAGATCAAGAGTATTGCGAACAGCGTTACTGACATGTACATAATCCACTAAATCAGACATAATAGCACCTCTCTATGGCTAAGCTCAAATCACATCATTCTAAATACGGAACAGCATTTGCTATCTTGATAATAAAACAAGCTGATAATTCGGTCAATACATGCGGCAAAGGGAAAACAGGTTCGTTACTCGGTTTGTTGCCTGGTTAGTTATTGGTTTGTTATTGTCGTTTTTCTATCTGTTATGCTAGTATGTTGACATAAGGAGGGCGTACGAGACGATGGAAAAAACAAAAAAAGACTATTCTGTGCCAGCGATTGAAAAAGCAATCACAATACTGAATTGTATTGCCGGAAATGGCAGAATGAATGTTAACGAGCTTCATTCCGAGCTGAAAATACCGAAGACAACCGTATTTGTAATTCTCAGTACGCTTGAGCGCCATTCATTAGTTGAAAAACGCGAGGACGGCAAATATTTGCTTGGTCACGGTGTGTTGGCTTGGGGAATGAACTATTATCAGCAAAATGATATTAAGCAAATTGCCCATCCGCATTTGGAGCGGCTGGTGGAGGAAACGCCATTCACCGCTCATTTGGCTGTTATGATGAATTATAAAGCGGTATATATTGACAAGTGCGAGGGGAACGGGTTCGTCCGCTTTGCTACAAGCGCCGGGCAAGCATTGCCGCTCCATCTCTCCGGCGTAGGCAAAGCACTCGCCGCTGGAATGAGCGATGAGATGATCTTGGCTGATATTACAGCGATAACCGGTGCAGAGGAAGTGAAGGGGCAGCAGGCGGCCGCCAAGCTGCTGGAGGATGTGCAATTCGTCAGGGAACACGGCTACTCCATTGAAGATGAGCAGATGGAGGAAGGGATTCGCTGCATTGGCGCTCCTGTGTTCGGCGAGGACGGCAACACAATCGCAGCCATCAGTATCACTGCGCTGAGCAAGGATTTGCCGGCCATCAAATTCCCGGCGATTGGCGATCTGATCAAAGAAACGGCGCAGCGCATCTCTGAAGAAATGGGATACCGCAAGCTGTCATAACCTATCATAGCATCAGAACCTGGCAGGTAAAACGATAAGCAAAAGGACCTTAAGTTCCACAGCCGAGTGGGAATAAGGTCCTTTTTTAATTAATGAATAAACTGTTGTCCGCCTGAGGCAGTGCAGGCCGTTTCTTCTTGTTGACAATCATATAAAAGCTGTGCTAAATTCAGATCATAATCATTATTATAATTTTAATTCAATATTTTGAATTCCATACTTAAAGGGGTTAAGGGGCCGTTGACTATGAGCTTGCGAAGTGAAGAATGGTTTAATCACAAGACATTTGAGACGCGTTTTCAGCATGCGGCAGCGATGCGTGCCTGCGGGCATGATCCGGAATCGTATGCCGGCAAGCCGATAATCGGCATTTTTAACTCTTGGAACGATCTAAATAGCTGCAATGCTCCACATAAAGAGCTGGTAGAGTTTGTGAAGAAGGGTGTTCTCATGGCAGGCGGGTATCCGCTTGAGATGCATACGATTACGACAGCGGCTGATTTTAACAAGCCGTCTGATCTGCCCTACCGCAATTTGATGTCGATGGACGTGGAAGAAATGATCCGCTCCCTGCCGCTTGACGGTGTCGTGCTGCTCTGTGAGTGCGACAAGACGACTCCCGCTCAATTAATGGGGGCGGCCAGCTGCGACCTGCCTACACTGCAGCTTGCTGCCGGACATCGAGCAACGGCTTATTTCAAAGGGAAAGCGGTTAACTACGGGACAGATCTGTGGAAGTATATGGATATGTACAAAGCGGGCGAGCTGACGGATGAGGAAATGAAGGAGCTAGAGAAGGGGATCTCTTGCTCATTTGGCGGCTGTCCTGTCATGGGCACCGCTTCAACAATGAAAAGCATGTCCGAGATGCTTGGCATGATGCTGCCGGGAACGTCCGATATTCCGGCAACGGATTCGCGCAGAAGAATTGCCGCTGAACAGACAGGCAAACGGATCGTGGAGATGGTGAAGGAAGGGCTGGTTCCTTCCAAATTGATGACAGAAGCGGCTTTCCACAATGCAATCAAGCTGCTGACCGCACTTGGCGGCTCCACCAATGCGGTTCTACATTTGACGGCGATTGCCGGCCGGCTTGGAATACGGCTTAACCTGGCGCAGTATCAGGAGCTAGCGGCCAACATTCCGCTGATCGTCAATTTGCAGCCAAGCGGAGAATACGGGATGGACGATTATTTCCATGCCGGCGGTCTGGCGGGAGTTGTATACGAATTGATGCCGCTGTTGGACGGCGGGTGCCTGACCGCGCTCGGCAAGCCTTTGCGCGAGGTTTATACGAAGAAGCCGGAGAGCCCGCATATTATTGCGCCGCTTGAGCGGCCGTTCAAGTCGGAATCAGGCATCAAGGTGTTAAAAGGAAATTTGGCGCCTGCAGGAGCTATATTGAAACTGTCAGCCAGTTCGCGAGAGCTGTGGAAGCATCGCGGTAAAGCTTATGTTTTCGAGGATTATGAGGAAATGCTTGATGAGCTGGAACGCGACGATCTGGAGGTTGACGCTTCGACAGTACTGATTTTGCGCAATTGCGGACCGGCAGCGCTTGGCATGCCGGAGTGGGGAGAAATTCCGATCCCTGCTAAGCTGTTAAAGGAAGGCGTCGACGATATGGTCCGAATCAGCGATGCCAGAATGAGCGGTACGAGCTACGGCACCGTTATACTGCATGTATCGCCAGAAGCGGCTGCAGGCGGCAATCTGGCCGCAGTCCAAAATGGCGATATGATTGAAGTCGATGTCGAGCAAGGTGTGCTCCGCGTAGAGCTAACCGATGAGCAAATCGCTGAGCGGCTGCAAGCTTTACCGCCGTTCAAGCCGCGCAATCCGCGGGGATTTCTGAAGATGTTTACCGATCATGTATTGCAGGCCGACGAGGGCTGCGATCTTGATTTCCTTCGTCCGGCGAGTAAGGAAGATGCGAAGTTTGTGCCGCCGATTGTCGGACGGGGTTAACGATACTATATATGGAGGTTTCACAACATGGAATTTAAAGAGAGCGCAAGACTTTATGAGGAAGCTACAAAATATACGCCAGGCGGCGTTCATACGTCCATTCGCAACCTGGAGCCGCATCTGATCTTCAAAAAAGGCGAAGGCGCCTACATTTATGATGCTGACGGCAATAAATATATCGATTATCAAGCTGCTTTCGGCCCTTATATTTTAGGTCATAATCATCCATACGTGAACAATAAAGTTATTGAGGCTCTCAGCCAAACCGACCTTTACGGTACGGGTACAACAGATCTGGAGATTGAGCTGGCGCAAAAAATTTGTAAGCATGTGCCTTCTGCAGATCAAGTGCTGTTCTGTAACTCCGGTTCAGAAGCAACCTATCATGCGATTCGTCTGTCGCGGGCAGTGACGAAGCGCTACAAGCTGATCAAGTTCCAAGGCTGCTACCATGGTTGGCACGACTACGTGGCCCGCAACATGCTGAGCTCCTGGGATATGATCGGCAAGCGCGATCCGGGATCAGCGGGCATGATGGAAGAAGCGATCGACAACACTTTAATTTGTACCTTCAACGATTTGGAAAGTGTAGAGGATACGTTCAAGGCGAATGAGGGCGAAGTAGCCGCCTTGATTGTGGAGCCAATCCCGCATAACATCGGGTGCGTTATGCCGCAGCCTGGCTTCCTTGAAGGGCTTCGCAAGCTTTGTGATCAATACGGCGCACTGCTTATTTTCGACGAGGTTATTACCGGCTTCCGTCACGATATCGGCGGTTATCAAAAGGTTGCCGGCGTAACGCCGGATTTGACAACGATGGGCAAAGCGATGGCGAACGGCTTCCCGATCGCAGCAGTTGCAGGGAAACTGGAATATATGCAGCGCTTCAACACCCGTCCGGGCGGCGATGTATGGTTCGCAGGAACGTACAACGGCCATGCAGTGGGCACAGCGGCTTCAATCGCTACCTTGGAAATGATGGAGAACGAGCCTGTGCATGAGCATGTCTTCCGTCTCGGCGACAAAATGCGCGCTGGTCTGCGCGACATTATGAATCGCCTTGACATTGAAGCGTATGTAGCCGGCTTCGGGTCTGTCTTCACGACATATTTTATGGGCTTCGAGCCGAAAAACTATACCGATCTGCAGCATAACGACGCTGAATTCTACGTCAAATACCGCCGCGCATTGATGGAAAAAGGCATCTTCAAGCTGCCGATGAACATCAAGCGCAACCATATCAGCTACAGCCATACCGACAAAGAAATCGACTACACGCTGGAAAGCATCGAAGCTGTACTGCGCGAGTTGAAAGGGAAAAAATAAGTATGGATAGCAAAGCTTCTGACACTGCCAGGCGATGACTTGGCGGAGTCGGAAGCTTTTTAAGATTTTGCGAGAAATTGCTCCTTGAAGATAGCCAGCAGTAATAGGATCGCTGTAAGTGGACGCTTCTGTGTCGATCTCGATCACGCGATTGTTTTTCACGGCTGGGATACTTTTTCACGTTTTGGACTGCAGGAAGGGTTGTCGCTCCCCATTTAATTAATAACGATTATCATTATCATAATTTACACGGTTATGAGGCTTGCTGACAATACAAAAAAACGCCTGGAAAACCAGGCGGGCTTGTTAAAGCGTTATCGCAGGTATTATTGCCGTTCCTTGTGGGAGCTGCGTATTTTACTCTCATACTGTTTCAAAATCACATCGCCATTGTAGCTGCTCATCAGTTCCTGACGATATTGCGGCCAATTCGCGCCTGACTTGTCAGAGAATAGCATTTTGACCTGCAGCTCGTCCTGTCTGGCGCGCATCTCCTCAACGTCAATACCGATCGGCGGAGTCAAAGTTGTACCAAGACCTTCATAAACAGGGATGTCCGCCAGCGTCTGCAAAACCAGCTTGTCACGCTCCGTTACCCGCGGATCAATGACCGTCAGCCCAAGCATCTCAGGGGTGTTCGGTGTGAAGAAGCTCCAAAGCTCCATCGCCGCTGCCTCGTTATCCGTATAGGTTGGCAGCAGTGTAATGCGGCTGCCTTCGCGCGTGTAATGCTTCCCCTCAATTCCGTAGTGGGTCAGCAGAAAGCCTTCTGTACTGGCCAGCCAGTCCAGTATGCCGGCAATCTTCATCAGCTTCTCCGGTTCGCCGCCAGCTGTATTGTTGGAGAAGACGAACGGATAATTGGCTGACACCTCGGCACGCAGCGGCTGTTTATTGCCAAACGGGTTGAAAGGCATCCAGTCCGCTTTCGGATTGATTGCCTTGCTTCTTGCTTGCAGGCTGTCGGGATTGGAATCGAGAGCAAAGCCGGACGTTTCCCCCAGCACAACACCAATCTCGCCTTGAACAGCTTTGTCGATATGCTGCGTTCCCATATTGAGAAACCAGTCGGGATCGATGACGCCTTCTTTGGTTAGCTTGATAATATCATCGATAACGCGGCCGACACGCAAATCGGTCTGCATATCGATCAATTTTCCCTCTGAATAGTAGACGGGAGCAAGCAGACCATGCCGCACATATTCCGGCCAATCTGTCGAGATCGACGTTCCGTTGCCGGAAGTAGAGAAGCCGAATGTATCCCGAGTGCCATTGCTGTCCGGATCTTGATAGGTAAAGGCTTTAAGCGTCGCCACATACTGCTCGTAGGTTTGCGGAATATCGAGACCGAGCCGATCCAGCCAATCTTTGCGGATATAATAGGCGTGATAAGATTTTTTATCATATGGAATCGGAGCGCGCGCAAATTTGTTGTGAACCTGATATTCCTTTAATTCCTTTTCCGTAATCCAATATTTGAAGTAATTGGGCATAGTAGAGGGAGTTACATAGTAAGTCATATCTGCCAGCACATTATCAAGCGTATATTTGGCGCCGCCGTCAGATGTGATGTTGAGCCACATATCGGGCGGGTTGTTCGCCGCAAGTTTAGCGGCAATCAATGCGGTATAATCACTGCCTGCAGGTGCCGTTGTAACATCAAGGTTGACTTCGAATTTCTGTTCGATTATTGTTTTTATAAAATCATCCTGCTCGGCAAGGCGGGAAGGAAATGTGCCGCTGAGCAAAATTTGCAGTGTGGGCTGGCCGGAGCTGACGCTGGCTGCTGCTGCCCGATCCCCGTTCTGGTTCATTCTGTCCAAGTAAAGAAATAGGGAGGCTGCGCAGAAGTAGGCAAACAGTAAAGCGGCCGAAATGATCACCAAACCGCGGGTATGTCTCTTCATGTGTAACATCCCTCCTTTACTTTTATATGTAACCGCTTCCTTCTTATCTTAAATATGTTACCTGTTTTCCTGCAGGTTGTAAATACGAATACATATTTACAGAATAACATTTTGCTCACATAATAGAACTACATTACTCGGCAGCAGCCAAATCAAGGGGGGCCAATGAAAAGAAACTGGTTCTACAAGTTGTTACTTTCTTATTTGCCAGTGTTTTTTATTATTAGTCTAAGCTTGCTGCTAATGACTTATTTGACGATTAACGAGATGTGCCAAAAAATCTGCCATCAAGGCTAATGAAGCCTTATCGCAAAATGTGATGAAATTGATTGATCACACATTGGACGGCATGGATGCTCTTATGCTTAATGAGCTGCAAAACAATGCCGGGCTGAAGCAGTATTTTTCCGGCAGCCTCAATCCGCGGACGAATGAATATGATGATTACCAGACATCGCGGGTATTGAGAGAGCTTGTGAAAAACAATCCGCTAATTGACTCTGTTTATTTATATCGTACGCTGGATCAGATTGTAGTGACGCCATCGACGCGCTCCGATCTGCAAACATTTCCCGACAAGCGCTTTCTCGGTCTTACAGTCAGCAGTAAACAACCCTATCAATGGACGTTCAGGACATTAATCGACCGGGAGGGAACAGGACAGGGCAAGCTCGTTGTGAGCCTAGCCAAAATCGGCAATTTGCTCGATTACAGCATTATCGTTGTAAATATCAGCACGGAAAAGCTGCGTGAGCTGATCGAAAGTATGGCCGATTCGAAATCGACATTTGTGGAACTAACTGATGCTGAAGGCAATCCGATCGTTTCGACCGGCGGCGCGCTTGGTCATGCTGGCAAGGTGCTTTCTGAAGTATATTCATCGAAGACTAATTGGACAGTAAAAAGCGGCAATCGGGAAGGAGGATTTGCCGAGCTGGTTTCATCGTTATTTTATGTCTGGATGGGACTGGGCTTTGTGATGATTTTGGCAGGCCTGCTCTGGATTATTTATGTGTCCAAACGAAATTACAAGCCGATCTTGTCGCTCATGAACCGGATTTCTCATGTCATGCCAGAGGCTTCTGAAGGCAGCAAGAGCGGCAAGCTGGATGAATTCAAATTTATCGAAAAGACAATTGAAGGGCTGCTGGATGAATCGAATATGCTGCAGGAGCAGCATCAGGAAAATATAGTGTACCGCCGAAGACATCTGTTTCTCAATATGTTGGAAGGTGCGGCAGGTTCAAATCCGAAGGTATGGGAGCGTGAACTGGAACAGCTGGGCGTCGAACGAACACTGACAGGCCTTAGTGTCTCCTTGGTTGAAGTTGATCATTATGCCGAATTTGAGCGTCAATATGGCAGCGATCAGCATTTGCTCAAACATGTATTAAGCAAGGTTGTACAAGAGATGGCAGAGATGAAGCCTTACCTCGTTTGGGTAGAATGGTTTGATGCTTATCGGATGGCGATTCTCGCGATGTACCATCAGCATGAAGCAAGTGAACATGAAGCGAAGTCGTTTTGCGAGCAGCTGCGCCAGTGGGTAGAGCAAAATCTCGATTTTACGATTACGATTGGTATCGGCAGGCCGGCTGGCAGACTGGAGGGGATTGCGGGCTCGTTTAGGGAGGCTGTCGCTCTGGCGGGCTATAAATCGTCGCTGGGTATTAATCGGATAATTATGCACAAACATCTTGAAGCCAAACCGAAGGGCGAATTATTCCGCCAGTTGCAATGCATACGGGCGATTAGTCAATCGTTCCGCGCGGGAGAAGCGGAGTGGGAAGCGCATTTAGGGGAGCTGTACGAAGGCTTGCAGGGACAATTGTACTCCCATGATGATTTGTCCAGCCTGATGCAAGTATTGATTGAACATTTGCAAAAAGAAGTGGCTGACTTGCCGGAGGAGCTGTACCGGGTATGGAGAGATGAGGCGTACTGTGCCTTGCTGGCGGCGCTGGAGCATAAGGAAACGCTGGACGAAATTTATAATGAACTTCGCCTCATACTGCAAGAGACGATTCAAAAGATGAATGCGCTGCGCGAAAAGAAATCAACCCATCAGCTCGTGTATCAAATGAAAGAGTACATCGGCGAACATGCGCATAGTCCCGATTTATCCCTTGCCAGCGTCAGTGAAGCTTTTGGATTTAACGCCAAATATTTGAGCCGCTTGTTCCGGGATGCATTTGGTGTGAAATTTGTGGAATATGTCACAACGGTCCGGATGGAAAAAGCGCGCCAGCTGCTGCTCGAAACCGGTCATACGGTGCAGGAGATCGGCCAGGCAGTAGGTTACGAGCATTCACTAACCTTTATCCGCGTGTTCAAAAAGCATACCGGATTCACTCCCGGCCAATTCCGGAAGATGGAGTTATAGCCTGAGCCTTCTGTTGCGGTTCGGGCTCTTCTTTTTGGCGGAAAATCAGGTCTGAAGAGAAAAAATCTATCAGTTTCAAAATGTCTATTACGCATTATGCGGCGCTTTGTTTCCTTTTTGTCTATGGATACCAAATCGCCTATTTACGCGGTTTTATCGCACATGATACGTTGTTGGCGTATGCAAAATACAATCAGGGAGGAAAAGGAATTGAAACGAAAAATGACAAAATGGGGTCTAGTGGCGTGTAGTCTTATGGTATCCGTCGCTGTAATCGGTTGCAGCAATGATCAGACGGAAAAACAAGCACCGGAAAATCGCAATTCAGTCGATACTAATGAAGCAGATGTATACCCTGAAAACGGTTTGCCCAAGGATCAGAAGGTCACGCTTAAATTTGCTTTTTTGGAAAACGGCAACGGCAGAGAGTGGATCGATTATGCAATGGATACATTTAAAAAGAAGTTTCCGAATGTCAGTTTCGAAACGACCTATTCTCCTAAAATCGATACCATTTCCGCTACGAAAATTGCCGCCAACAATGATGACGATATGTTTGATATTTTTTCCGTAGCCTTGCCTGGAGGGATGGCGACGAGCCTGGCGGAGGCTGGGAAGATCGAACCACAGGACGACTTGTGGGATCACAAGGCTTACGATAATGAAGGGAAAACTTTGAAGGAGCTGCAATCGGGTCTTTTTGAGGCTCGGACCAAAATTTCTGATAAGATGTATGCCCTTCCATATAGCCAAAGTGTAACTGGGCTGTTCTACAACAAGACGCTGTTTGAAACAAACGGATGGAACGAGAATCCGAAAACATGGAAGGAATTCACTGAGCTCGTGGACACGATTAAGGGAGCGGGCTTGATTCCGATTACTTATCCAGGTAAATTTCCAGACTATGTACGCTTTACATTCGGTGTTGCACAGCAATTCGAGCTTGCCGAGATCAATGGGAGGCTGAATGAGTTTGAGCATACGCACAGAAATTATTTACTTCCTTCTTATTTGTCTCCGGAAAGCCAAGAACTGTATAAGCGTATTTATGAGCTTGGACAGAAAAAAGCATTTCCTGACGGCGTAGCTGCTTTAACACATACACAGTCGCAAATGCAGCTGTTGCAAGGAGAAGCAGCGCTCGCATCCACAGGCGAATGGGTGCAAAACGAAATGAAGGATTCGATTCCGGATGGATTTAAGTGGGGCTTCATGCTTGCTCCGATGGGAGATCAGCCAGACGATACAAAGTACTACCAGAGCTATGTAAGTGGAGGCCACTATATTTGGTCAGCCAAGCCGGAGCTGAATAAGAAATGGGCCAAAGAATTTATCGTTTGGATGTGGAACCTTGATGTACAGCAGCGATTAGCAGAGAAAGCTGGCTCCATCCCGGTGCGGAACGATTTTATGAATGACCCGGCTTTGGTTGATAAGCTTCAGGATGCGCCAAAGGCCGTGCTGCAATATATGAAAAACAACAAGGTGAAAGGCACAAGTGAAACGCGCAATGTATTGCGAAATGATGCCAATGCCTCGAGTGCGTCCAAGCTTATCCTGGAGAATTTGAACGATATCGCAACAGGCAAGCAGGAGCCGCTGCCGAAGCTGGAAGAGGCGGAAGCGCTGTTGCAGAAATCGATCGAGGCACAGAAGTAAATGACAGAGGAGGGCAATATCAATTTGAAGGAAATGGCTGCGCCTGCCGCGAATCCCGGACAATTCAGAAGAAGTTGGCGACATAAGGCCACAGTCCAAAAACGGTTGTTTATTTTGCTGGCAACAACACCTGCTTTTGGCGGATATATTTTATTTACACTTTACCCCAATTTGCTGTCTGTATATTATTCATTGCTCAGTTGGGATGGAATTACCGAGCCGATATTTGTCGGCTTGGATAATTTCAAGCAGATATTTTACGACCATTATGTTTGGCGGGCTTTATGGCATAATCTATTGTTCATGTTCACGATTCCCCCACTTACGATTTTTATTTCGCTAGTATTAGCTTATTTGCTGGCGAATAAGAGCTATCGCTTAGGCTCGATCTACAAGGTACTGTTTTTCTTCCCTAACGTACTCTCTACCGTCGTTATTTCTATCTTGTGGGCGTTTATTTACGATGGCAGCTTCGGTCTATTAAATGCTGGCCTGCGACTGATCGGGATCGATGTTGGGAAATGGTATTGGCTGGGCGAGAAAGGGACAGCGCTGTGGGCGATTATACCACCATCTGTCTGGGGTGGAGTTGGTTTCTACTTTGTCATTTTCTTGAATGCCATGAGCACAATTCCGAAATCGTTGTACGAATCGGCCGTGCTTGAAGGAGCAAATCATATTGATCGTTTGTTTCGGATTACCATACCGCTGTTGATGCCAATTATTCGAATATCTGCAATATTTTTAATGCTCGGTATATTCAAAGGCTTCGAGAATGTGCTTATTCTTACGAATGGCGGACCTTCCGGATCCACAGAGGTAATCGGGCTATACATGTTCAATATTGCGTTTGGCGACAATACGCATAATTACGGCTACGCCTCGGCGATTGGCATGCTCTTGTTTGTCATACTTGTTTTGGCGAAGCTAGCGATAGACAAATTCACGGCAAATCGGGAAGCCGAATACTAGAAAGGGGAAGCAGCCGTGAAGGAAAAACGGACTATATTCGATGTAGGGTGGAACATCCTTCTGTTGATTTGGTCGCTATCGATTCTATTCCCTTTAATTTGGGTATGCTATGAGTCGCTTCGCACGAATCAGGAATTTTTTCAGGATGTCTGGAAGCTTCCACAGGAGTTGAAATGGACGAATTATGAAAAGGCGTGGGAAACGTACGGGATTAAAGGTGCAATGTTGAATACGGTGTATTATGTTGGCGCCAGTCTCGTCATTGGCACCTTCCTAACTGCGATCAATGCTTATGTCCTGACCAGGCTTCAATTCAGAGGACGAAAGCTGATGTGGGCAGTTATTATGCTGTCATTGTTTTTGCCAGGTATCAATGCCCTGGTGCCGCAGTATATTTTGATGCGGGATTTACATTTGACGAATAGTTTGACAGGGCTGATTATTTTGGACAGTTTTAGTGAAAGCGCTTTTTATTTGATGATGTTGGGCGGATTTATGCAATCGCTGCCGAAAGAGGTTGAAGAGAGTGCGGCAATGGACGGGGCATCAATCTTTCAAATCTTTTTCCGGATCATCTTGCCGCTTTCTACCGCCGGTATAGTGACAGTAGCTATTTTCAAGTTTCTCGGCTTGTACAACAATTTCCTCGGGCCTTTTATTTATTTGTCCGATCCGCAGAAATACACAATTGGGGTAGCGATGTATCAGGCAAGCTTGATTATGCAATATCAGACAGACTGGGTTACTTTATTCGCAGGCCTTATGATCACCATGATCCCTCTCGTTCTTATGTACATATTCCTGCAACGCAGAATTATGGAGGGGGCGACCTTGGGAGCCGTGAAGGGCTAACTAACTTAAAAGAGATCCAACTCAAAGGAGTGATTTCATCTATGAAGCGTCCAGCCTTGATCATCTTTTTGTTTGCTTTGATTGGTGTAACTCCATTGTTCTTAACAGTCGAAAGGGCGCAAGCCGGCAATGAGGATTCGCTGACTGTTGTAAGGGAAGGAGCGGCGAAAGCTGTTATTGTCGTTCCAGCGGAGCCCTCCGAGAGCAAAAAAACGCCAAATTGGACGTTATGGACGAATGATAAGGGAAGTGCGGAGCGCAATGCGGAGATTGGGCATAGCGGAACAGCAAGCCTGTCGCTGAACAACATGAAGCAGGGGGGCGTCTATCAGGTTATTGATGTGAAGCCTGGCCCAGTCACAGCGCAGCTGTATTATTATACCGCCGCTGCCGGAGAGGGGAAAATTCGGATCGGGATGAATTTGCGTGATGCCGATAACCAAAACTTGTCTACCCTTCAATCCCAGCTGATTTCGCTCTCTGCAACTGCCGGCGAATGGGCTGCTATCGGCATGCAAGGAACGATTCCCGCGCAGATTGGCAATAAGGCTGTAACGAAAGCCCAGGTGTGGATTACGGTTGAAAGCGGCGAGGGAATTCAAGTGCTGGCAGACGATTATTTAGTCTACCAGGAGGATGCCAATCGCAATCTGCTCAAAAATCCCGGGTTTGAAGAGATCGCCAGTCCACTGGCCGCTCCGCTGGTCGAGTATGTGAAGAAATCTGCCGGTGTCGAGCTGCCGGTAGTGGCAGGTCAACCGTCAGACGGTGATGGGGCAGCTATTTATCTCGGCTTTAGCCGGGCAGAGGATGAAGCGGCGCATCATGCGCTGCTGCACGATATGAATGAGCAGGGATTTATTATCGATTCACAGGAAGATACAGTTACGATTGTAGGCAACACGCCGCAGGCTACAGAATTTGGAATTTACGAGTTTCTTGAGCGTTACGTGGGTGTCCGTTGGCTCATGCCTGGCCCCGATGGGGAGGAGGTGCCGCAGCGAAGCTCTATCACGATTCCGCGAGAGCTTGTCCGTGAAGAGCCAGCGACGATCTCCCGCCATTTTTTTGGCACGGAAGGCCCGGCCTCCTTTACAGAATGGGCCGTGCGCAACAGGATGGATAACAATATTCAGTTCCATCACAATATGAATAATTTGTTCGATCCGAAAGTTTTTGCTGATCATCCGGAGTATTATGCCGGCGGGGTTGTGCCTTCGCATCCGTGGAACTGGCAGCCATGCTTCAATGATGCGACGGCCGAAGCGGCAATCCGGCGCATTGATGAGTATTTTAGCGCCAATCCGCAGGCAAGCTCATATTCACTTGGAATTAATGACAGCATCAATTATTGCGAAACGCCCGGCCATCCGGATTATCCTACGAGGACCAATTCGGTCGGCAATTTGCATCGCTCCGACTTGTATTACCGCTGGGTCAACAAAATTGCCGAGGGCGTCAGCGAGAAGTATCCGGATAAATATTTCGGGCTGCTTTCTTACCGGGAAATGTATGATCCGCCCATGAATGATGATGGCACACCGCTCAAGCTGCATCCTCGTGTTATTCCGTACATTACGGATGACCGGATGTCGTGGACGGATGAGCCGATCGGAGCTGCGGGTAAGCAGCATACGGAAAACTGGCTGCAGTCGGCTTCAAGCTTGGGCTGGTATGAATATTTGTACGGTTCGCCCTATAACGTCCCGCGCATCTATCTGCATAAAATGGCAGAAAATTATCGTTACGGCGACGAGCATGGTGTAATTGGCCATGTAGCGGAGCTGTATCCGAATTTTGGTGAAGGGCCCAAGCCGTGGGTTTCCGCCAAGCTGCAATGGAACCCGAATCAAGATGTCGATCAATTGCTGCAGCAATGGTATACGTCTGCGGTCGGTGAAGAGGCGGCAGCGTATTTGCGGCAATATTACGAGCTGTGGGAAGGGTTTTGGACAACGCGCATTTTTGGCTCAAGCTGGTACAAGGAGTGGAAGGAAAGACCTGGACGAAGCAACTATTTGAATTTGTTCGATCAGAGCTATTTGAAGGAAGTGGCTAGGGTGGATATCGCCGAAAGCCGGCGTCTGCTTGAACTGGCTGTCGCGCATGCGGGGACGGAGAAGCAGAAGGTGAGAGCAGGGCTGCTGCTGCGTGCATTCGAATTTTACGAAGCGTCAGCGCTAAGCTATCCGCAGATTGGAGCTATTGATCCTCCTAAAACCGAGCAGGAAGCGTTAGCAATGCTGGAGGTTATCGCCCGCAGCTATGAGATGGGGAACAAGCGGGGACAACTGATTAATGAGTTCGCTAAGCACCCGGCGCTACACTTGCCGCTTAAGCCTCCAACATACGGCGGCGAATGGAATGGCGTGCAGCGTGTCTGGTTTGACGGACTAATGAAATACGTTATTGCAGAGCCTGCCAATGGCCCTGTTCGCATGCGAGTAGATCAATTTCTGGCGGAGCTTCCTGAGGATATTCGCCGCCAATATGTCGAACAAATCCCCGATCTGACGAAACTCGCAGCAACTGCAGTAAAAACGGCGGCAACCAAAGCGGAACTGTTGCAAGCACCAGATTTCAGCCAGGGGCCATGGGCTGAGGCAAAGCCGTTTGATGAATTTCTGATCATGGACAGCTATAAGCTGCCGCCTGCTCTCACCACAGTATATTTGTTGTGGGATGATGAAAATCTGTATGTTGGTTACGAAAATAAAGACAATGATCTATCAAAGATGATTGTCAGTAATGATGCACCTAACGGCTGGTGGAGAAGCAATGGGGACGACTCCGTGGAAACCTATGTAACTGCCGATCTACATGGGACTTATAGCGGCTATTTCACCAACCCGCAGGGGGTCAAATTTGTTTACAGCAAAGCGCCGGATTCGAGTCCTAAACCGGATACGGATGCCAATTGGGAAGCAAGCGCAAGTATTGGCAATGATCGCTGGAATGTGGTGCAAGTCATTCCGTTCTCCAGTATTGGCGTTAATCCGGAGGAGATCCAGGAGCTGCAAGGCTTTTTCTTCCGGAATTATCATGGCCAATCCGCCTTTTTGAGCTGGGGAGGCGCAGCACCCTGGAAGGCACAGAGCTTTAGGCCAATTCATTTGGAGAGACAGGGACAACCGCCGACCGCCGTCGTTACATACAGCAGCACTGCAGCGACACACGATCATGTAATTGCGACAATTACGCCTAGCAAACCTGTTACGATTACGAACAACGGAGGAGCGGACAGCTATACATTTTTGATGAATGGCAGCTTCACCTTCGAGTTTGTCGACGCTGCAGGCCGGAAAGGAACGGCGACGGCTACTGTAACGAACATTATTGCGAACAGCACTGGAGCGCCGGGCAAGCCGGTGCTCTCCTCCAACCTCGGTTTCGTTACAGGCATACAAGATGGCAGCTACACGGTAAGTATGGACATGTGGTGGGGCGATAATGGAAAAATCTATAAACTGTATGAAAACGACAGCTTAATAGATACGCAAGTTTTAGCGGATAAGGCACCTAACGCCCAATCCGTGGCCACTTCTATCGCTAATAAGAAGAACGGCGTTTATCGTTATTACGCTGAGCTGATCAATGAGCATGGCATAACAAGGAGCGACACGCTTACTGTTACCGTGACTCAGGCTGCGCCGGGCAAGCCGGTGCTCTCCAGCGACAACTGGAATGGAGGCAGTCA
This sequence comes from Paenibacillus sp. GCM10027626, assembly GCF_042676285.1. Lineage (NCBI taxonomy): Bacteria > Bacillati > Bacillota > Bacilli > Caryophanales > Paenibacillaceae > Paenibacillus > Paenibacillus sp. GCM10027626. Next base: position 107,860 of record NZ_JBHTHC010000011.1, on the reverse strand, counting down.
TTTCAATTTATATATGAATATGTGGTGGGGGACGAACGGAACCACATACCGCTTATATGAAAATGGAGTGTTGATCGAAACGAAGCTGCTTACGGCGAACTCTCCGTCAGCGCAAACGGCTGTGACAGCCATTCGGGACAAAAACACCGGCATTTATAAGTATCAATGCGAACTTATTAATGATGCCGGCTCAGCCTTCAGCGAGCCGATAATCGTACGTGTCGTCAAATGATTATGAAACGGGAAGAGGGACAGGGAAGATGAAAATTGGCATTGCGGATTACGGATATAACATGTGGGACGGAGGGGAGTGCTTCGATCAGGCGGAGCGCTGGCGGCAGCTTAAGGAAATCGGCTATGAAGGCGTTGAGAGAGTGACCGCTTTGACAGGTGAGCATGCGGTGCAGCTCGCAGCAGGCATGAAGCGGCTCGGAATGGATTTCGGCACGGTGCGTGCGCCCAATCAGGAGCTGTCTATTCAGTGGACGTCAGCCTTCGGGAAGAGCTATATATGGACGTTTGTGAACGGCGACAACTACGCTGATTTCAGCCGCCAGGCGCGCATTCAGGCGGCAGCTTGCGCACGTTACGGCATTAGCACAGCTCTGCATAATCATATGGGAACGCCGGTAGAGACGCAGGAGCAACTGGAGCAGTTTCTGGCAGACTGCCCGGACAACAAACTCGTACTTGACACGGCGCATCTGGCGGCCATGGGCGGCGATGCTGTGGAGATTGCAAGCAAGTATACAGACCGTATCGCAGCCCTTCACCTGAAGGATTGGATCATGACCGATTCGGATCATTCGAATTGGACAAAGCGCGGCAGGTTTTGCGAGCTAGGCGCCGGCAATATTGGACTTGACAATATTGAAGTACTGCGCACTGCTCTTCGAGGCGGCTTTGACGGCTGGGTGTTCGTAGAGCAAGATTCACATCTGCAAGAACCGCTGCTGGACTTGACGATCAGCCGCCAATATTTGCGAAAAGCCGGATATTAATAGATAGGAGAAGAGGAGAAGATGAACAACCCTATATTAATCGGCTTGGCCGGATTAGGCAGAGCGGGCTTAGGCATGCATGCCGCCGAGTTGAAAGGCAAGGAAGCGCAGTTTAAGTTCGTGGCTGCAGGTGATCCGCTCAAATCCTGCAGGGATAAGATGGAACAGGAGTATGGCTGCCGCACTTATGAGCGATTTGAAGAGCTTATTGCAGATCCCGAAGTTGAGCTTGTCGATATCGCGACGCGATCGTCCGATCACTTTGCACAAGGGATAATGGCGCTCGAGGCAGGCAAGCATGTGTTAATCGAGAAGCCGCTTTGTCTCACCTATGATGAAGCGCTGCGGCTGCGAGAAGCCTCCGGCAAATTTGGGGGAGAGCTATTCGTACGGCATAATCGCAGGTTCGATCCGGATTTTCTGCATGTTAAAGAAATTATAGCAAGCGGCTTGCTCGGCGACGTGTTCGAGATCAAACTTTATCGGCATAGCTTTCAATGGCGCGACGACTGGCAGACGATGATCGCATATGGCGGCGGTCAGTTGCTTAATTGGGGGCCGCATATTATTGACCATGCGCTGCAGTTGCTTGATAGCCCGATTCAAAGCCTGTGGAGCGATTTGCAGCGGCTTGCCTCGGCAGGCGATGCGGAGGATCATATCAAGATCGTCTTGAAAGGGAGGAATGGCCGTATTGTCGACGTGGAAATAAGCGGGAGCGTAGCGCTCCCCTCCCCCTCTTATGCGGTATATGGCTCCAATGGCGCACTTACTGTCCAAGGTGACAGCATCCAAATGAAGGTTCTCGATCCAGCATCGGATAATCGGCAATGGCAAGAGCGGACGATTCCCATCCGGCCAACGCAGCAGTACGATTTCTGGGATGAGCTTTATGCGTCTATCCGTTATGGAGCGGTTTTCCCTATTAAGATTGATGAGGCTGTCGAGGTGATGAGAGTCATCACCGAGGCTAAAAAAGGAACTGTATTTGCCTGAAAATTTACGGCTATAGTCTCCATATCCACCGACTCGCTCATCGCATCATGCAGTGGATATGGAGATTTTTTGCGCTATTGTCAGGGAATTTGAAAGAAGGATTGATGTTATTTTAATAATAATATATAATGAAACTAAATTATATATAATTAAGGGAGATTTTATCATGCGAACAATAAAACGAGCCGTGCACATTGATTTTCACACTTTGCCGGACATTCCGGATTTTGGGGCGCATTTCGATGCGAAAGCTTTTGCCCGCACGTTGAAGGAGGCGCATGTCGAGTACATTAACGCTTTTGCCAAATGCAATATCGGGTTTGCTTATTATCCGACGGAGGTTGGCGTGATGCATCCCCAGTTGAAATTTGATATGTTTGGGCAAATACTGGAGGAATGTAATAAAGAGGGCATTGGTGTAACCGCTTACTTCAATGTTGGTCTGGATCACGAAATGGCGCGTAAGCATCGCGACTGGACGGTGGTCAATAAAGAGGGGCAAGTCATCTATGGCGACCGTACCGAAAACTTTTTCCGCAATATGTGTTTTCACTCGGAATATCGTGACTATATGCTGGCGATGATTCGCGAGGTGGTAGATAAGTATCCGGCTATTGAAGGCGTGTTTCTCGATTGTATCGTGGTTCGTCCTTGTTACGGCAATGAATGCTGCGAAGGTATGCAGGAGCTGGGGATGAATCCGCTTGACGATGGGGATGTGCTTGCCTTTGCCAAAGAGCGTATTCTTGATTTTTGCCGGGAGGTCAAGGCGATTGTCGGGCCGGATCGTTTCCTTTATTTGAACGGGCTGGCGCCAGCGGATACGGAAGGGATGCGCACGCATAATGAGATCGAGTGCTTGCCGAGCGGCTGGAGCTATGATTTTTTCCCGGCCCAAGTCGCTTATGCTCGCAATTTGGGGCAGCAGACCTTTTATATGACAGGGCGTTTTAATGTTAATTGGGGCGACTTTGGCGGTCTAAAAAGCAAAGCCTCTCTGTTGAATGACTGCTGGGATGCGCTCTGCAATGCTGTCCCGACGTCTATAGGCGATCATATGCACCCGCGTGACGGCCTCGATCCAGCCGTATATCAAGTGATTAAGGAGATCCATGAGGAAATAATGCCTTATGAACCGTGGACGGATCATGCCGTTGCTGTCGCCGATATCGGCATCTTGACGCTGGCTGGAGGAGAACTGGCCGCTTGCCACAATGGCGCGGTCAGAATGCTCGGGGAGCTTAACTATACGTATGATATTATCAATGAGCAGCATGAGCTGTCGAAGTATAAAGTGCTTATTCTACCGGACGACGTTAGAGTTACGGCAATGCTGGAGCCAAAGCTGAGAGCGTTTATAGAGGCAGGTGGCGGGATTATTAGCTCCGGACATTCCGGGTTAAATCCGGAGGGTACTGCTTTTGCCATGCCGGAGTGGAAGATGCGCTATGATGGCGAAGATCCGTGGAACAGCTCTTACTTCCGGATGCTGGAGCCGACAGAGGGAGCAGTTCCAGAGATGCTCTGCGGTATTTATAATCAGGCGATACTGCTGCAGGCGGAGGAAGGGGCCGAGGCGATAGCCGATTATTATCAGCCGTACTTCAACAGGCAATGGGATGGCTTCCATGGCCGGTTCTATACACCGCCGGATCGTTATGCCGGACGTCCTGCCGTAGCAAGATCGGGCAACATTTTTCAGTTCTGCTTTGCAATCTTTACTTCTTATATGGATTTCGCTGTCCCTGTACACAAATATATGATTGACTATTGTTTGAAGCAATTGCTGCCTGCGCCGGTACTTCGTTGTGAAGGAATTCCCACTACCGCACGCGTTACGATGACAGCAAAGGAAAATATGCGTATGGTTCATATTAAGCTGACACATCCAGAGCCGCGCGGAGCCTATAATGTCATCGAGGACAGACAAATGTTGTCAGATGGGGTAATCTATATTCGGGAAGATAAGCCGATTCAAGAGGTTTATTTGGCGCCAAGCCGTGAGCCGCTTGCTTATGAGCAGGAAAATGGTTATTTGCGGGTAGCATTGCCAACAGTCGATGGTTATGCGATGATCGTTTGTGTATGATTTGACAGCGTTATTGATTATTTTATATAATAAATAGATGTTATATAGAAGGATTCGGTGGCAATACGACAATATCCGGGGGGAGCAGGACTGTTTTCCTGGATCACCCGAATCCGGCTGGTGAGCCAGTTGATTATGGACTAAGGGTGAAAACAATGTTCGGGCCGATAGACTTGAAAACGACGGATAAACGCAGTTTAAGTACTTCAATTGTGGCGTTAATTAAACAGAAAATTATTGATGGTGAGCTGAATCCCGGCGATCGGATTGTCGAGACGCGGCTTGCACGGGAACTGGATATTAGCCAAACCCCGATTCGTGAGGCGATTCGTCAGTTAGCTGGCGAGGGTGTCGTTACCATCGTACCGAATAAGGGACCTCTTGTTCGGACGTTCAGCGCGGCGGATATATTCGAAATCTATTCGTATCGCGCAGTTATGGAAGGAATGGCCATTCGGCTGGCCGTGCAAAATGCATCGCTAACCGACATTCGGCATTTGGAGCAATTTTATGAAGAGATGAAGAATAAGATGGACGATGTCTCGATCCAATCGCTGCAGCAGGATTCCGGCTACATCCACCATTATATCTTTAAATTATCCAAGCATGCGGTACTGCAGGAGACCTTCTCGTTTATTTCGTTCCGCATTCAGCTAGTAAACCGGATCGTAGGCAAAAAGTACAGCAAGGAACGCGAAGTGGCTGAGCACTGGGAATTGATAGAGGCGTTGAAGAAAGGCGATCCGGATCATGCCGAGCAGATTATGCGGGAGCATATTCACCGCGCTTATTGCGAGTTTGTCGATACCGGGATGTTTGATCATTCTGATCTGGCGCAAAATGAGTGGATTTAATCGTGAAGTCCGATTATACTGGATATAATAACAACGGTCGTGAAGCATACGCCGTCTGAATCTTTCGCATTAGCGGGAGATTTGGGCGGCGTTTTGTTTTTGCGGGCCATGGGAGGGGAGGAGAAGGGGTGGAATTTATCGAATTGGAGGATAAGAAAGGAAGCTATCAGGCTGTTCCGCATGATGAAGCGTTCAAGAAGCTGCTGCAAACCTTTTTCGCAGAGTTTATCGCCTTGTTTTTTCCCGAGCTGGACAGGCTGTTGGATCATACGCATACAAGGCTGCTGATGCAGGAACTGCTTGTCGATGTTGTGGGCCAAGAGTCCCGTAGTTTGGATTTATTGGTGGAGACGCGATACAAATCGCTGGACGCTTTTATCCTTGTACATATCGAGCCGCAATCCTACCGGCAGCGTGATTTTCATGAACGCATGTTTATTTACTTCAGCCGATTATTTGAGAAATACCGCAAGACGTATCCGCTTATCATCCCGATTGCGATTTTTTCCGCAGACGATGTGCGCGAGGAACAAAATATATTAACGATGTCTATACCGGAGCAGGATATTCTGTTTTTTCACTTTTACAAGGTTGAATTAAGGCGGCAAAATTGGCGGAGTTTTATCACGTCAGATAATCCGGTAGCGGCTGCGTTGTTAGCAAAAATGGGCTATAATAAGAAGGAAGAACGAGAAGTGAGGACGGCCTATTTGCGCATGATTTTGCGATTGCAGATTAATTTGGATGACGCGCGACTGGCGCTCATTATGTCGGTGGCAGATTTATATTTTGAACCAGATATCGAGCGGGATCAGGAGATCTTGCGTGAAATAAGCAAGGAAAATCCACAGGAAGGAGAGAAAATCATGAAGCTGATGCCAGCCTGGTCGCGCGCGGGGTATGAAGAGGGGATAAAAGAAGGCATAGAGAAGGGTGAAGAGAACGGCAAAACGATGGAACGCAAGGTGATTATCCAGAAGTTTTTGGGCAAAGGATTTTCACCTGAACAATTAGCGGAAACGCTCGAGATTTCTGTTGACGAGGTCATGAAGCTGGGGAAGCAGTAGCCTATAGGAAGCAGTGTTAGCAATCGTTTAAATTGGAGGGGAGCGGGATAATGACTATTTCGAACGACAATCCTTTGTTGGATGAGGTTAGAACGCTTTGTTTGTCATTTCCGGGTACTAGTGAGCGGGTCAGTCACGGAGCGCCATCTTTCTTTGTTAACGGGAAAAATTCGTTTGTCCAATATCGCAATAACCACCACGGAGACGGAAAAATCGCACTATGGTGCGCGGCGCCGCCAGGCGTTCAGACCATGCTTGTCGAGACCGAACCGGATATTTACTACGTTCCTGCCTATGTCGGCCACCTTGGATGGGTCGGTGTTAGGCTTGACCGTCAGGCCAAGTGGGAAGATATCTCCCATGCGATTAGCAATGCCTATCTGACTCGGGCACCTAAGAAGCTTCGGGAACAAATCACGAAACAGCCAATTGATTGACATTCAAAAATAGATATTCATAAACCTTCCAGTATTGCCGATAATTATAGCGAATATAATGTCGGAGGTGTGTTCGATGAATATTACGTTACCTGTTACGAATAATGTTTCTTTAACAACACGTTCAGAACAACAAAAAAACAAGACAACGACTGGTGCTACTTCGGTTGTTTTCGAAAAAGTCTTGACTGCTGCCACTGAAAAAGAGGCGCAATCCATTTCAGAAAAATACGGCCTCTCGGTTGGGATAGAGAACATTCCAAAGAATGAACAAGAGATCGTCAGGCGTGGGAGAAGCGGAAGCTTGCAGGATGTAGTTATCGCACCTGGCATCTTGCAAAAAATGAAGACGGATACTGCCCTGAGAGAGAAAGTATATGGGTATATTAACTATTACACTAATGAGGATCAAAGAGCGTTCATGCAAATGGAGCAAATGTATGGTGTGAACGTAGTTGGCCGCAGTTTGATTATTCATGAAGACGGTACCTATACCATCTGGTCGGCCAGCGAAACTTCTCCAGAGGAAGTAGAGAAAGGCAAACAAATCGAGGCCGAGAAGCGAAAAGAAAAAGCGGAACAAGAACGTAAAGCATCCCAGGATGCTGAGAAATATACATCTGCGCACCCGCTTCATTTTACAGAGTTATTGCCTGCGCATCCATTCAGTTCTTTGAATGCTTATTCTGGGGGAGTCATGTCAACTCAGGATTGGCTAAAACAGAATTTGCTTTTAAAGATGAATAAGCTGAATAAATTTAATTAAGGGAAGCGAAAGCCAAATCCGTTCGTGTGTGAATGGGTTTGGCTTTATTTTTCAATAAGGTTTAGGTAAGTCATTGACGATCACGCATAAATTATATATAATTTAAATTAAATATATATCATTTTTATTTTTCTATCATATTAACCTAGCCTCTTCATTATGAATCCGCAAAGGAGCTTAAATGATGGAACGAAAATATGGATTCCGCAATCGCCTTGATGTAGTACATAAGCCTAACCGCCGCGATCCGCATGTGCAGCTGCAGGACGATGAATTGGAAATTACGGATGAATGGCGCATCGTCATTGGTGAGCATGCAAGCGAATTGTTGGCGATGACGGCCGAAGATTTGCAGGACTACTTATATAGAAGTATGAATGTGTCGGTACGGTTAGCGCGAATGAGCGATCTTGCGCAAGCGGCTCAATCGGCGAATAACGTAATTATACTCGGAACGAAAGCAGAGCTGCCGGAATACGGTTATGCGCTTGAGACGGCACGAAGCTACCGGATTGTTGCCGAACAAAATCGTATTGTCGTATGCGGGCATGAACATCGCGGAGCGGCCCAAGGCGGCTTTTATTTGGAGGACTTGATGAATTTGCGCGAAGCGCCTTATTTGTCTCCGCAAGATATATCGCGGGAACCGTTATTTTCGCCGCGGATGGCTCATTCGGGGTGGGGATTGGATAAGTACCCGGATGCGCATCTCAATGCAATGGCACATGCCGGCATCGATGCGATCCTCGTTTTCGTCAAAGATGTCGACTGCACGCCGGAGGGTTATCTTGACTTCAATCATTTGATCGAGCGGGCCGCTTTATACGGCTTGGATGTATACGCCTACAGCTATCTGATAAGCCGCAAGCACCCGGACGAACCGGACGCGGAAGATTATTACGATTCGACGTATGGTAAGTTATTCGCGGCATGCCCGGGGTTTAAAGGGGTTATCCTTGTTGGGGAATCGTGCGAGTTTCCGAGCAAAGATCCGAATACGACCGGCATGCTCAGGCTGGAATGGCCGGCAGATAAACCGCAAACGAAGCCGAGCCCAGGCTGGTGGCCATGTACGGATTATCCGCAGTGGCTCAGTTTATTGAAGAAGACGGTTCACAAGCATAACCCGGAGGCGGAAATTGTGTTCTGGACTTACAATTGGGGCTGGGCGCCGGAAGAGGAACGGTTAAAGCTGATTCATGCCTTACCGGAAGGAATTACGCTGCAGGTTACTTTCGAAATGTTTGAGCAGATCAAGCATGAAAGCGTAACTAACGTATGTGTTGATTATACGGTATCCTTTGCCGGACCGGGCAAATATTTCAGCAGCGAGGCTGCGGCAGCAAAGGAACGAGGCATTAAGCTGTATACGATGAGCAATACAGGCGGCATGACCTGGGATATCGGGGTAATTCCTTATGAGCCGTTCCCGCATCAATGGGTGAAAAGGCATGAAGCCTTGCTGCAAGCACGGGCGGTATGGGGCTTGTCGGGGCTGATGGAATCGCATCATTTCGGCTGGTGGCCTTCATTTGTAAGTGAAATGACAAAATGGAACTACTGGCGCCCAAGCCCGTCTTATGAGGAAGTGCTTGCGAGTCTCGCCAGACGTGATTTTGGCCCGGATGCTGAACAGGACGTGCTGGAGGCATGGAAGCTGTGGAGCGAGGCAATCCAGTATTACATCCCAACGAACGAGGATCAATATGGTCCGTTTCGCGTCGGCCCGTCCTACCCGCTGGTGTTCAAAAAGCCGGTGCAAATTCCCGCAGCGAGCCACGCCATGTTCGGCAATGAAATCGTTATGACAACGTATGAGCCTCAGGAAAGTGAACGACAGTCGCTCGGCATTGCCCGTTTTCCAGTAGAAATTCGCAGTCTGGCGAGGATGCTGGAGCTGATGCAGCAAGGCAATGAACGGTTGGCTGCGGCAGTCGGAAAGACGCCGCCCGCGAAGCAAGAGGATGCTGCGCGGATGCTTGGGCTAGGGCGTTTTATTGCGGCCGCGGTTCAGACGACGTTAAATGTGAAGCAATGGTGGCTGCTGAAGCAGCAGCTGTTTGCCGAGCCGAGCAGCTTGAAGGCGGAGCTGATTTTAAAGCAGATGGAGGCGCTCGCGGAAGCGGAAATCGCCAATGCAGAGGCGGCAAAACCTCTGGTAGCGGCCGATTCGCGGCTTGGCTGGGAGCCTAGCATGGACTATATGACGGATGTGGAGCATTTGGAGTGGAAAATCCGCCAGGTGCAGTCTGTAGTGGACAGCGAGTTTGCGGCCTATCGGAAGGCGCTGGCCTTAACAGAATGAAGCAAGGGAAGGCGAATGAACATGAGCGAACAAAAAGAATGCCATCCGGCGCTCGCCATATTGGAGGATCTTGTCCGCATTCAAAGCGTCAATCCTCATTACGGCAGCGATGCATGTGGAGAAGGCAAGGTTGCTGAATATATCGAACGGCGTTTTCAAGGGACGAAGGTCAAGGTGTCCCGCCAGCCTGTATTTCCGGGAAGGGATAATCTAGTGCTGGAGCTGCGGACAGGGCATGGGGATGCAACCTTATTGTTTGAAACCCATATGGACACGGTGTCGATCGGTTCGATGGAGAATGCGCTAACACCGATTTATCGTGATGGCCGCATGTATGCGCGCGGCGCCTGCGACGCCAAAGGCTCGCTGGCTGGCATGATTTGGGCGCTCGAAGAATGCGCCAAGCATCCGGAGCAATTGCATGCGGATGTCGTCTTATGCGCGGCCGTCGATGAAGAGCATGAGTATCGCGGCTTGCGGGCTTTTATGGCTGCAGGGATGCCGATTGCCGGAGCGGTGGTCGGCGAGCCGACGGAGCTCAGCATTGTTGTTGCGCATAAAGGCTGCGCCCGTTTCGCTGTCATGACACATGGCAAAGCGGCGCACAGCTCGATGCCGGAGGAAGGGGACAGCGCGATTTTCCAGATGGTGCAGGTGCTGCAATTTATGCGCGACGTTGTCGAGCCCGAGCTGAGGACACGCAGCCATCCGCTTTGCGGTTCTCCGACAATTGTGGCGGGCACGATTCATGGCGGGACGCAAATTAATATTGTGCCTGAGCAGTGCGAGATTGAAGTGGATCGGCGGATCATTCCAGGCGAGCTGCCGGAGACAGCCATTGCCGAGTTTGAGCGGCAGCTACGGGAGTACATTGAGCGTGAAGGTCTGCAAGTGCAGGTTTCGGTACGGGAGCTGCTGCTTGACTGGGCGCTGGAAACGCCGAAGGATGCCGAAGTTGTTTCCTTTGCCCGCCATGCTGCTCGGACGCTTGGGCTGTCCGATGAATTAGTCGGCGTTACCTACGGCAGCGATGCGAGCAAGCTGCAGCGGCAAGGGATTCCGACAATTGTATATGGCCCCGGGTCAATTGCGCAGGCGCATTCGAAGGAAGAATGGGTATCGGCCAATGAGGTGGGGCTGGCTGCGCAGTTTTATTATCATTTAGCGAGAAGTTTTGGATCGCCTGAAGACGGAGGTGCGTCATGATCCAAATATCCGAGCGGGTATACTTGATCGGCAGCGGCAAGGACGGCAGCGAATTAAGCCATCCGAAAGACTGCAATGTCTTTCTGCTCGATGGCGGTACGGAAGCGGTGCTTATCGATGCCGGCAGCGGTCTGGCTCATGAGACGCTAGTGGCGAATATTGCTGCAACAGGTATACCGCTGGAGCGGGTCAAGCGTGTGCTGCTGACCCATATTCACGGCGATCATGCCGCCGGTGCTTATGATTTCTATGCCGGTTATGGCATGGAAATTGCTGTTTCGGCAGAGGCGGCGCCTTGGCTGGAGCAAGGAGATATGGAGAAGACGAGCTTGACAGCAGCGCAGCGCGCAGGTGTCTATCCGCAAGACTTTCGTTACCCGGCCTGCCCGGCTTCTCGCCGTTTATCCGAAGGCGATGTTTTGACGGTAGGCGATATATCGCTGCAAGTTCTGGATACACCAGGGCATTCCCGCGGACATATTAGCTTTGTGCTGAATGAAGGCGGGGTTTGCAGCCTGTTTTCTGGGGATGCGCTGTTCGCCGGAGGGAAAATTTATATTCAAAATTCGTGGGATTGCAGCATTCAGGATTATGCGGCCACCATTGCCAAGCTACACGCTTTGCGAGCGGATCGGCTGTATCCCGGGCACGGCGCCTGTTTGCTGGCAAGAGCGCACGAGCATAGTGCACGGGCGCAGGCTTGTTTTGAGCGGCTCGATATTCCGCCAAATTTGTAGCACATGGAAGGGAGCTAGCAATGATAGAATCATTATTGCCGAAGCGGCATTTTAACGGGTTGGAGAATAGCACCTGGTTATATAGCGGGGCAGAGACGCCTCCGCACACAGGTGCGGTAGAAGCGATTAATGACTATATGCGCAACCGGGCGGGCGGCCCGGATGGACGCCAGCGCAACAGTGAGGTTGAACAGTCGCTGCGGACAAATATCGCCAAGCTGATCAATGGGACGGCGGAGCAAATTGCTCTCGTCTCGAATGCCTCGGAGGCGATTACGTTAATGATGCAGTCGCTGTGTCTCCAGGCTGGCGACAATGTCGTCATAAATAATCTGGAATTTCCGTCAGGCGTATTCCCGTGGCTTATGCTGCGCGAGCAAGGGGTAGAAGTACGTCTGGTGAAGCACTGTGATTGGCAATTGTCTGTTGACGATATCATGGGGCAGGTCGATGAGCGGACAAAAGTGGTTATGGCCAGCCATGTCAGCTTCGTCAGCGGCGCGCGGCTTGATTACAGGGCGCTGTACAAGCGACTTATGCAGACGGAAGCGCTGCTGCTGCTCGATGTTACTCAGTCTCTAGGTGCAGTGGCAGTCGATTTACAGTCGGCGGACATCGTGGTTTGCAGCTCCTATAAGTGGCTCATGTCCGTCCATGGGCTAGGCCTATTGGCGCTTAACCCAGCCAGGACAGGCAAGCTGCTGCCGGTCTCTGCAGGCTGGCGCGGGGTGACGGAATTATTTTATCCAGAGCGGTTTGACTCCTTTCAATTTCTGGCGGATGCGCGGCGATTTGAGCTTGGCTATCCGAATTATCCGGCGATTTATACGATGAATTTTTCGGCGGGTTTGCTGCTGGAGACCGGAATAGAACGCGTTGAGCGTCATATTTTGCAATTGGGCAGTTATTTGATAGAGCGGCTGGAGCAAGCGGGCTATGAGGTGATGACGCCGCGTGACGAGCTGGAGCGGGCTGGAAATATCAGCTTTGTATGCGAGCGGGGAGAAGAGATCGCCAGCCGTTTGCAGCAGGAGCATCGAGTTTATGTGTGGGGCGGGGACGGACGAATTCGGGCTTCAGTCCATTTGTTCAATGATTCTGCCGACATCGAACGTTTCCTAGAGCTGCTGGAGCGCGAATGGGGGAATAAAGGTGAGTAAAGTGCGTGTAGCCGTAATCGGTCTGGGAAGCTGGGGAGAATGTCATGTGGAGGCTTACCGTTCGCTTGCTAATGTAGAGATTGTGGCAATTTGCGATACGCGGGAGCAGAAGGTGCAGGAAATCGGGGAACGGTTCAGCATCGCCGGACGTTACACCGATAGTGAGGATCTGCTGCGGCGGGATGATATCGATTTGGTGAGTGTCGTTACCTTCGAAGAAAACCATCTGCCATCCACTGTGCAAGCTTTAAGCTCGGGCAAGCATGTGCTGGTGGAGAAGCCGGTTACGACGAAGGCGGAAGAAGCGCGGACAATGCTCGAGGCCGCAGCTCAGTATAAGCGTCATCTTATACCGGGTCATTTGCTGCGTTTTGAGCCACGCTATGCTGAAATTCGCCGTTCGATCGAGTCAGGGCAGATCGGTCAGCCGCAAAGCATGTATTTTAGAAGAGCCCGGACAAAGGAAATGTTCCAAACTTATAACCGTACTCATACTGCTTTTTTATCAACCGTACACGATCTTGACTTGGCGATTTGGTATGCGGGCTGCCGGATAAAAACGGTTAAGGCAAGCGGCAACTGGGTGACAGGGGCGGCTTCTCCGGATATTTTATGGGCGCTGCTGGAGTTCGAGAATGGAGCGGTTGCTTGCTTCAACAGCAACTGGATGACCCCGGACAGCTGTGGTATCGTATACAATGACAGCATAGAAATTATTGGAACAACAGGTACGGCTCAGTTTGACAATCGCGGCAGCGGGCTCGAGATTTGGGGAGGCGCAGGGCGCCAGACTCCTGATCTTAGCGTGCATCGCCTGCTGAACGGGAATGCTGCCGGAGCTTTGCACGATCAACTGCAGTATGTGTGCGCGTGCATTGCGGCCGGCACTGCTCCGGTTCACACCTCGTTTGCCGATGCGCTGCACGGAATCGAAGCGGCCAATGCGATTGTCCAGTCGGCAGAGACAGGGCAACAGCTGCAATTGTAAAAATTTTAATGAAGGGTGAGATTTATCGATGTCCAAAGCGATTTTAGTTGAGCAAGCGCCACAATTTCCACTGCCATTCTCCCATGCTGTACGCGCCGGCGATTTTGTTTATGTATCCGGTCAGGTCGGTGTCGATCCGGCAACCCGGGAAGTGGTGGGGGCGACGGTGGAGGAGCAGACGAAGCAGTGCCTGCGCAATATTGAAACGATTTTGCAGGCGGAAGGCTTGACGCTGGATCATGTCATTAAAGTAAATGCTTTCGTTCATCCGGAAATGCTGGCCGGCTATAATGCGGCATACCGCGAGTCGTTCAGCGAGCCGTTTCCGGCAAGAACGAGTGTACCGTGCGATCTCGGCACTTATTTGGTTGAAATTGACGTTGTCGCTTATACGAAGTCTGCGAGAAGCTTGGAATAGAGAGTTAAAACAGAAGCCATGGCTCATTTGAGCTGTGGCTTTTTTGTGCGCCAGAATTTATAAAATTTCGGCTGGTGTGGCCTAAACTGGGGGGTAACTTGCTAAGGTACTAGAACGTCAACCGCAGTCTGCTCGTGTCCGCTTCGTTCATGATGATCGAATGCTAACGGATATCACGGCCGCTATTTTCGAAAATTCGACCGATTCGAAATTGTAACGGAACTGTGTGCTGCTATTTGATGATGATGAGCCCGATTTCGCAAGAAAACGTCTAATTAAGATCGCACACATCCGTTAGATTTCCAAAGAGAGGGTGAATGTCGAAATAGCGTCTGTAGCATCCGTTAGCTGAAACAGCTAAACGCGGTCGCTCGGGTCCGCGAAGGAGCCCGTTGGGGGGGAACACCCGAAAGCTGGGCCAATTTCATTTTTATACTTTTTTTAGAATTCGATTAGAAGGCTTTTAGACTTGAGGTCTATGCTGGATAGAGAAAGCTTGTTGGGATGCTTTCAATAATTGATATCGGAGGAAGGAAAATGAACAAAAAATGGTTGACGATGGGAGCCGCTTTTGGCGTGGGAGCGGTGATGCTTTTGGCGAGCGGCTTCTCGGCGATGGCTGGTACATCGGGGTATGAGGCGTACAAATCGGCTTTGAAAAACAACATCTCTGTAACCAGCCTGACGAATACCGGAAGCATAACGGTAACGGATAACGGCGCTGAGGTTTTAAGAGCGGATATTCTCGCCAAAATCAATCGGGAGCAAAATGCGATGAGTGCATCAGTGACGCTTGGCAATGGAGCCGGGAAGCACACATTCCAAATGGTTAAACAAGAAAACAAAGTCATCTTCAAAAATGACCAAAGCGACGTCTACCGGCAAATGGACATTGGAGAGGCGAAATGGAAAACGAACGGGGAGCATAAATCCGGGCCCCCCAAGCAGGTGGAAACGGTGATCGATGCACTGATGGGCAATATGAAAGATATATCTACTGTACAAGATGCGCCCGATGGGGGCAAGAACGCCTCGCTCCATTTGTCTGGAAGCCAAGTTCCGGCAGTAGTAAATGCACTAGGTTCTCTGGCGGTGTCCAATCTTGCTGATGGCGGAGGGCATTGGAACAACGTTGGGACAGAGTCTCATCCGTTCGGAGATTTGACGGCAAGTTTTCCCAAGTTGACGGAAAACGTCAAAGTGCAGCAAATTAACCTCGATGCGGGGATCAGCCCGGAAAACTATCTGGACCAGCAGAAAGGGGAAATCATTGTGACTGGAATCGATGAGTCCGGTCTCGATCATACGTTAGTGGTTTCTCTCGATTTTAAATTATCCGGCTTTAATCAAACGGTGCCTGACACCATCGACTTGACGGGAAAGCAGATTGAAGTCATGAAGCGCAAGGAATGGAACGGACGATTCCATTAATCAAATTAACGGGCGGCAGCCGGATTATCCGGCTGCATATGCCGGGTTCTTTATAGGGGGCTGAATGCAGATGGAACCGATATTGGAAGTGAAGGAAATAAGGAAGCAGTTCAACAATGGCCGAGGGATATACGATATCAGTTTCGAAACGGGAAAGGGAGAGATCGTCGGGTTGTTCGGTCCCAATGGGGCGGGGAAAACGACATTGCTAAAAATGATTACAGGTTTGATCCGGCCGGATCGGGGAACCATTTACCTGTTCGGCAACAATACCGCGGAACAATTTGAGCTTGGAATGGCCCGTGTCGGCTGCGTAATTGAAGCGGCTGACGTTTATGAATATATGAGTGCATATGACAATCTGAAGCTTGCCGGCCGTTTTTACCCGCATTTGGAGAAAGGGCGGATCGATCAGGTGCTCGAACTGGTCGGCCTAAGTCCATATAAACGCGAGAAAGCAGGCCATTTCTCGCTTGGCATGAAGCAGAGACTGGCGCTGGCCGGCGCCTTGCTTCCCGAGCCGCAGCTGGTCATCCTTGACGAACCGACCAACGGTCTTGATATTGAAGGCATGGTCGACATTCGGCAAACGATCAAACAGCTGGCAGATGACCAAGGCACTGCGTTTCTCATTTCCAGTCATATGATTGGCGATATGGAAAAGCTGGTCGACCGGTTTGGCATATTGAAGGAGGGCCGATTGATCAAGCAAGGGAACAAACGGGATGCGGCAGCGGAAGAAATGACACTGGAGCAATATTATATGTCGCAAATCTATCCAGCCAAGCCTAAGGAGAAGGAGGGCCCGTCTTATGTATAGTTTGAAGGCAAATTGGCTGAATGAAATGGAAAAGCTGTGGGCGCGGCGAAAAACGAAAGTCTTCTTGCTGCTTAGCATTCTGATTCCGGCAGCCTCGGCGGCAGTGCTGGCCAATGTGCAGAATGCTTCTGCCCTTGTTGCCGGGTTTGGAGCCGATTTGCCCATGCTGATGCTGTCCTTGTTCACAGCTCTTCTTTTGCCGCTGTTTCTGTTTATGATGGCTGTGGAATCCTTTGCCGGCGAAATTGCAGAGCGAACGATCAAGCTTGTGCTGGTGCGCCCGGTCTCCCGTGCCAAAGTATTCGCCTCCAAGGTGCTGGCTCTAGCAGCTTATGCGATTATTCATCTTGGAGCGGTTGGGCTGGCTTCCGTCCTGGCCGGCTTGTTCGTCAATCGCAGCCTGCAATGGAGCAGCTTGCTCGAAAGCATTGTTGCTTATGGAGTCGCCTTTGTGCCGATGATCACTGTCGCTTTAATCGCGGTGTTGATCGCACAAAGCATGAATAACAGCATCGGAGCGCTGGCTTTGATCCTTTTCCTTTATATCTTCGCCAAGCTGCTGCCGTTTATATTTCCATCCGTAGCTGTATGGTCCGCGTACTCTTACACAAATTGGCATACCTTGTGGATTGGCAGCGGAGTTTCGCCGACGAAGCTGTTCACTGCTTTTGGAATTCTGCTTTCTTATTGTATTATGGCCTATGCGGGAAGTATGATGATGTTTGAACGCAAGCGATTTTAACTGCGAATTTGAAGTGCTGAAAGGAGTATATCCGTGACGATCCGCAAACGGCTTATTCTATCCTATATCGCCATGGTCTTGATTCCCGTTGTGCTGTTTGCCATCATCGCAACCAGTTTGGCAGGAGTGTTCTTTGATCGCATGACAGGAACCGGCGATGCAATGAGCGGAACGGCCCGTCCGCTTCCCAAGCTCTGGGAATCATTTGACGATCGGGAGCATCTGCTCACGGGGATCAAGTTTATGGCCGGCTACGAACCCGACCGTCTGTTAGACCGCAAGTTTTTGCAAGAAACAGATGAAGCGCTAAGCAGCCTTCATGCAGGTCTGGTCATTGCCAAGGATGACCGCACGGTTTATGTCTCCCCGCTTGTAGACAGCGCGGGCCTTTATGATCGGCTGAAGCGATTCAAAACGGAGCGCAGCGGAAAATGGAGCGATAAATTCGACGGCCGGTTCACCGTGGAGAAAAAAGAGATCCAATTTACCGATCAAAGCTCCGGAACGCTCTACCTACTGTCCGACCAGGAGCCGTTCTTGAGCGGCATTCGTCAATTTTTTCCGCTAGTGCTGCTAAGTTTGCTCATCGTAATTGGATTAACGAACGGCTTGTTAACCTATTTGATGTCCCGCAGCATCATCAAGCCGCTGTACACGCTCAAGCATGCGGCGGAAAGAATCAAAGACGGGGATCTCGACTATCGTTTGCATCTTGCCGGCAAGGACGAAATCGGAGAGGTTGGAGAAGCCTTCGAAGAAATGAGGAAGCGGCTGAAGCAGTCGCTGCAGCTCCAAATGCAGTATGAGGAAAACCGCAAGGAGCTGATCTCCAATATTTCGCATGATTTGAAGACGCCGATAACAGGAATCAAAGCATGTGTCGAAGGCATCCGCGATGGCATCGCCAATACAGAGGAAAAGAAAGATAAATATATCCAAATGATTGAAAATAAGGCGCAAAGCATGGATCATCTTATTGATGAATTGCTGTTATTTTCCAAGCTGGATTTGAAACGGCTGCCGTTTCATTATGAAAAATTCGACATCGTCTCCTATTTGCACGACTACGTCAGCGAGCTGCGGATTGATCCTCATATGAACAACGTGGCCATTTACTTTCAGGAAGACAGCGGCAAGCCGGTCTATGTGATGGCAGACCGCGAGAAGCTGCAAAGGGGGCTTATAAATATTGTGGACAACTGCATGAAATATATGAAGCGAGAGGATAAAATCATTCAGATTTGGCTGACTATCCGTAAGCAGGAAGTTGCGATCCACATACGGGATAACGGTCCCGGGATTGCCGTCGAAGCGCTGCCGCATATTTTTGACAGGTTTTACCGGGCGGAGCCGTCCCGCAATACACTTACCGGGGGAAGCGGTCTTGGCCTGGCGATTGTGAAGCATATTGTGGAGGAGCACGGGGGAAAAGTGTGGGCAGCAAGCAGTATCGGCGAAGGAACGACAATTTCTTTTACGTTGCCGGTTGAAATCACTGAAGGAGCGGGCGGTGGGCATGCTTGAAGCGGATATTGATTATAGAGGATGAAACGGTCATTGCCGAGGTGGAAAAGGATTATTTGGAGGCAAGCGGCTACGAGGTGGAGGTCGCCGAAAGCGGAGTTACCGGTTTGCAGAAAGCGATCAATGAACAATATGACCTGATTATTCTCGATTTGATGCTGCCTGGCGTAGATGGCTTCGAAATTTGCAAGCAGGTGCGCCGCGTCAAAAATGTTCCGATCTTGATGGTTTCCGCCAAAAAGGAGGATATCGATAAAATACGCGGCCTTGGCCTTGGAGCGGACGATTATGTCATCAAGCCGTTCAGTCTCGGCGAGCTGGTCGCGCGAGTCAAGGCGCATCTGACCAGATACGATCGTTTGACGAACCAGGCTCGGCCCGCAGATGAATTGCATATCCGCGGCATTCGCATCGATAGGCGGGCGCGGAAAGTTTTTGTTGGCGGCGAGGAGCTGTCGCTGACATCGAAGGAATACGACCTCCTGCTGTTCATGGCTTTGCATCCGAACCGGGCATTTACGAAGAGCGAGCTGTTCGAAAAAATTTGGGGAATGGATTCACTTGGCGATCTGGCTACGGTTACCGTGTATATCAGCAAGCTTCGTGAGAAAATCGAGCCCAATCCGTCCAAGCCGCAGTATATTGAAACGATCTGGGGCGTTGGCTACCGTTTTAATTTGTAGTGGGCGACATGCGTAACTTCTTGACGAGCTTTGTCAAACCGCGTATAGTCTGACTTATCCGAGCCATGAAACGACATATAAAGAACATAAGACGCCGCGCTTCAATTCGCGCCGGTCGGTCTTCACGGCTGAATGCGTTTCCAGCTGTAAAAGTTGACACTACGCTTGGAGTAGGGGAGCGTACTGGACCGAGGTCTAGGTGCAAATACCGTCGCGGGTCCGTTTTGAAAAAGTGCGAAACCACCTACAATAAAGACATAAGCAAGCGGTGCTGAAAACAAAGGCGCAGCAGCAAGCAATATAGAAGCTAACAATCTATCTTTTCAATAATGAAAGGCGGTGACTAAAACAATGAACGGTAAATCAGCTCTTGGTGCATTACTTGTAGTGGTAGGCGGCTTGATGGTACTTAAGTTTCTCGGCATCAGCCTCGGCTGGATTATCAGCCTGCTAATGCCATTCATCCTGATTGGTCTTGGCGTAGTCGGGGTGAGAAACAACAGCAAAACAGTCGGTTACATTTTGATTGTAGTCGGAGCGTTCATGCTGCTTCCGAAAATTGCAGGCTTTGTGACTTTGATCGTAGCTATTGCAGTCATTCTGTGGGGCATCTCGATGTTCTCGCGGCAAAAACGCTACTAAGTTTCAGTCAAACAAACGGAGCAGCAGATTTTACACATATCGTAATTTAGTTCTGATAAAGGAGGGCAACCGATGAGCATTATCCGAAGAGTCCGCGATATTACCATCGCATCGTTAAACGATCGGCTGGAGAAAGCTGAAGATCCGGTTAGATTGATCGATCAGTTTCTATGGTCGACTCGGGAAGAAATTATCGGAGTTGAGCGGTTATATCAACAACATTCCGCACATGCAAATCATCTGAAAGCACAATGGCTGCAAGCGGAGCAGCAGAAAGAAAAGCGTGAGCAGCAAGCAATGACAGCGCTCAAGGCTGGCGAAGAGCATATGGCGCGCATCGCGCTGCAAGACAAAACGGCGAATGAAGAACGCGCGGCACAATATCGCGAACTGTACAATCAGACGCAGCAAAATGTCGTTGAACTGGAAGAGCAGCTTCGTGAATTGCGCAGCGAATACCAAAGCGTTTACGATAAACGCGAATATTATGCAGCGCGGATGGAATCGCTCCGTCTGCAGCAGCGAATGAATTCCCGTTATGCGCAGCATGGCTATAACGGCTCGCCGGGAACTCAGCCGGACGGTATGTTCCGTAGGCTTGAGGATCGAATCAGCGATATGGAAATCGAGGCCAAAAGTCTGCGGGATATCCGCCGGGCAGGTCAAGAGTTTCTAACGAATACAGGCAATGCGGTGCAATCTACGATTGAGCGTGAGATGGAGCAATTGAAACGCAAACTTGAACAGGAAGGATGGAAATCACCATGAAGAAGCTGTACCGGTCGCGCCGCGACAAGAAGCTGTTTGGTTTATGCGGCGGTATCGCCGAGATGCTAAATGTCGATGCGACGCTGCTGCGGATTCTTCTGATTGTCCTGACTGTCTTTACTAGCGGAGCGCTAATACTGATCTATATATTGGCCGGAATGGTCGTTCCGAAGGAGCCGCCTTCCTATGATCCATTCGGACCATATGGACATAACGGCTACAATGGTTACAACGGCGGGCCTTATAATGGTGGAGGCTATAACGGCAACTACAACGGCGGCTTTGGTGCACCTCCGCCAAACTATGGCCGGCAGGCTAACCGCAATCAGTATGGCGGTCCTTACACGGGTACGCCGCCACGTCCGGAACCATCGGACGGATTCAATAACTGGCAGCAAGGTCAAGCGTCGGGAGCGCCTAAGCAGGCCGCCTCAAATCTTGATGCAATGATGGACGATCTGGAGAAAAAAGCAATGCGCAAAGAAATAGATGAGTTACGAGCAAAATTAGCCAAGCAAGAGAAGGGAGAAGAATAAACATGAATATTTTCAAGAGAATGAAGGATATGACAAAAGCGTCGGTGCATGAGCTGCTTGATAAAATGGAAGATCCGGTAGTAATGCTGAATCAATATTTGCGTGATATGGAGGGCGAGATCCATACTGCCGAGGTGACGGTAGCCAAGCAAATGGCCAACGAACGCCGGATGAAGCAGCGTCTGGATGAGACGTTCCGCAGCGCAGCCGATCGCGAAGCGAAGGCAGAAACGGCAGTCCGTTCCGGACAAGACGAGCTGGCGCGCAAATTGCTGGAGGAAAAAATTTATTTCGATCAAAAAATTTCCGAATATACAGAGCTGCACGCTCAAGCTAAAGGTCAAGCAGACGACCTGATGCAGCAACTGCACAGCATGAAGGACGAGTTCTACCAACTGCGCAACAAGCGCAATGAGCTGGTAGCCCGTGCCCAAATGGCAAAAGCGAAAAAGCAAATGGCGCAAGTAACGTCGGTGCATTCGATTGAAAGCGGCAATGCCGCCCGCGGATTTGGCCGGATGGAAGAAAAAATTATGCAACTGGAAGCTGAAGCCGACGTCATGCGCGTTCCTTACAGCGGTGTATATAACACAGAAAGAAGCTACACGCAAGTCGACCCTGCGAAGCAACTGCAAATTGAAGAGCAGCTGCAAGCGCTGAAACAAAAAATGAATCCTCCATCCGGAGAGTAATTCGTGTAAAATAGAAAGACATGGAGCAGGCGTCTCTTTAGGGGGCGCCTGTCTCAAGCTGTTTATAGACAAAATAGAGAAGAGAGGGGCGCCGTAATGGCTAACGGTATGTCATCGGAAGGAAGAGAGCAAAATCAGACAGAAGACATCGTCTGCACGAATAGCGGCTCGAAGCCGCAAACTCCGCCGCTTCCTCCCCCTCCCGGCTACTCGGGCAATCGGAATGGCTACGCAACACCCAAGGAAGAGAAACGAAAAAATGCATTGGAAACCATTATTTGGCTGGTCGTTATTTTAGGTATGCTTGCCCTGGTTTTGCAAGGAACCGGATACTTGCAGCTGTTTTCTATGAAAAGCGGCTATGCTGCCGGCGGATTGTTGGTCATCGCGATCGCGATGGCTGTAGCGGCTGCCTATAGTTATTTGCAAGGGATTAAGCTTCGCGCGGCTATTAAGCGGCTAACGGAGCAGCAAAAACGAAACAAGCAGTCGGTTACGCTGCCGTCCGTCGATGGCGAGTCGGAGAATGAAGGAGCTGCGGAAACGGACGATGTCTACACAGAGCAGGTCCGGTTTTCCGCTGTCATCGAGGAGCGGCAGCGGCTTGCCCGCGAGCTGCACGATGCCGTTAGCCAGCAGTTATTTGCCATATCGATGACAGCAACTGCCGTCAGCCGTACGCTGGAGAAGGATTGGGAGCGGGCAAAGCGGCAGGTGCAGCTGATCGAAGAGATGGCTGCGGTAGCCCAATCCGAAATGCGGGCCCTGCTTCTGCATCTGCGGCCGGTTCATCTCGATGGCAAAAATTTGGCTCAAGCGCTGCGCAGTCTTGTGGAGGAGCTGAAGCAAAAAGTGCCGATGGCCATCACGCTCGAAGTTGATGAGACAATCAAAATTGACTCGGCTGCCGAGGATCATCTTTTTCGCATCGCGCAAGAGGCGTTATCCAATACGCTGCGGCATTCCAAAGCGGACCGCATCGATATTTTTTTACAGCGGTATGGCAACGATGCCAGAATGACGGTTCGCGACAATGGCATAGGTTTTGAGCATGAGGAGAAAAAACAGGCTTCTTATGGTTTGCTGACGATGGAAGAACGCGTCAATGTGCTTGGCGGAGCAATACAGCTGATTACAGCCCCGGGCGAAGGTGTTACAATAGATGTATGGGTGCCGCTGACGGTTCAGGAAGGGAGAGACATCGGAGCGAATGGAGTCGATGGAACGGATGGAGACAGACGAACAGCCAATTAAAGTGCTGCTGGTAGATGATCATGAGATGGTTAGAATCGGCCTTGCGGCCGTACTTAACACGGAAGATGGCATAGAAGTGGTCGGGGAAGCCAGCAACGGCATGGAAGGCATCCGGCTTGCTACAGCTTATAATCCGGATGTTGTACTTATGGATCTTGTTATGGAAGGTATGGATGGGGTCGAGACAACGCGCAAGCTGCTGGAATTGTACCCGGAATGCAAAGTAATCGTTCTTACCAGTTATTTGGATGACAGCAAGATGTATCCTGTCATCGAGGCGGGTGCTTTCAGTTATTTGCTCAAAACATCCAGGGCGAACGAAATTGCCGATGCGATCCGCGCGGCGGCACGGGGGCAATCGGTGCTCGAATCGCAGGTTGCGGCGAAGATGATGAACCGTTTTCGCCAGCCGAAGGTCGAGCAGAAGGCAGCGCCGCACGATCAATTGACCGAGCGGGAGATGGATGTGCTTAAGTTGGTTGGACGCGGTCTCTCCAACCAGGAGATTGCTGAGGAGCTGTTTATCGGCATTAAAACAGTAAAATTCCACGTGACCAATATTTTCGCCAAGCTTGGCGTTGATGACCGCACACAAGCGGCGATCTATGCCCACAAGCATGGCATTGCCGAATAATATGTAGTGCATTAAGCTGCTCGCGCTTGCGGGCGGCTTTTTTTATGATGCCAGAACTGGCTCTTGCAACAAAATTGCCGCTATGGGTATGATAATACTAGACAGCTTGTGCTTCCGCGGAGGAGAGGAACGACGCGAACATGATGAGGCTTAGGTATTTATATCGCAATTTTTTTAAAAGCAATTTGTTTATCAAGCTGCTGCTGCTCTTTTCATGTATTACGATTTTGACGATTGTTACACTATCCTACGTCCTGTATAAGAATATGACCAATTCCATCATCCGCAGTGAGCTGGCGAGCCAACGGCAGGCGATGGATAATGTGGACCGTTATTTGGTCGGCAAATATGAGAATGCAAAAGCGATGGTTTCCGATATTTACCGCGATGCCGGGCTGGCGCAAAATATTTATTATTTGCTTAAGCATCCATTCCATGATTACATCGGCTTCAGACTTGATCGCTATTATGCGGATGTAGCTGCGGAGGGGGCCGTTAACGGCCTGCGTTATTTTCAGGACAAGCTGGAGCGCGATAGCGATATTCGCAATATTATCGTTTATAGTGCCGAGCAGCAATATATGTACGTCTATGACCGGATCTCTGCCTTTCGGCTGATCGATACGAATGCGGCCCATTCCTACGTGCCGGATGTTATGGCGATGGATGGCGGCGGCGTTACCGCTCCCAATCGCTGGGTTCGGAATACGATCAAGCAGAATGAACCGCGTTTATATGCGATTCGCACACCAATTAATGATCAGCGCACATTGAAAAATATCGGCCAGATGATGGTGTTTTTCGATTCAGACGGCATTCGCCAGGCGCTCCGAGGCTATGAGGAGGAGCTGCGCGGCTATATTATCGTGATGACTGCTGATGGCAATGTCATATTCGATTCCTCTGATCGCTATTATGGCGGCAAATATCCGTTTGCCAAGCAGGTATTGTCGCTGTATGATGACTCGGCTGATATTGAGGAAGGGGCATATGTGTCGGCCTACACGCAAAATAGTACAGGCTTAACGATCGTAAGCGTTGCTCCCAAGCGCGAAGTGGCTGCCGCGTATGCGGGGCTGAAGCAAACGATTTTACTCATCGGTGCAGCTTGTATTTTAATTGCCATCATCATACCTGCGCTGTTTGTAGTGAATTATGCCAAGCGCACGCATAACATCATCCGTTTTATGCGCAAGGTGAAATCAGGCGAAATGCATGCCCGCATTCATGACGAGCGCGATGATGAGCTGGGGCAAATATCGCGCAGCTTTAATGAAATGGTGGATGAGATGGTGCGTTACATCGATCGCGTCTATAAAGCGGAAATTAAACAAAAGCATACCGAGCTTGCCGCCTTGCAAGCAAGAGTGAATCCGCATTTTTTGTACAATACACTTGAAGTGATCCGTATGCGCGCAATTTCTCAAGGGGCAAGAGATGTGGCGGAAATGATCTACAGCTTATCGGTTTTATTCCAAAATCTTGTGAGGGTTAAAGCCGTTTATACTTTGCAGGATGAGCTGGAGGCCTGCCGGCTTTATTTGGAGCTGTTTCGCATTCGCTATAAAGATAAATTCAGCTATGAAATTAATTGCGAGCCGCAGCTGGCGGCCCGGCCTATAACCCGGATGCTGCTGCAGCCGCTGGTCGAAAACTACATCGTTCACGGCCTCGATGCCAGCCGCTATGACAATGAAATTCATATTTCCGTTGCCCATGAGCACGAAACCGGGCAGATCAGAGTAGTTGTAAGCGATAATGGGCGCGGGATTCCCGAAGAGAAATTAAAGCAGATTCGCCAGCTGCTGCAATGGCCGGACACCGGCGGGGATTCCTTCGGCTTGCACAGTATCCGTGAGCGGCTGAAGCTGCTGTATGGCGACGCCCGTTCAGGCATAGAGCTGGAAAGTGTAGAAGGGCAAGGAACGACAGTGCGCTTATGGTTTCCCGGCGATGCGGAAGGAGTGGAAGAAAGCGATGTTTAATGTCTTTATCGTCGATGACGAGCCGTTTATTATCGAAGGCTTGTACGATATATTGGATTGGGCGGAATTTGGCCTTGAGATCGCCGGCCATGCGGAGAACGGTCAGGCGGCGCTTGCAGGCATCCGCAATAAACCGGTCGATATTCTCATTACCGATATCTCGATGCCGGTTATGAACGGGCTGTCGCTTATTCGTGAAGCCCGCAAAACGCATCCGGAGCTCAAGGTTATTATATTGAGCGGCTATAATGATTTTGAATATGTCCGCGAAGGACTCACGCTGGGTGTTGAAAACTATCTGCTCAAGCCGATTAATATTGACGAGCTGCAGGAAACATTGAAGGGCACGGTGCGGAAGCTTAACGCTACCCGCATGGAGCGGGCGCTTGCGGAATTTGATGTGCGCATTATCCGCGACAACATCTTGTACCGCTGGCTTACTTGGCAAATCACGCCGGCTATTATGCAGGAGCGAGCGGAAGTGCTCCATATCGACTTGTCTGCGCCTTATGTAATGGCTGCGCTCGTGCGGATCGAGACTGAGAAGGATACAACTCATCTATTAGATCAGTTGGAGCAGCATTTGGCAAGCTTCCGCGGGATGATTCCGTTTCGCAATGTGGAAGGGGAGCTTGATGTCATCATTACGCTTCGTGACCGGGAAGCGGATAAAGCGCTGGCGATGGGACAGCTGCAGGATCTGAAGCGACTGCCGGGTCTGTCCGGAACGGCAATTCGCATCGCGTGCGGCAGTATTGAGCCGATGGACATTGCGGCGACCAGCTATGCGAATGCCAACAGGGCGTGGCAGTACTTTTTCTTATATCCGGACAGGGAATGGATCGATTATAGCGAGCTGCCGACTGAATCGCGCGAATTGGAAGCTTTTCCGGTCGAGTGGGGTGAGTATGCCAAATCGATTGTGGCCAAGGACAAAGACCAGCTTTTCACCCGCATTGATGAGGACTTTGCCCGTTTGCTGAGCTTTGATGGCATTACGCCTAAAGAAGCCCAAACCATTGCGCTGGAACTGTTAGTCCGCTTCAAAATGGAACTGCAGGAAATCAGGCATACTGAGCAGTCGGAGCTGTTCAAGCCCGGGCTGGAGCGGGTGCTTCATGCCACGACAATCGCGGATTTGACGGTAGCGGTCAAAGAAGCGGCGGGGCTGACGGTGGATGCCCTGGATCGCGACGTCAAAAGCCCGATTATTCAGCAAATTTTGCATCATGTCCATGAGCATTACGCCGAAAGTCTGTCGCTTAAAACATTGGGCCAGCTCTATAACATCCATCCCGTTTACTTAGGTCAGCTGTTTCACAAAGAAACGAATGATTCCTTTGCGGAATACATCAACAAATACCGTATCGAAAAGGCTAAGGAACTGCTCAAGGATCCGCGGCTAAAGGTGCATGAGATTGCCAACCAGGTGGGGTATTGGGAAACGGGCTATTTCTATAAGCAATTTAAAAAGTATGTCAACATTTCGCCTACGGAATATAAGGCGCTGTTTTAAAGACTGTCCTTTTTCGGATAGTCTTTTCTTTATTTTATACCACAAAGCTTTAATTTATATTCTATTTGCAAATGTTTTCATGCGGTATTGTTAAAGTAGCCTTTGGATAGGATAACGAGGCGATAAAAGGGAGGTTCGGACTTATGATGGCAAGATCGAAAAAAAGTTTGTTCGCGCTGCTTTCACTTATGCTTGTACTTACGCTCGCACTAAGCGCGTGCGGGGACAAAAACGGCGGAAAAAATGATTCCAAATCGGGCGAAGCTGCGTCCGGCGAAGGAAGCAAAAATGAAAAACCAGTTGAATTGCTGTGGTATACAATCGGTACTCCGCAAAAAGATACCGACCGTGTTATGGAGGAAGTAAGCAAATATACGAAAGAAAAAATTGGCGTCACCGTAAAAATGAAGCAGATCGACTGGGGCGATTATAATCAAAAAATGCAGGTTATGACTGCATCCGGCGAGCCGATGGACATTCTGTTCACTGCTTCATGGGCATTCGATTATGTGCAAAATGCCCGTAAAGGCGCGTTTTACGAAATCGACGATCTGCTGAAAAAAGAAGGCAAAGGCATTGTTGATGCGCTTGACCCTGCCTTCCTGGAAGGTACGAAAGTAAATGGCCACAACTATGGTATTCCGGCCAATAAAGAGCTGCCTGCGCAAGAAGTGTGGCGCTTCAACAAGCAGCTGCTTGACAAATACAACTTGGACATTTCCAAAGTATATTCGCTCGAGAGCCTGGAGCCGATGCTGAAAACGATCAAGGAAAAAGAAAAGGACGTTACACCATTCGCAGTTGATAAAAACTATGGCCCTTACGTGCCTTACGATTACGTCATTGAAAAAATGCCGTTGGCAGTTAAAGTAGGCACAACAGATTACAAGCTCGTTAACGTTCTGGAAACGCCGGAAATGAAACAAGCGCTGGCAACGATGCACAAATATTACAAAGCGGGCTATATCCCGACTGAAGCGGCTACGATCAGCTCGCTTACAGATCTGCAAGCATCCGGAAAATGGTTTACAGACCGTGCGACAACACAGCCGCTGGCCGACAATTTGTGGTCTGCCAACAATGGCTACCCGGTCATTTCGACTCCGGCAAGCGAAGCGCTGATCTATAACTGGTCGGTTATGGGCTCGATGCAGGCCATCTCGGCTAACTCGGAGCATCCGGAAAAAGCGATGGAATTCCTCAACCTGCTTAACACAGATCCTGTGCTGCGCAACATGGTTGACTCCGGCATTGAAAATGTTCACTTCAAAAAAGTGGGCGACAATGTAGCGGAGAACTTGCCAGAAAGCAAAAACTACGACATGCCGACCTTCTCGCTGGGTAATGTTATGCTCACATATTTGACACCGGCTGATCCTGCCGACAAATGGGAGCAATTTAAAACCTTTAACGATACAGGTAAACCGGCTCCGCTGCTTGGATTCAACTTTGATCCGACCAATGTGGCAACGGAAATTGCCGCGGTCAACAACGTGAAGGAAGAGTTCTGGGCACCGCTTATGACAGGTACTGTAGATCCTGAGAAATATGTGCCGCAAGCGATTGAGAAGTTCAAAGCTGCCGGCCTTGATAAAATTATGGAAGAAGCACAGCGTCAAATCGACGAATGGAGAGCTGCTAACAAGTAAGTTAAGTAGTGTGGAGAGCGGGCGAATGACGAGATGACGATCATTCGCCCCACTTTTTTAACGAGGGGTGAAGTTGATGAAAGCAGTGGGCAGATTTTTGAAGGATCTGAGACGTAACGGAGCTATGCTGCTAATGGTGCTGCCAGGCACAGTATGGTTTCTTCTTTTTGCCTACTTGCCAATGGCCGGGATGATCATTGCGTTTAAGCAATACCGGGTGAGCCGGGACGGCTTTCTGGCCAGCATTTTAAATAGTAAATGGGTAGGCTTTGACAATTTCAAATTTTTGTTCAGCACGAATGACGCCTATATCATTACACGCAATACGGTCCTCTACAATGTCGTTTTTATTGTGCTGGGCCTGGTGATTGCAGTAGCGATGGCGATTGTCTTATCGGAAATTGCCAACAAGCGGTTGGCTAAAGTGTATCAGACAGGCATGTTTTTGCCTTATTTTTTGTCTTGGGTTATTGTCGGTTATTTTGTATTCAGCTTTTTGAGCCTGGACAAAGGGATGCTCAACCAAATACTTGCTTCCTTAGGCATCGATAGCGTGCAGTGGTATTCCGATCCTACTTACTGGCCGCTCATTCTGATTGTCGTCTTCTTATGGAAATCGGTGGGCTACAACAGCGTTATTTACCTGGCAGCGATCATGGGCATTGACCGCTCCCTCTATGAAGCCGCTATGATCGATGGCGCTAATAAATGGCAGCAAATTCGCCATATTACTGTGCCGATGCTCAAGCCGCTCATGACGATTCTGACCTTGCTGGCGATCGGCCGTATTTTCTATGCCGATTTTGGCTTGTTCTATCAGGTTCCGCGCGATTCGGGTACATTGTACTCGGTGACGAACGTTATTGACACGTATGTATATCGGGGATTGAAAACGACCGGGGAAATCGGCATGAGTACAGCGGCAGGCTTGTATCAATCGTTTGTCGGCTTTGTCCTTGTCTTGACCTCGAACTGGATTGTACGCAAGTTCAACAAGGAAAATGCACTGTTCTAAACCTGCAGGAAAGGAGTGGTAAAGATGGCTGCAACGAGTCCTAACAAAGTGAAAAGCCGCGATTTTCAGCAGCTGACCCCTGTATGGAATATTCTGTTCAATGTGGCTGCTGGACTATTCGCCTTCGTCTGCGTGTTTCCGTTTCTGTTCGTAACGATTATTTCATTTACGGCCGAATCGGCGCTGAACAATAATGGCTACCGGCTTATTCCGGAAAAATGGAGTCTTGACGCTTACAGCTATTTGTTCAAAGCGGGCGACCAATTGCTGCGCTCCTACGGTGTTACCATTATTGTGACACTTGTCGGAACGGTGATCAGCATGGTGCTAATTTCTTTATTTGCCTATGCCGTTTCGCGTAAAACGTTCAAATACCGCAATTTCTTCGCCTTCTTTGCTTTTTTTACGATGCTGTTCAATGGCGGGATGGTGCCGACTTATATTGTATCGACACAGCTGCTGGGTCTGAAGGATTCGATCTGGGCGCTCATTTTGCCGCTGGCGGTTAATGCCTTCTATATTATGATTATGCGGACATTTTTCTCGACAAGCGTACCGGATGCGATCATTGAATCGGGGAAAATTGACGGCGCAGGCGAGTTCGGCATCTTCTTCCGGCTGGTGCTGCCGCTGTCGCTGCCCGGTCTGGCGACGATCGGCTTGTTCAGTACGCTTGGCTATTGGAATGACTGGTTCAATGCGCTCCTCTATATTGACGAGCCGACCCTCGTGCCGTTACAATCGATGCTGATGCGGATCGAAAACAGTATGCAATTTATTTTGCAAAACTCGCAAAATGCTTCTGTCAGCACAGGACTGCTGCAATCGATGCCGCAGGATTCTTCGCGGATGGCAATGGTTGTGCTGGCCACGGGACCGATTGTACTCGCTTATCCGTTTTTCCAGCGTTATTTTGTACAAGGTCTGACCGTTGGCGCGGTGAAAGAGTAACAGAAAAGAGGTAGCTATATTATGGAACAATTCCGATTGCCCCAAATTGCCATGCCGGCTATGGAGCTGCCACAGGCGGTTAAGGATGTATTGGATGAAGCGCAAATCAAACTGCAGGGACGGCCGAAGCTGCTGCAGCTGTTCAAAAATTGCTTTCCGAACACATTAGAGACGACAACGAAGCTGCTTGACGATGGAACGACCTTTATTATTACCGGCGATATTCCGGCGATGTGGCTGCGCGATTCTGTCGAGCAGGTCATCCACTACGTGCCGCTGGCTAAAAATGACGCCGCTTTGCAGCGGATTATCGCCGGTTTGATCAAGCGCCATGTCGCCTGCCTGCTTCATGATCCTTATGCGAATGCGTTCAATGAGATGGAAAATGACTGGCATTGGAATACAGATGACCAGACGGAAATGTCGCCGCTCGTATGGGAGCGCAAATTTGAGCTTGACTCAGCCTGCTTTACGATGCGTCTGGCTTACCGTTACTGGAAGGAGACCGGGCGTGCCGACATCTTCGATACCGGCTTCAAGGCAGCGATGAAACAAATCGTAGCGCTATGGAAAACCGAGCAGCGGCATATGGAGCTGTCGCCTTACCGCTTCGTGCGCGATAACGGCATTCCAGAGGATTCCTTGCGCAATGGCGGGCTGGGCATGCCGGTCAATTACACTGGAATGATCTGGTCAGGCTTCCGTCCAAGCGACGATGCCTGCGACTTCCATTACAATATTCCGGACAATATGTTTGCTGTCGTCTGCTTGCGGCAAATGGGCGAAATTGCTGAATGGGTATTTCGCGATACCTCGTTTGTGCGCGAGCTGAAGCAGCTGGAGCAAGAGGTCGATCACGGCATCCAGCTGTACGGACGCTACCGCCACCCGGAATTTGGCCTGATCTATGCTTATGAGACGGACGGGTTCGGCAATTATTGCCTGATGGACGATGCCGGCACGCCGGGCTTGATGTCGATTCCATACCTAGGTTATGTCAGTGCAGATGATCCGGTTTACCAAAACACACGCCGCTTTGCGCTGAGTAAGCAGAACCCTTACTATTTTGAAGGGAAGGCGGCGCGCGGCATCGGCAGTCCGCATACGCCGGCAGGCTATATTTGGCCAATGGCGCTGTCCATGCAAGGGCTGACCGCTGTGACAACAGAGGAGCGGCTTGCGATGATCGCGATGCTGGAAGCGACAGACGGCGATACCGGCTTTATGCATGAAGGCTTCCATGCGGATGATCCAAAGCAATTTACGAGAAGCTGGTTCGCCTGGTCGAACAGTCTGTTTGCCCAGCTTGTCCATCAGGCGATGCAGGACGGGATTTTGTAAGACACGCGCTGTTCGCTTTTCCTGACGCGCAGGAAAAGCGGACAGTGCGTTTTTTTTCAACGTTACACGCCAGAAAGTTTAACGGATGTCACGGACGCTATTTTCGAAAAATCGACGAATTTGAAATTGTAACGGAACTGTGCGCCGCTATTTGATGAGTATGAGTAAGATTTCGCAAGAAAATGTCCAATTAAGATCGCTTACTTCCGTTAGATTTCAAAAAGAAGGGTTATTGACGATATAGCGTCTGTGGTTTCCGTTAGATCAACCAGCTTTGCAGATTGCCGCTTCGAACTTCAACCCTGAGATTCGCTGCCAGCGATGAATGCTATAAAATTTCAGGGGAAGAAACTTGTTCCTCGCCAATAGGTAACCCTAAGAACCATTGTTGGAGTTGAGATTTTTTTGCCTGTTTGCTTGGCGGCATCATCAATCTGATAAGATTTGAAGGGCCGCTAACGAACCTGACAATCCTTATTCGGCTCAAAATGGGGCCTCGTATGCTGTAACGAATCTACTGATCGTTATTCACCGAAAATCGGCCGCTTCCCCACCTTTTTTCCATCCATAGCGTGTCTCAGGTTCGTTACACGCGGAGCAAGCCGATTTTTCAGCCAATAGCGTGTCTCAGGTTCGTTAGCCCTCATCGCCAACATAGGGAGGATGAAATGGAGGGCATAATTGGATCATCCAATCATCCGATTTTAAAAGAAAGCGTTATATTTTTGCTTGACACTGTACATAAAGAGCGGTTATGCTAGTTGTGCGGGTAATTGGATCACCCAATTAACTTGCGAGCACTACATGGCGAGAGGGTATTCAAATGACCATTCAGCGGATTAAATATCATCGAGTGTACGAAGATGTTATCGAACAAATCAAAAACCTGATTCTAGAAGGGAATTTAACACCAGGAGATGCATTGCCTACAGAACGGGAGCTTGCACAAGCGTTCGGCATTAGCCGCGGAACCTTGCGCGAGGCGTTTCGCATTCTGGAGCGCGAAGGCTTGATCGAAGCCAGGCCGGGCGGAGGGAGATTTCTTAGCAAGGCGCTGGACGTTGCGGAAGACAAGTACCGCATCATGGATAATATTGAACGGGCAACCATTATGGAATTGCTGGAAGCAAGAGAATTGTTCGAGACCGGGATCGTGGAACTAGCAGCAAAGCGGGCGACGGAGGAAGACATAGCGGACATCGAGGCGGCGTTTGAGAAGTGGGGCGAGATCGACCGGGAAAGTGAAGACCGTTCCAAGCCGGATCAAGCTTTTCATTTGTCGATCGCGAAGGCGACACATAACGTTGTGCTGGTCAATATGATTGAGCTGCATATGGATTTGCTGCAGAGGACGCTGAACAAGACGGCCAAAATTCCGGGACGCAAGAGCGAAGTGTATGAAGAGCATCTGCTGATCCTGCAAGCCATCAAGGAACGCGACCCGGTGAAAGCGAAGCTGGCGCTGCTCCATCATCTCGGCAGAGTTAAGGAAAACATTCAGAAAAATTATGTTCATGCGTAAGATGGGGAAGGGAATGAATTCCCCTTTCTTCTTCATAAAATTGGATGACCCAGTTATCCAAAATTTTCATAGACAAGTATAAGAAAAAAGAGGGATTGCAAATGAACACTAACATTCGGATTTTATCGCCATGCGGCATGCTGGGATACGGATTCCCGGAGCAATCCTTTTTAAGAGGCATGGAATATGAGCTTCATGGCATCGTTGTCGATGCAGGATCGACGGATGCGGGACCTCACAAGCTGGGAGCCGGTGTATCCATCGTCAGCAAGCGGGCTGTGAAGAAGGATCTGGACATCGTGATCAGCCACGGCGTCCCGCGCCAAATTCCGATTATTATCGGGTCGGCAGGCGGGTCTGGTGCCAAGAAGCATGTGAACTGGACGCTGGAAATTATAAGGGAAATTTTGCAGGAACGAAGCTTGCAGGCGAAGCTGTCTGTTATATGGGCGGATATTCCCCATGAGGAGGTCATGCAGGCGAAGCAGGAGGGCCGCATTCTTCCTCTTAGTCCGAATATTCCGGCACTCAGTGACGAAGCGATCCGCGACACGAACGGCATCGTCGCTCAGATGGGGCATGAGCCGATCGTCGAGGCGCTGCATCAAGGCGCTGACATTATCGTATGCGGCCGCGCATATGACCCGTCTCCGTTCGCGGCAATCGGCATCTTCCACGGAATGGACCCCGGACTGTCCTATCATCTCGGCAAAATATTGGAGTGCGGAGCGTTATGTGCGGAGCCGGGTACGACCAAGGACAGTATCTTAGGTACCATTACTGCGGATTCCTTTCTGGTGCAGTCGCTTAATCCGGCCCGGAAATGCAGTCCGACGAGCGTGGCAGCCCACACCTTTTACGAGAAAGAGCACCCCTACATTTTGCATGGGCCGGGCTTTACGCTGGATCTCGAGCAGTGCCGGTTCGAGCAAGCTGACGAAGGAGTTGTCCGGGTGACAGGCAGCCGGTATTTGCCGGCTGAGAAGCATTACGTCAAGCTGGAGGGCGCCAGACAGGTAGCATACCGTACCTTTGTCGTGGCAGGCATTCGGGACCCGATTCTGATTGGCAAGCTGGAAGAGGTTGAGGATCTGGTCAAGCGAGGGGCGCAAGAATATTACAGCGACATCCCGGAGTCTGATTACAGCATTCATTTTTATAATTACGGCATAAACGGGGTCCTTGGCGTTAAGGAAACGGAACTGCGGCGGGCGCATGAAGTCGGTGTTATGTTCGAAGTCGTAGCCAAAACACAGGAGCTGGCAAGCAGCATATGCGCTACCGTCCGTTCCACGTTCTTGCATTACGGATATGAGGGCCGCAAGTCGACAGCCGGCAATCTGGCATTTCCGTTCGCACCGAGCGATATCGATTTTGGTCCTGTCTACGAATTTTCGGTATACCATCTCATGGAGATGACGCGGGAAAGCTTCCGTATCGAACACCTGTAATTTATTCAAGCATTAGCTATACATTTGGGAGGTTAAAACAGTGAAACAACTCGGACAGCTTGCGAAGGTGCTGAGAAGCAAAAACTCCGGACCCTTCGAGCTCACATTGGACGTACTGTTCGATTCCGAAGAGAACTATCGGTTCGTAAAGGAATCCGGACAGATTACAAAACGGGCAATCTGCGAGCTGTACAATATTGCGGAGGAGCAGATTCATCACCTGGTCTTCTTTGATCAGGCGCGCGGCTTCAAAATTACGATCTCCAGAGACGTATCGTCTGGTACGGTCGGCGACCGCGACGTGTACGGAGCCCAGCAGCATGCGCCGCTCATGGCGTTTGCCATTGACACTGCGGAGGAGGGACAGACATGAAAATTGCCAGACGCATGCTGCAGGATTGGGTGCTGTACGCGATGCTGGCCCTGCCGATGCTTTACTTTATCATATTCCATCTCATTCCCCTGTACGGCATGAAGCTTGCTTTTCAGGATTACCGGATTATCGGCGATCATGTATGGGTCGGCTGGAAGCACTTCGACGTATTGTTCAGCTCTCCGGCTTTTGCGACAGTGATGCAGAATACGATTATTATCAGCTTGATGAAAATCATCTTTGTCTTTCCGGTTCCGATCGTGCTGTCGCTGCTCATTAATGAGGTGCGCAGCTCGAAATACCGGAAATACGTACAATCCGTCGTCTATTTGCCTCACTTCCTGTCTTGGGTCGTCATTGCAGGCATCTGGATCAGCATGCTGAACCCTGCAGAAGGAGGCATCAACCTCATCGGCAACTTCTTCGGCTTGCCTTCGGTCGATTATATGACGAGCAAGGAGCATATCCGCTGGGTGTTCGTGTCGTCTGAAATTTGGCGCAGCGCAGGCTGGGATTCTATTATCTATCTGGCAGCCATCATGAAGATCAGTCCGGGATTGTATGAAGCGGCGAAGATTGACGGAGCGACAAGAATTCAGCAAATGACTTACATTACACTGCCCCACTTATATAGTACAATTGTAACCGTCTTCATTCTGAATCTTGGTTTTTTCATGAATGCAGGCTTCGATCAGGTTTTCAACTTTATGAACGACTCGATCATTAGCGTCGTGGACATTTTGGATACGTATGTGTACCGAATCGGTATCGGTAGCGGCCAGTTCGCCTACGCGACGGCTGCCAGTCTGTTCAAGGGTGTTATCGGCATTGTGTTGATACTCGGCACGCACTTCATCTCAAAACGCATTTCGGGCAAGGGCGTCTGGTAAAGGAGGGACTAAGCATGAGACGACTGGAACTATCCAAAGTGATCATTTACATCATTCTTTTTGCGACGACTCTTGCCGTGCTGATTCCGCTCCTGAATCTGCTTGCACTTTCCTTGACGGCGCCGGGCAGGGCGCATTTGATGAGCGGGCTCGACATTTGGCCCAAAGGATTTTCACTCATGAATTACAAGCTGCTATTATCCAACCCGCTCATTACGGGCAGTATAGCAAATTCGGTCTGGGTTACAGGCGTAGGTACGCTGCTCAATCTGGTATTGACCTCCATGGCGGCCTATGTGCTGGCCAGAACGACGTTTATCGGAAAAAAGCTGATTCTGCTCTTTCTAATTGTCATTATGGTGTTTGAGCCGGGCCTTATTCCGGAGTATTTGCTGGTGAAGGATCTCAATCTGATGAATAAGCTCACAGCGCTCATTCTATATAAAGCTGTAAATGTCTATTATCTGTTTATTCTGATGCGGTTCTTTCAAGATATTCCCGAAGAAATTATGGAGGCGGCACGAATCGATGGCGCGGGCCACTTCCGTATGTATACGCGAATTATGCTGCCGCTGTCCAAGCCGGCACTGGCAACACTCGGGTTATTCTACGGCGTGTTCCGCTGGAATGAATATTTTAGAGCGACCATTTACATTTCAGAACCGAGCAAATGGCCGTTGCAAGTGGTACTAAGACAATTCATCGTCAGAAAAGACAATACGTCGCTTATCGGCAACCAAAACAATCTGTTCGACAGTTCTGTGGCGTTTGATTTCGCTTCCCTGCAGGCAGGTACGATAATCATTGCGATTGTGCCGCTCCTGGTCCTGTATCCGTTCATATTGAAATATTATGCGAAAGGAGCGCTTGAGGGAGGGGTGAAGGATTAGCACAACAACAGCGGCCGGAAGTTCAATCCTTTCTCGTCGCTGCGTTTTACGGATATCAGATAAATCTTAAAGTTCAACTTATATGAGAAACACGCACAATAAAGGGAGGAGCAAGTCAAATGAAAAAAGTAAGCCTCATTCTCATCATAGCAATGCTGGCTATGGTTATCTCTGCGTGCAGTTCCAACTCTAACCCGCCTGCGAATTCGTCCGGCGGCGAGAAGCCGGAGAGCGGCTCGACAGACACCGGCCAACCAAATTCCGGCGAGCCTGTAACGCTGAAAATCGTCTATAAGGATGAAGGGACGACCAACCCGGTATCGGTTAAGTTTTTCCAAACCTTGGAGAAGGCACTGCTGAAAGATGAAGGACTTAATGTCAAGTTTGAGCTGGTTGATTTGGCGCAGGGCAGCTATGCCGAAAATTTGAACCTGCTGCTGCTGGGCGGCACAATTCCGGATATCATCTACTTCCAAGGCGGAGATCAACAAATTTCCGACCAGGGCTTGCTTGAGGATCTGAAGCCTTATATCGAGAAGTCCAAGTATATCAAATCGATTATGGAGCCGCATAATAAAACAAGAATGGACAGCTATCCGTACTTGCTGTGGGTTAAGCCGTTGGGATCTAAGACGCCGGTTGTCCGCGAGGATTGGCTCAAGGCGATGGACAGTTCCAAGGCGCTGCTGGAAAATCCGACAGTTGACAACTATTATGCGTTTTTCAAGGAGCTTACAGAGAAGAAGCCGGGCGGCGGCAAACCGGGCTACGCTTTGACGGCAGCCGGTGATATTGCCGAAATTAACACCATCTTCAACTCGGCCTTCGGCCTGGATACAACTTGGCTGAAAAAAGACGACGGCACGTATGAATTTGCGAAAATTTCGCAGAAAGAGAAGGAAAAGCTGGCATTTTACAATAAGCTGTACAGTGAAGGGCTGCTTGACCCGCAATTTATTACGAAGCAATGGGATACGAAGGAAGATGCTTTCTATAAAGGCGAAGCGGCTGTCATTACTGGTACCGCAGGCAAAATTATCGACTTGTATAACAGCAGAATGACGGAGCTGAACGGAGCCGGCGCCAAGCTGGTGGTCCTGCCTCCGGCAAAAGGCGAGGGTCAGGGCTTCGGAGCTACAGACGTGACGAAGGAATCCCGGGGGCTGGCAATTTCCTCGCAATCAGCGCATAAAGACGTGGCGTTCCAGATATTCGATTATCTGGCAAGCCCGAAAGGACAAATGCTGGACAGACTCGGATTCGAGAACGAACACTACAAAGTTGTTGACGGCCAAATCGAACTGAATGACAAATATTACAGCGAATGGTATGCGCGTTTCTGGGAACCGCAGGAAATGAAGCCGGAAACGCCGCTCAAAACTCCGCTGCTTGGCGAACCGGGGACGAAATCGCTGCAAGCTGCCGCCGATTTTTATACCGAGGACAACAGCTTTATCATTCCTGAG
This sequence comes from Paenibacillus sp. GCM10027626, assembly GCF_042676285.1. Taxonomy (NCBI): domain Bacteria; kingdom Bacillati; phylum Bacillota; class Bacilli; order Caryophanales; family Paenibacillaceae; genus Paenibacillus; species Paenibacillus sp. GCM10027626. The sequence goes on along the minus strand of NZ_JBHTHC010000011.1, from coordinate 69,061 downwards.
CAATATGTCGCGAGTTGGGATGCGATGAACAATCTGTATAAGGAATATGCGACGGATTTCATTACCGGGAAAAAGCCGCTGTCCGAGTTCGATAAGTTTGTTGAAGCTTGGAACGCCGCAGGCGGTACCGACCTGACGAAATATGCCAACGAGAATATCAAGTAGGGAGCGAACGCAATGACATCATTTCGTGACCGGGTGAGAGGCGTTGTCGCCTCGACTGCCCTGGGGGACGCGCTGGGAGCGCCGGTTGAGAAGCTGACATACGAACAGATCAAGTCGCAGTATGGTCGGGTGGAGTCGCTGATGACCCGCTGGCACAAGATAGATTGGCCGGCAGACGCGCGGCAGGGCCGGGTCAGAGGAGACGGCATTGTAACAGACGATACGCTCATGACCCTAGCGCTGATCAACGTCTATTTGAAGGAAGGCCGGCATTTGGATGCCTATGACATGGGCAATGAATTTGTAAAAGAGATTGCCTTTCGCAAAACCTACGTTCCGGAACTGGAGCGTGAGACGGCCATTATCGACCGTCTGTTCTATCCGGAGAAATATATTTTTATGCGCCATGTACTGGCCAATTGCGATCCGCGGGAGGCGGGCATCGGCAATATGGTAAACTGCGGGGCGGCGATGTATATCGCCCCCGTAGGCATCGTCAATGCCGGTCATCCGAAGGCGGCGTATGATGAAGCGATTTTGTTTGCGATGGGGCATCAGAGCAGCTATGGGCTGGAGGCGGCTGGCGTGCTTGCAGCGTGCGTAGCCAAGGCGTTTGAGCCGGAGGCAACTGTGGAGGACATCGTGAACACTGCCATCGACCTTGCGAAGGACGGGACGAGAGAGGCGATACGGGAGCTGACAGCAGCGGCAAGGGAGCTGCGGGCGGAACGGGACGACATGGATAAGGTGATAAGTGTATTCCAAGACATTCTGCTCAAATACTCGCCGATGGGCGACGATGTGAACCGCCATATCGACAAGGTTGGCGTGCCGAGCAATCATTATACGCCGAACCGTCTGTGGTCAATCGAGGAATTGCCCCTCGCACTCGCATTTATCGTGCTAAACGACGGCGAGTATTACCGCTCCATTCTGGACGGGATCAATTCGGGGCGGGATACCGACTCGATCGGCGTTATGGCGGGCGTCATTCTGGGGGCCATGCAAGGTTACGAAGCGATTGCGCCATTAGATATCGAGCGCTTGAATAAGGTTAATCGTCTGGATTTGTTTGCGATATCTGACAGGTTCAGCGATGTTGCAGCCAGTATTATCGAAGCGGATCTTCGCGCGCACGCCGCAAGGAAAGCCATACTGGTATAAAGCGCATTACGCATAAGGGGAAAGAGGAACGGAGTGAAACGAATTGATTCCAAACAATTATGTAGAAACGATCTATGCGGGTTTTCTCGGCATGAACGTCGGCATCCGTCTCGGTGCGCCGATCGAGCCCATCGTATGGACGCATGACCACATTCAACAGGTATACGGTGATATACGGACATATGTAAAAGATTACAAGACTTTCTCAGCGGATGATGATGCCAACGGTCCGGTATTCTTTGTCCGCGCGCTGTACGACGATGCCGTTAACCGCGAACTGGAGCCGGACGATGTCGGTAAAGCGTGGCTGAACTATGCACGGGAGGGCATCGGCATGTTCTGGTGGGGCGGAGAGAATATCAGCACCGAGCATACGGCCTACTTGAATTTGCAGAAAGGCATTGCTGCTCCCCGCTCAGGCTCGATTAAAGTGAACGGTCTGGAGCTGGCCGAGCAGATCGGCGGCCAAATATTTATCGATTCCTGGGGGCTGCTGTTTCCGGGCAATGTGGAGAAGGCGGCGGATTACGCCGAGAAAGCGGCCAGCGTTTCCCATGACGGCAACGGGCTGTACGGTGCCCGTTTTATGGCGGCTTGCATCGCCAAAGCATTCGAAGCCTCATCTGTCGACGAAGTAATCGCCGCCGGACTAAGCGTGATCCCGGGTGATTCCACCTATGCACGAGTTGTGCAGGCAGTGATGGATTTTCACCGGAATCATCCGGACGATTTTCGGGCATGCTGGCATTATCTTGATGCTAACTGGGGCTATGACAAGTATACAGGCGTCTGCCACATCATTCCGAACGCGGGCGTCTGTGTGCTTGCGATGCTGTACGGCGCCGGAGATTTTGCACGTACGGTAGAGATAGCTTCCATGTGCGGCTGGGATACGGACTGCAATGCGGGCAATGTCGGGACTATACTTGGCGTCATGGCCGGTCTTGACGGAATACCGGCTCATTATCGCAAACCGATCAATGACTTTATTGTTGCTTCCAGCGTGTCTGGTTACCTTAATCTGGTCGATTTCCCGACGTTCTCGAAGGAACTGGCCTTGCTTGGCTATCGCGTGAACGGAGAGGAGGCGCCGGAAGATCTGCTACGGAGAGTAAAGCCAGGTGAGCTATACTTTGACTTTGATCTGCCCGGGTCGACGCATGGGTTTCGTACGAGCAACAGCTTCAAGACGCCGGTCATCCGTCATTCCAAGCAGCATACGGTGAACAGCAGAGGCTCACTTGAAGTCGTTTTCGACCGGATGGTCATGGGCGACAGCAGCAAGCTGTATTTCAAACCGTTCTACCGCCGTGAGGACTTCAATGATGAAAAATACAAGCCGGTATTTGCACCGCTTGTTTGCGCCGGGCAACAGGTGAAGGGGCAGTTTTATCTGGATCAATGGGAAGGCGAGCCGCTGACGCTTACGCCATATGTGCGCAACTCGCATACGAAGGAAGAAATAAAGCTTACGCCTGTCATGCCGGCAAACGGTCAGTGGCTGGAGATCGCGTTCACCGTTCCCGATACGGAAGGAGCCGTCATCGACGAGGTCGGCTGGATTTTGGAGAGCGATTCGCCGCTAACCGACCGTGCGATCGGCAGCTTGTTCCTGGGGCGGTTCCATGTAACAGGCGCGGCGAACTATTCCATAGATTTTGCGAAGCAGTACAAAGAATTCGGCTCCGTCACTCCTTTCTCCCAGCATCGCGGCAAATGGGAGCTCAAGGACGGGGCGCTGCATTGCGTGAGCGACACGGCGGATTGCTCGGCATATTCGGGCAATTATTATGCTGAGCAAGCTGTCGTGGAAGCAACGATTAAGCCGATCGCCGGGAGCAGCCACTGCATTATTGTACGGGCACAAGGGATTATGCGCCACTATCTGGCCGGATTCGACGGCGAAGGAACCGTATCTTTTATTCGCCAGGATTTTGGGCCCGTACGTCTGATCAGCGCGGCTTACGACTGGCGGCATGGCGAGGAGTACCGGATGAAACTGGTAGCGGACAAGGATCGTTTTACTTTATTTATTAACGGCGCTAATGTGCTGGAATGCAGGGATGCGGCCTTCACCAAAGGGATGTTCGGATTCGGCAGTCTGGAGCGGGGAGAGAACGAGATCAGGGATGTGCTGGTGCACTTGGATTAGGGAATCTTGAAGCACGGTTACGCACGTTGGTTCTGCTTTGCTTGCCCGCAAGCTTGACAACCCAAATGTGTAAAATCTATAATTAATAAGGCATTGCCAATAAAAATCACATGAGAAATTGAAGAACTAACAGGCATGAGTGAAGGGCAGCAACATACTGCTACATTCATGCCTTTTTTGATTTTATAGAATTTATAACGACCGGCTAGAATAGCAGAAAGAGGAACGCGATCTGCGCTTGATCGATTGCAATAGCCTTTCCCCACGGATTGTACGGATGCGGGGGATAGGGCTGATAGGGAGAATGACCCTGTATTCGCGTTTTCTCGGACGTTTTCATGTTTTTGGCAGCTGCTGCAGCCGGGCGCTTCTTCTTGTTCTTCTTCTTCCCTTGCGGACCGGAAGCTGGACCAGTGGAATGGCCATTTAGCAATACCCGGCCATCCTTGCAAGCGGAAAGTATCCCGATATGCCGCTGGCCGTCCTTCGTAATGACGCAAACAGGCATACCATTAAAGCGTTTAATACGCTCCTCATGGAGCGGATAAATCGGTTCCATCCGTTATCGACACCTCCTTATATAGTAGGAGTATATTCACCCAGAGGCTGATGCGTATGGACGCTTGCCCAGAGCGGTCCGCCGGCAGCCTGATCACCCATGCTTAAAATTCGATGAAAGGAGAGCGTGTACGTATGACCTTACATGCAAAACAGACATCGAGAAAATTTTCGGCCGGCATTGCGCTGGCAGTCATTGTGCTGCTGGCTACCGCGATTTATAGTTTGTGGAATAAAGAACACTTGGAGCAAAGCGTGCATGGCAAGACGAGGTTGATGCACGATTTTGCCGCGGTGTGGGATTGGATGGATGACGTCCTTGCCGACGGGGCGGCGCAAGGCAGGTGGTCCTTCCGGATGGACGGAAGATGGTCGCAGGAGGAGACGGCGCGTTTGGCCGGTGCGCTCGGGGTGACGCTGTCTGCGGAGCCGGCGGCGGAAAAGGGGGCGCTCGGGGCAGCGACAGCGGGGCAGGCATATAGCGGCAAGACGGAGATTGACGGCGTTTACCGGACGATCGTCCGCTACGAAGCCGGTGCTGCGGTCGTTCTGGTTCAGACCGATGCGGGTGCGGCGAAGTCGAAGCTGGCTGAGCTTATTCTGAGCCTGGAGCAGGCGGCAACCGTCAACAAGCTGGATTATGCGGGTAGCTTTGCTGTCCGGGGGGAGCCTGGCCAGGAGGATGCGGCTGCCGTATTGGCCGGCAAAGCGAAAGCGGAGCGGCGGGAGGTGTATAATGACGGCCATACGGAAAGCATTACATATAGCAGTCCCGAATTACAGACCGGTGTAGCGAGCGGGGCGGCGACCGTTAATTTACAAATTGCGGACATTTCCGGAGATGCGGGAGCGCCGCGCGAGCTCGTGGTTGGCGTGCCGCTGATTACAGGCGATTATCGCATGTAGCATCTGGCCGTTCGTTATGCTAAACTACATTACATAAAATTGTGCAATAAGACTTGGGCTGGAGCATACAAAATACAGAGGGAAGAATGAGGGAATGACTTTCGTGAGCAAACATGAGGCGATGGCCGCTGAGGGTGCGGTGTACTACCTATTCGGAGCGACAGGCGATCTGGCACGGAGAAAGCTTTTCCCCGCGCTGTTCAGCTTATACAAGGAAGGTAAGCTTGCCGAAGATTTCGCAGTAGTGGGCTTGGCGCGCCGACCTCGCACGGATGAGCAATTTCGAACAGATGTTTATGATTCGATCGGCGAGTTTTGCCGGTACAAGGCCGACGATGCCGAGCTGTGGGCAAAGTTTGCCCAGCATTTCGTTTATATGTCGCTGGATATTAACAATGTTGACGGTTTTCGCGAATTGAGACGATTGACCGAGCAGTTGGACGCCAAGTTCAGCATTCCGGGCAACCGCTTGTTTTATTTGGCACTGGCGCCGGAGCTGTTTGGGCCAGTTTCCTTCAATATGCGCGATGGCGGCCTGCTGGAGACGAGCGGATGGACGCGTCTTGTTATCGAGAAGCCCTTTGGGTACGATCTCGAATCAGCGCGCAAGCTGAATGAGCAGTTAAGCCAGGTGTTCAAAGAGCAAGAAATTTACCGCATTGATCATTATCTGGGCAAGGAAATGGTGCAAAATATCGAAGTGCTGCGCTTTGCCAACGCCTTTTTTGAGCCGCTCTGGAACAATAAGCATATTGCTAATGTGCAGATTACGTTGTCGGAGACGGTCGGGGTAGAAGAACGCGGCGGTTATTACGACAAGTCTGGCGCGCTGCGCGATATGGCGCAAAATCATATGCTGCAGATGCTGGCGATGATTGCCATGGAGCCGCCAAGCCGCCTCCATCCCGAAGATATTCGCGATGAGAAGGTGAAGGCGCTGCGTTCTTTGCGTCCATATACGACCAGCGACGAGGTAGCCCGTCACGTAGTACGGGGACAATATATAGAGGGCTCGCTGAAAGGTCAGTCTTTGCCAGGCTACCGTCAGGAGGATTCGGTAAATCCGGCTTCCGTTACGGAGACGTATTTTGCCGCCCGCGTCTTTGTCGATAATTTCCGCTGGGCGGGCGTACCGTTCTATATCCGGACAGGAAAGCGGCTGCCGGTGAAAACGACCGAGGTTGTCATCGAGTTTAAAAATGTGCCGGACAATGTGCTGTTCGCGCGCCGTCACGATTTGTCGCCGAACTTGCTCGTCATTCGCGTTAACCCGATGGAAGGGATCTACATTAAGATCAATGCCAAAAAGCCGGGCTCGGACAATGTCGTTCAGCCGGTATCTATGGAATTTTGCCAAAGCTGCCAGATCGGGCTGAATACGCCGGAAGCCTATGAGCGTCTGCTGCATGATGCAAGCCGCGGCGAATCGACCTACTTTACACGCTGGGACGAGGTAGCGCAGGCATGGGCGTTCGTCGACAAAATTGCGGCAGCTTGGCGCGAGGACAGCTCGCAATTGCATACTTATGCTGCGGGGACATGGGGACCTGCGCATACGGATGAGCTGCTGGCCGAGGATGGCTTTCACTGGTGGCCGGTTAATGGACAGGATGAGGACAATGTCATCTGGATTTCCGGCAATCCAAAATAAAGCGGTATAAGGTATCTTACAGGAAGTCGATCCGGTTCGGAGCGTGGCTGCGCCAGTGGCGCGCTGCGTCGTCCGCGAGCCGGCGGCACGCAATAATGAAGGGATAGTGCCATGAGTAAATCGTTAACAGAAGAACTGAAAAAAGAAGTCGACAAACGCCGCACATTCGCGATTATTTCCCACCCGGATGCCGGGAAAACGACACTTACCGAGAAGCTGCTGCTGTTTGGCGGCGCGATTCGCGAGGCAGGCTCGGTAAAGGCGCGCAAAGCAAGCCGCCATGCCACCTCTGACTGGATGGAAATTGAGAAGCAGCGGGGGATTTCGGTAACCTCGTCAGTTATGCAATTCGATTATAGCGGCCATCGCGTCAATATTTTGGATACGCCTGGCCACCAAGATTTCAGTGAGGATACGTACCGGACATTGACAGCTGCCGACAGCGCAGTCATGCTGATTGACGTGGCCAAAGGCGTCGAGGCGCAGACGATCAAGCTGTTCCAGGTTTGCAGCAAACGTAAAATTCCGATTTTCACCTTTATTAATAAGCTGGACCGCGAGGGGCAAAGTCCGTTCGATCTGATGGAAGAGCTGGAGCGGGTGCTCGGCATTCGCTCTGTGCCGATGAATTGGCCGATTGGCATGGGGCGCGAGCTGTGCGGCGTCTACGATCGGATGAAAAACCAGGTCGAGCTGTTCCAGGGCAATGATCATGACAAGATTGAAGTGCGCAAAGTCACCGATTACCGCGACCCGATCATTGGCGAGATGGCGGGCGAGTATTTGCATGAGCAGCTTATTCAGGATCTTGAACTGCTTGATGTCGCCGGCGATCCGTTTGACTATGACAAAGTTCGTGCCGGCGAGCTGACACCGCTGTTTTTTGGCAGTGCCGTAAACAACTTCGGCGTACAAACGTTTTTAGAGAACTTTTTGCAGCTTGCACCCCATCCGACATCGCGCAACTCGCTGGAAGGGACTGTTGAACCGACGTATGAGAAATTTTCCGGGTATATTTTTAAAATTCAAGCCAATATGAATCCGGCTCACCGTGACCGGATTGCCTTCCTGCGGATTTGCTCGGGACGATTCGACCGCGGTATGAGCGTTAAGCATGTGCGCGCTGGCAAAGATATTAAGCTCTCGCAGCCGCAGCAATTTCTGGCTCAGGACAGGGACATTGTTGAGTCGGCTTATCCGGGCGACATTATCGGATTGTTCGATCCGGGCATTTTCCGGATTGGCGATTCGCTGGCGCAAGGCGGCGGCATTGAATTTGCCGAGCTGCCGACTTTCTCGCCAGAAATTTTTGCCAAAGTAACGGTGAAAAATGCGCTGAAGCATAAGCAGTACCAAAAAGGAATCGATCAGCTGACGGAGGAAGGAACAATCCAGGTTTTCCGTACGACAAGCTTTGAAGATACGATTCTCGGCGTAGTCGGTCAGCTGCAGTTCGAGGTGTTCGAATACCGGATGCGCGCCGAGTACGGGGTAGAGGTACAGCTGCAGCGCATGCCGTTCCAGTTCGCGCGGTGGATTATCGATGATAATATCGATCCGGCGAAGTATCGGATTAATTCGACGCTGGTGAAGGATAAGAAGGAGAATTACGTAGCGCTGTTTGAGAATGAGTACGCCATGCGTACCGCTATGGAAAAAAATCCAACCTCCAAGTTTTTGGAGATGGCTCCATAATAAAAAAAGATCGCCTTCCGGCATGCCCATGCCTGAAGGCGATCTTTTTTTGGCGTTATAATCCGAGCAGCCGCAAAAGCGGGTCGTAGATCCCGTGAAGAAAAGTGTACAGCAGCGCACCGATACCAGCTCCGACAAGCGAGCCATTGATCCGAATGCGGCTTAAATCTTCGCCGACCTTATCCTCGATAAAGGCAATGAGCCGTTTTTCGGTGAAGGCGTTCAGCGTATCGCGGACAATCTGCCCGATTAAACGATGCTCCTTATCGATAACGGTCGTCAGAAACGACTTGATATAGCCTTCGATCCACAGCTTTTTCGCCTCGTCCTGTTTGAATTGTGCCCAATAGTTTTCAATCAGATTGCTAAGTCCGCTGCGCAGGCCCAGCAAGCCGCTGGAAGGCGCAGCAGTAGCAGGCTGCTGTTGACCGGTATCTTCCTGAAGCTCAGGAGCCGGCTGTTCTTCAGCATCTGCAGGCAGATTTTTCAGGGCAGCCAGCAGCGCTTCAATGGAAGGAGCAAGCGTGATGCGTTCAAGCACCTCCAGCTTCCATTCCTCGATCGTGGCCGCCAGCTCGCGGTTTTGATTCAAATCGGCTGCAAGGCGGCGCAGCGTGTCGATTAGCAAAAGCCGCAGCTTATGGTCATGGCGCTTTAAATCTTGAATGAATTGTCCAAGGTCGCGGTACAGCGCCTCGGCAGCATCCTCCAAATTGAGCGCATCGGATTCCTCGGCGAATATCGAAGCAGCTTTTTTCAAAAAACGGGTAAAAGCATTGCCGACATTGAGCTGCTTTTCATGCTCCTTTTGCAGCAACTGGAGAATGAACGCTTTTGCTTCAGGGCTGCTCGTACGCTTCTCGATTTCCTCAATGATCCGATCGAGCCATACATGAATATTGCCGTGTTCGAGCAGCGCATTCAGCGCTTTGCCGGCGTATGGCGTAATGTCTGTGCGCCGCAGCAATTGCTTGAGCTGGGAATCCCAGCCCGCGGCAATGCGGCTGAAATCGAATTTGGCAAGCAATGATGTAGCCCATTTCCAGCCGGCCGCACCGAGTGCGCCGCGCGGGAAGCGATCGTCAATCCATTCGATTACCGTGTCCATAATGGTGATGTCGCTCAGCTTTTCCTTCAAGCGGTCCGGCGGGAGCAGCTGTGTCTCCACCATCGTAACGACGCCATCGATGAGCTTAATGCGATTGCGGGGGATGATGGCTGTATGCTTGCTGGCAATGCCTAACGGATGTCTGAATAATGCCGTAACCGCATACCAGTCTGCAAGACCGCCTACGAGACCGGCTTCGGTCATATAGAAAAGCAGCCTTGTCCACCATGCGGGATGGAAATAAAGCGCCGCTGAGGAGCCGATGAAGCAAATGGCGACGGCGAGCAGAGTAAGATCGGCTTTTTGTTTCCGTGACATGCTGCCGCTCACCTCCCGACCCAAAAAGTAGCCAAGTAAAGTACAATACCGATCAGTCCGCCGACGAAGGTGCCGTTAAGCCGAATGAACTGCAGATCATGTCCGGCCTTATCATGCACGAATTCCAGCAGCTGCTCTTCGGAAAAGCGGCTCAGGCCATCGCGGACAAGCTTGCCGATACTGTCATGCTTGCGCTCCAGCCATTTCATCGCATTTTTTTTGATCAGCGTGTCCAACCGATCCAGCGACGCTTCATCGCGAGCGAGCTTCTCGATCAAATCGCCGATCAGCTGGTGCAGCCGCGGAAACACGTCAGCAAAATCGCCGGACCGCAACGCGTCCTGCTTGCGGTAGCTTTCCAGCCAGCGCTCCAAGTAAGGCCATAGCTGAAATTGCTCTCTGGCTGTAGCAATAAGCGCTAATTTGATCGCTTCTACGCGGTCGCGCAGCTGCTCGTCCTCCCGCAATCGGGTAACGAATGCGGCGATCTGCTCCTTGAGGCGGATATGATTCGGATGCTCCGGCGACTGCAGCTGCTGCAGCAAGGCAATGATCTTCTGCTGGACAATGCCGCTAAGCTGGTCAGCTTGAATGCCGGCGACTGCATTGACGAATTTGCGATTTCGTTTGCCGGCTTCGTAGGACTCGATAGCGGAAGCGATCAGCTGCTCAGCCAGCGTCCTGAATTCATTTGTTCTGACAAGGCGAATTAGCTCCATAATAAAAAAGTCGATAATACGCTCATCATATCCGTTCTTGATCGTCCATTCGCCGATATCAGCCACCGTATCGGAGACCGGCCAACGTTCAGCCTGATCAAGCAGGAAGGATTGCAGCCCTGCTGCTAATTCGCTGAGATCGACTGTATACAGCGCATCGGTCATAAATTGCTGCAGCAATCGTTCAACCTCTGCCCGTCCACCACGCTCCTGCAAGTAGTGCATGAGCAGGCCGGCAACATGGTAGCTATCCAGCTTCTTATAAATATTAGGGATCGACAGCAGCTCGTGCTGGACCATATTGACAACCTCGTTAATGAGCCGCTCGCGGTTGCGGGGAATAACGCGCGTTCCCATGAAACGCGGCCACGGAATGCGGAGCGGATGGCGAAACAAGGCTGAAACAGCAAAGGAGTCGGCAATGCCGCCGATGGTAGCCGCGCTGAAGCCGGCAAACAGCAGTCCCCCGGCGAAGGTATGCTGGAATGGATAAGCAGCCATCGTCCCGACAAAGGCTGCGGCAAGTGAAGCGTCGGCGATACGTTTAATATAAGCTTTTATCATTATGATCCCCTTATGCGCAAGATGACTTTTTGATAAGCCTTAGTGTCATTATACGCTCTTTTTGACAAAAGTAACTAAACAAGCTGACCTCTCTGTCAAAAGAGAGGTCAGCTTGCCATAAAAGTCAGTTTTAGAAATGCTGTTCCGGCTTGCTGCGCCCCATTAGCTGTTCCATATGCCGATGATGCAAAATGGCCTGGATAATCTCCTGCTCGACATGGCTATTAAATTCATGCAGCATGTGCGGCAGCAGAAAAAGATCGATAATGATCCAAATCGTAAGGCCAATAGCGGACAAAACGAACATGACCATACAGAGAATGAAAAACGGTTCAGCTTCCTGCGATGAACTAACGATCGCCAAAAAGTAAAACAGTATGGCTGCAATAAAGAGTAGCAGCTGAAGAAGGCCTGAATTGTTTTTCTTCAAATAAAAGCGGTGCAGGCCCAGATGGCCGCCAAGCAGCATTAAATAGGCGATTGCCGTCGATTTTTCCACTTGCCGCATTTCAGACGAAAGCACCATTAGCTCATTGAGGGTTAGTTCCTGTTTAGAATGCATAACGATATCCCTAGCGATTCATCGCATTTTCGAAATGACGCTGCGACAGCAGTTGATTCAGCAAGTAGCCCTCCACGTCGCGGTTATGATCCTTGACCCAGGTGTGCAGCAAGAAGGCATCAATCAACCACCAAATAAAGGTTATAATGGAACCGATCAGTGTAATTGTAAGAATGAGCTGGGCAACGGCGCTGCCTGTTTTTTTCATGTAAAACCGATGTCCGCCGAACATGCCGAGGAAATACCAGAGAATGTAAGCAACGACCATGTTCTTGCCCTGGTTTCTCACTTCCTGTTCAAGAATGAGCAGTTCACGGGCGTCGAGTTGGCTTTTAAGACCAATGTTATAACTCATCGTGGGAACAGTCTCCTTTTGACATAATATATCCATATTTGCGTATTTAGTATAAAGGAAGCAGCAAATTTCGACAACTATTTCTTGCACAATTTTGTTCAATCTTTAATGAGATATGGAGCAGGTTGACAGAAAGGGAAGCTCATGAGAAAATGTACGCGTGTACATTTTGAAGGGAAGGAGGGGAAAGGCGATTCGCAGAAAAGCAGTGGCAGAATTGGCGGGCGTATCGGAAGCGACGGTCTCTCGCGTGCTGAACGGCGTTGGGCCGATTAAAGAGGCTACGCGCCAGCGGGTGCTGGAAGCCGCGCGTCAGCTTAATTATGTCCCTAGTGCACTGGCAAGACAGTTTGCCCGCAGCAAGAGCGGGAATTTGGGTGTCGTACTGCCTTTGCTGCCGAAGGTGAACGTGTTTTCCACCTATTATTTTTCGGAAATTTTGAGCGGAATTGGTTACACCGCGAAGCAATGCGGTTACGACTTGCTGCTGCTGTTCCGGGAGCCGGATGAGCCACGTGAATATAGCCGTTTGTTTCAGACGCAGAAGGTCGATGTCTGCATTATTTTAGGTGCGCAGGATGTGCCGGAAGAGCGTGCGGCGATTGCGGAATTGCAGGCGGCGGAGCATCCCTTTTGTCTGATTAACCAGCGATTCGACGGGCTGCAGGTGAACAGTGTCGATGCAGACCACCGGCTGGGCAGCTTTAAGGTGACCGCTCATTTGCTGGAGCGGGGCCGCAGCCGCATTATATTTTTGAATGGGCCGGACGTTTACTCCAACAGCGTGGATCGGCTTGCCGGCTTTCGACAGGCGCTGGCCGAAGCGGGACGCGAGGCAGCGGCCGTCATGACAGGCAACTACAGCCGCAAGAGCGGCTATGCGCTCGCGGCACGCTGCGCCGCCATGATCCGCGCTGGGGAAGCGGATGCGATTATTGCCGCCAATGACCGGATGGCGATTGGCTTGCAGCAGGGCCTGGAGGAATGCGGGCTGCGGGCAGGCACAGATTACGCGCTTGCAGGCGGCGACGATTCGGAAGGCGCGCGGCTGATGAATCCGCCGCTGACTTCGCTGGCCGTCCCTTTCTTTGAGATGGGACGCGAGGCGGCGTCCAGGCTGCTCGCCGGTTTGGAGCAGGAGGAACGGCAGGAGGCTTTCGATATTAGACTTGCTGTGAAGCTCGTCGTGCGGGCCTCGTCATAATCATGCGAAAGGTGGAAATCGATTTGATGAACACATTACGTATTGGCATGGTCGGCTATAAATTTATGGGGAAGGCGCATAGCAACGCATACCGGGCATTGCCCATGTTTTTTCCGGATACGATGAGGCCCTTGATGAAAGTGATATGCGGCCGCGATCAGGCGGGTGTCGAGCAAGCCCGGGCACAATTCGGCTGGGAGGAAGCGGCAACCGATTGGCGTGAGCTGGTGGCGCGAGACGACATTGATTTGATTGACATTAATGCGCCGAGCGATGCGCATAAAGAAATTGCGCTGGCGGCCGCTGCTGCCGGCAAGCATGTATTCTGCGAGAAGCCGCTCGCCTTGTCGCTGGCCGATGCGAAGGAAATGCTGGCGGCGGCCGAGCAGGCTGGCGTGAAGCATATGGTCGGGTTTAACTACCGCTTCGCGCCTGCAGTGCAGCTGGCCCGCAAGCTGATTGCAGACGGGCGTCTCGGGCAGATCTATCATTTTCGCGGCTGGTTCTTGCAGGACTGGATCGTTGATCCGGACTTTCCGCTCGTCTGGCGGCTGCAGAAGGAAATTGCCGGCTCCGGCTCGCACGGCGATCTGGGAGCGCATCTTATCGATATGGCGCGTTTTTTGATCGGAGAGTTTTCCGAAGTTATCGGCATGAGTGAAACTTTTATTAAGGATCGGCCCTTGCCCTCGGCCATGACCGGGCTCAGCGCCAAAGGGGATAAAGACGCGCCGCGCGGCGCTGTTACGGTCGACGATGCGACGCTGTTTATGGCGCGGTTTGCAAGCGGCGCGCTAGGCAGTATAGAGGCGACCCGCTTTGCGCCGGGACATCGCTGTACGAATGCGTTCGAAATCAATGGCAGCAAAGGCAGCATTAAATTTGATTTCGAGCGGATGAATGAGCTGCAGGTCTACTTTACTGACGATGCCGAAGATGTGCAGGGCTTCCGCCGCGTGCTTGCCACTGATCCGGCGCATGCGTATATGGATGCCTGGTGGCCTGCCGGTCATACAATCGGTTACGAGCATACTTTTACCCATGAAGTCCATGAGCTGCTGCAGGCGATCAAGAACGATCGCCAGCCTTCGCCTAGCTTCGTTGACGGCGTGAAGTGCCAGGCTGTGCTGGAAGCGGTGGAGCGGTCGATTGCAGAGCGCAGATGGGTGCCGGTCGGTGAATTGAACTAATATGAGCGAGTGAGAAAGGGCGGAGACTGGCATGACCATGACCAGGAAAAAAGCGTTAATCGTATGGGGCGGATGGGACGGTCACCAGCCGCGGGAGGTGGCAGCGATCTTCGCAGAGCTGCTGCGCGGCGAACAGTTTGACGTAACCGTATCTGATACGCTGGATTGTTATAAAGATGCCGAATTAATGGCCGATCTCGATCTAATTGTTCCGGTCTGGACGATGGGAACGATTGAGCGCGAGCAGCTGCAGCCGCTGCTGGACATGGTCCATGCAGGCTGCGGAATAGCGGGCTGTCATGGCGGGATGGGAGATTCGTTCCGCAATGAGGTGGAGTATCAGCATATGGTAGGCGGACAGTGGGTGGCGCATCCAGGCAATGACGGTGTGCGCTACGATGTCAATATGGCCGCAGCGGATGATCCGTTAACGAGCGGCATTGGCGATTTTGAAGTTTGCTCTGAGCAATATTATATGCATGTCGATCCGGCGATCAAGGTTCATGCCACGACGGATTTCGATGGAGTCAAAATGCCGGTCGTCTGGACGAAAAGGTGGGGGCAGGGCAAAGTCTATTATAATTCGCTCGGCCATCAGGCGGATATTGTAAATATGCCGCAAATGCGAGAGCTGATGCGCCGGGGATTTCTGTGGGCTGCAAGAAGCCGCGCATGATTCATTTTACAGGGACGGGGAGGAAATCCTGCGATGAGACCGATTAAAGCGGGCATTATCGGCTGCGGCAACATTAGCCGCATTTATTTTTCAAACCTGCAAAAATATCCGGAAATCGATCTGGTCGCCGCGGCTGACCTGGAGCTGGCGCGTGCGGAGGAGCGGGCCAGAGAATATGGTCTGGCTAAAGCATACACGGTTGAGCAATTGCTGGCAGATCCGGAAATTGAAATTGTCGTCAATTTGACGATTCCGCAGGCTCATGCCCCGGTATGCATGCAAGCGCTTGCTGCTGGCAAGCATGTTTATGTGGAGAAGCCGCTCGCTGTTACCCGCGAGGAAGGGCAGCGGGTGCTCGAATTGGCGGCCGAGAAGGGGCTGCGCGTCGCAAGCGCGCCGGAAACCTTCCTTGGCGGCGGGATTCAGACCTGCCGCAAGCTGATCGATGACGGCGCGATCGGCAAGCCGGTTTCTGTTTCGGGATTTATGCTGTGCGGGGGACATGAAAGCTGGCATCCCGACCCGGAGTTTTACTATGCTGCGGGCGGCGGGCCGATGTTCGATATGGGACCGTATTATTTGACCGCCTTTGTTACGCTGCTTGGCCCGATCCGCCGGGTGACCGGCTCAGCTGTCGTCACTTACCCGGAGCGAACGATAACGAGCGAGAAGAAGCGCGGCCAAAAAATAAAGGTCGAAACGCCGACACATATTGCCGGTGTGCTGGACTTTGCCAGCGGCGCGGTCGGCACGCTCATTACAAGCTTTGATACGATGGCAGGCACATCCTTGCCGAATATTGAAGTGCACGGCAGTGCGGGCAGCCTGCTCGTTCCGGACCCGAATGGCTTTGGCGGCGTTGTAAAGCTGCGCCGGCACGGCGGCGAATGGGAGGAGGTGCCGCTTACGCACGGCTATACAGACAACAATCGCGGTATCGGCGTAGCGGATATGGCGCGGGCGATCGCGGAGGGGCGGCAGCACCGGGCAAGCGGGGAGATGGCTTATCATGTGCTGGAGGCGATGCACGGCTTCCATGATGCCTCCCGCGATGACAGGCATTACACGATGCGAAGCAAATGTGAGCGTCCGGAGCCGATGCCGGCTTTATAGGATCAAAGAGGTGAGGCGGAACGGTTGCGTTCCGCTTCTTTTTGTCATGTATGGCGATGAGCTGCAATTGTGTTAAGCAACTGTAAACGGATTCTGCTACAATTAAAGTTATGAATATCGCAAGAGACGGGGGTTCATAATGAAACAATGGATCACAGGCGGACAAGTTGTGCTACCGGAGCAGACAGTAGCGGCCGATATAGAAATTGAAAATGGGCGGATAACCGCAATTGTAGCTGGTAGTGAAAAGCAGAGGGCGAAGCTGGATGGCGAAATTGTTGATGCATCGGGCTGCTATGTACTGCCTGGGCTGATCGATTTGCACTGTGACGCGATTGAGAAGGAGGTGCAGCCGCGGCCGAATACATTGTTTCCGCTGCAGATGGCACTGCTCGAATTTGAACGCAAGCTGCCGCTGCATGGCATCACCTCCATGTATCATTCGCTCTCGCTTGGTGTGGGCCTGAGCCTGCGCGGCGAGCATCTCGTTTCAGAGATGGTGGACCTGATTCACGCTTACAAAAGCAAGCGCTCCGTCATCCGCAATGGCATCCATTTGCGCTATGAAGTCTCGCATTTGACCGGCCTGCCGCTAATTCAACGCTACATAGAGGAAGGCTTGATCGATTTTCTGTCATTTATGGATCATTCGCCTGGGCAAGGGCAATACAGGGAACCGGGGTCTTTTGAACGCTATGTGATGAAGAACCAGGGCGTCGATGTCTATGAGGTTCAGCAAATTGTTGACGAGTTGAATGAGCGCAGGCAGCGGGTGGACTGGGAAGAGCTGAAGCAGTTGGCCGGGCTGGCGGCGTCGCGCGGTATTGCCATAGCCTCGCATGATGACGATACAATTGAGCGGGTAGAGCAGTCCCGGGCGCTCGGGTGCACGGTTTCCGAATTTCCGATTAATCTGGAAAGCGCCGGCTATGCGGCGGATAAGGGCATGTATGTATGTGTTGGAGCCCCCAATGTCGTGCGGGGCGCGTCTCATGACAAAAATATGCGAGCAGCAGATGCCATCGCTGCCGGCGCGGCCAATATTTTATGCTCGGATTATCATCCGGCCTCGCTGCTGCTCGCACTATTTAAACTTGCTGATGAGCAAATTGTTCCTTTGCATGAAGCTGTACGTATGGCGACACTGCATCCTGCGCAAGCGCTGGGCATTGCCGACCGCATTGGATCGATCGCCGTCGGATGCGAAGCGGATTTACTGTTTGTTGATCGCTATGAAGGCCACCCGTGGATCGTGCAAACAATTGTTGGCGGCTCTTCTGTATACAAGGCTGCAGTACGCAGTCAATTTAGCTAGGGCTTGGGTTTGCTCCAGCTCCAGCTTCTGTCTCAGTACTTGCTATTCCGTCATGCAAGTGACTGTGCAAAGTTGCCACCATTTTGCTTTGCTCGCTGGCATCGCTATGCTGCCAAATAAGTTCGAACAAAACGCCAAGACCCGGCAAGGCTCGTTCATCTCCTCCAATGGAATCAGCGATAACATCGGTCAGCTCTTCATTGGATTTATTTTGTACGATCTGTAGAATCGCTTCCCGTAAATTAAGATTTTGCAAATGAAATCCCTCCATATGTGCTCGTTCTTGTTGTTAATATGTCCTTGCCTCGGGCCTTTCATCCTTGAGCGGCTGCGAAATGGACGGACAGGTTATGGTATAATGGACAGCGAGGCAATTAACTTAAAAAGGAAGTGCAACAGCCATGGCGAAAAAGCAGTTTGCGGTCATCGGAATGGGACGATTCGGCTCCAGTGTAGCGGGGGCTTTGTCGAATCTTGGATTTGAAGTATTGGCGATTGACCAAAACGAACAAAAAATTCAAGATATTTCCGGGATCGTTACTCATGCGGTGACGGCGGATACGACAGATGAAGAAGCGCTGCGGGCTTTGGGCTTGCGAAATTTTGACGTAGTCGTCGTGGCGATTGGCGCAGATATTCAATCCAGTATTTTGACGACACTTATTTTGAAAGATCTTGGCGTACCTAGACTCATCGTCAAGGCGCAAAATGAGCTGCACGGCAAAGTGCTGAACAAAATTGGCGCCGATAAAGTCATTTTCCCTGAGCGGGATATGGGGCTGCGGGTGGCGCATCATCTCATTTCGCCTAATATTTTGGATTATATCGAGCTTTCAGATGATTATAGCATCGTCGAGATGAAGGCGCCTGCCAAGGTTGTCGGCCGGAACTTGAAGCAGCTCGATATTCGTGCCAAATTCAAGTGCAACGTGCTGGCGATCAAAACAGGCGATGTGATGAATATTTCACCATATGCGGAAGATTTGATTAAAGAAGACGATGTACTGGTTATCGTCGGCAAAAACGATGATCTGGCACATTTAGAGTTTGTATACGCGGAGGGTTAAGCGGTCGTGCAATTTCATAATCAACAGCGCCAAGCGGCGGTTTATTCCTCTCTGCAAAATGAGAAGGTTAAGGCAATGGCGGCATTGCTGGAGAAAAAGCACCGCGATCGCAGCGGCAAGTTTTTGATCGAAGGCGTTCATTTGATCCAGGAAGCGCTGCTTGCCGGCGCGGAAGTAGAGATGATCGTCTACGATATGGAGCGGGGCATGCCGGAGGAGTTGGCTTCGTTACTGGCTGGAGGCGTTCAATATGGCGGGCAATATGCCGAAGCTTCTTCTGCCGTTATGGCCAAATGTACCGGAACGGACACGCCTCCCCCGGTATTCGGCGTAGTTGCCAAGCCGAGGGCGGATGCAGCCGCGCTGTATCATGAGCAGGTGCTCGTCGTTGTGCTGGACGGCGTGCGCGATCCCGGCAATGTCGGTACCATTATTCGCAGCGCCGATGCAGTCGGAGCGGATGCGGTCATATTGGGCAAAGGCTGCGTCGACCTGTACAATCCGAAAACGGTGCGCTCAACGATGGGATCGCTGTTTCATTTGCCTGTGCTGGAGGCAGATTTGCGCGAACTGCTGCCCGCGGCGCGGCAGCGGGGCGTAAAGCTGGTCGGTACAAGCCTGCAGGCAAGCGATACCTGCTACAGCTATGACTGGCGCGGCGCACGCTGGCTTCTGCTGGGCAATGAATCGACCGGGTTATCCGAGCAGGCGCTGCAGCTGGTCGATGACAATGTCATCATCCCGATGCGGGGCAAGTCGGAGTCGCTTAACGTAGCGATGGCGGCGACGGTGGTGCTGTATGAGGCGCTGCGGCAGCGGGAGTATATGATTGATAAGACATAAAAAATCACTGCCATCAACTCACTCAAGACTGGAAAATGATCGAAAGGGTTATTATCCCCCGACCCCATATCCAGTCTTTTTTCTTACCACATGAGAATTTATAAATCAACTTTCGCAGCACGAAAAAGACAGTTATCCCTTGATGTAGCCAGGTAAACCCGAGAACCAATGTTGGAGTTGCTGCTTTATTAATTTTGTGATTTTTTTGCCTGTTTGCTTGGCCGATTTGATTTGGAGGGGCCGCTAACGAACCGGACAACCCTTATTCGGCTCAAAATGGGGCCTTGTAGGCTGTAACGAATCTACCAATCGTTATTCACCGAAAATCGGCCGCTTCCCCGCCTTTTTTCGGTCAATAGCGTGTCTGAGGTTCGTTACGCGCGGAGCAAGCCGATTTTTCGGCCAATAGCGTGTCTCAGGTTCGTTAGCCCTAACCGTCAACATACGGAGGATGAAGCATGGAGTAGCAACAAACTGCATTTTATGTCGTTAGTTACTGGGGATTAGCAGATGATTCGCGATCTAAATGGAAAACCTGTACTTCGTTTAGCCAATATGAACGGGATTCGTGATTTTACTGCAAACTAAAGTGAGAAAATGCATGTAGGTCCTCGTGATTCCTGATATACAGGTAAAGTAAATGCAAAAAATCCCTTTAGTGTCCTTAGAGCGGCTATTGCTTGGCCGTGTGTGCTTCCAGCCAACTGAAACGCGGATTGTGAAATTGTCTAGTATCTTTTTTAAATCTGCTTATCCGTAGCTTTTCCTTGGGCTGAACGAGTTTTTTGAACGAACATGGTTCGTTGAGCTGTGCCATACTCTGACACAATTTAGGGTACAATTTACTTAAGGGGTGATAGAAATGGCACGTGCTTTATTTATGAACAGCGGATCGGAAGGACATATCAATCCAACTATTGGAGTAGTGCAAGAGCTTGTTTCGCGCGGCGAAGAAGTAGTGTACTTTACGATAGAAGCTTTTCGGGAGCGAATTGAGCAGACGGGGGCAACTGTGCGGACATTGGACGGTCAAAAATTTGTCAATGCCTTTCTTTCAGGTGGAAGAAATTATTTGCCCGAAAGAATTAACGGTCTTTTACATACGGCAGATGTTGTCATCCCTGGCGTTCTTGAACAGATCAAAGGAGAGCGTTTTGATTACATCATCCACGATTCCATGTTTGGTTGCGGGCGTTTGCTTGCCCAAATTCTTAAACTTCCAGCGATCAATTCTTGTACTTCTTTTGCGCAAACAAAAGCGTCATTTGATGAAATGCTGGAACAGCATTCTAAAAAAATACCGGCTGAAATAATTCAACCTATCAACGATGAATTTCACCGCTTGACGGTAATGGTGAAGGATAAATATGATGTCGAGATCCACTCTCCTTATGAAGTGTTTTGTAATCCCGCGCCACTTACGATCGTTTATACAACTAGGGAGTTTCAACCTTTTGGAGAAGCATTCGACCAAACGTACAAATTTGTAGGTCCGTCCATCGCTTCACGATTAATGCCAGAAGACTTCGACCTTAGTACAATCAAGGATAAAAGCCCGATTTACATTTCACTGGGTACTGTCTTTAACCAAGCAATTGATTTCTATAAGCTTTGTTTCGAGGCATTTGGGGACACTGATCATACCGTAGTCATGTCTGTTGGGGAAAAAACTCAAATAGCTGATTTGGGGGAGATTCCTAAAAACTTCCTTGTAAAAAATTATGTTCCGCAAACTGAGGTGCTGAAATACGCTAAATTATTTATTACCCATGGCGGAATGAACAGTACGAATGAAGGCCTCTATCACGGGGTGCCGCTGATCGTAATCCCGCAAAGTGCGGATCAGCCGATCATTGCCGGGCAAGTTGCCGCTATCGGAGCAGGTATGAAATTACCAGCCCAAAGCTTGACTGCCAATCAACTGCGTGAAGCCGTAGATCGCCTATTAAACGACCCCTCTTTCCGAAAAGCTGTATCGAATATTAGGGAATCCTTTCAAAAGTCGGGCGGGTATCGCCAGGCAGTTGATGAGATTTTGGAATTTTATGGGGGCGACTAAATTTGTGTGAACGCAATGACGTTACGAATGGAGCTGCGGCGACAGTCAACGATTTGTTGCCGCAGAAGCCGGCAACTGTGAGTCACGCGGACATACGATCCGTTATTTGGTCGAAACCCGGCTCATTCGGAGTTTCGCGGACACACGATCCGTTATTTGCAGAGTTTGCCAGCATTTCGCGGCGCTTGCAGGCCAATAACGGAACCACGGTCCGCGAGCCTGCCGTTTTGGCACGTTTGTTCACAGATAACGGAACCACGTTCCGTGTGCGGCCCGCTTCGACCGCGCATACGTCTATATTATGAAATTGACTTCCTATCTCTAAACTCTGCTCTTTTCCCCGGTAAGAAACTCCTTCTATCGGGTATTCATTTACTCGGGCTTGATGTAACCTTAAAATGTAAACCCTTTCAGTGAATTTTGCGAGGAAAATCAAGATCATATAGCAGGAGGTAATAGAAAGAAATGCATTGCACGAAATCCAGCCATGGTTATCAATTAACCGGAGATGGCGGTAATTTCCAAGCTAGCTTAACCGTACACTCCCCGGAAGAAGGAATCGAGCTTGTTCATATCCGGCTGAAAGCGGAACAGCCAGAGACGCCTCCCGTATTTCAATTGTCCTGGGAGCATCCGATCGTCGATATTCACGGGGTATGGCATCCCGGCGGCTGCCGGGATCGCGGGCTGAAGCCCGATTGGACGGGCGGCTATACGAGTAAAGCGACCAATTCGGCGCCGGTTGTATGTCTGTTTAACGGAGCGGGGCAGAACCGAATGACCTTCGCTTTTTCGGATACGCTTAATCCGGTTGTGTGCAAAGCGGGGGTTCATGAAGAAACGGCAGTGTTTCACTGCTCGGTCACCTTATTTGCCGAGCCGGCCTCGCCGCTGGACAGCTATGAAGCTGTTTTACGGGTCGATACGCGCGGACAGGCTTATTTCGACAGCTTGCATGATGTGCAGCAGTGGTGGAGCGGCTTGGCTGGCTTGCAGCCTTCGCATGTGCCTGCATCCGCACGCGAGCCGATGTATTCGACATGGTACAGCTTTCATCAGGAGCTGAAGCCGGAAGCGATTGAGGAGCAGTCCCGTCTGGCGAAAGCGCTCGGCTGCGGGACGGTTATCGTCGACGACGGCTGGCAAACCGCGAACAATGAGCGCGGCTATGCTTACTGCGGCGACTGGGAGGTTAGCGCGGACAGAATTCCGGATATGAAGGCTCATGTGGATCGGGTTCATGCGCTTGGCATGAAATATATGCTCTGGTACTCTGTGCCGTATGTCGGCATCCATTCGAAGGCATGGGATCGTTTTCGCGATAAAATGCTTTACACCATCGACGCGCGCGGCTGGGGAGTTGTCGATCCGCGCTTCCCGGAAGTCAGGGAATATCTGTTGAACATTTACGAAACCGCAATGCGCGAGTGGGGGCTGGACGGCTTAAAGCTGGATTTTGTAGACAGCTTCTATTTGCCTGAGGAGAAAAAGCATGAGCTGGGCGGCGGACGGGACTATGTATCGGTTCCGGAAGCGGTTGACCGGCTGATGACCGATGTAATGGAAAGGCTGCGGGCGATCAACCCTGAGGTGATGATCGAATTCCGGCAGAACTATGTAGGGCCGTATATGCGCAAGTACGGCAATATGTTCCGCGCGGCGGATTGTCCGAACGATGCGATTGAGAACCGGGTGCGGACGATCGACATCCGGCTGCTGTGCGGCGATACGGCGGCCCATGCCGATATGCTCATGTGGCATCCGCAGGAACCGGCGGAAAGTGCGGCTCTGCAGCTGATCAACGTACTGTTTGCCGTACCGCAAATCTCCGTCCTGCTCGATCGGCTGCCTGCCGGGCATCAACAGATGGTCAGCTACTGGCTCTCCTTCTGGAGCGAGCATCGCGATGTGCTGCTGGACGGGCGCCTGGAGCCGTATCAGCCGGAATTGCTGTATCCGCTCGTAGTGGCCAGCAGCGCCAATAAAGTAATCGCTGTCACCTATTTGCGTACGGTCGTCGCATTGAATCGCGATTTGCCTGAGACTGTCATCCTCGTAAACGGGACGAGAACGAAGGGGATCGCAGTCGAAGCGGACAGGAACTGCGGAAAGCGCAGCTTCAAAATAAAAGATTGCATGGGCATAATTGTCGAACAAGGCACGATCTCCATGCAGGCCGGTCTTCATCTTCTCCAAGTACCGGAAGCAGGAAGCATTACGCTCACAAGTGAGTAGATCAGACAAAGAAGGGGAGAACATCATGGCTGAGTTCGAGAAGTACTGGCAAAATCCGAATATGCTGCAGATTAACCGGCAAGCGGCGCGAGCCGCCTATATTCCTTATGCTGACCAGGCCAGCGCCAGGGCCAATAAGCGGGGACAGTCGCCTTTTTATGAAACTTTAAACGGCAGCTGGAAATTTCGCTACTATGCCAGCGTCAATCAGGTACAGGACGGCTTTTATAAGGAAAATACCGATGTCAGCGACTGGGATAGCTTGCTGGTCCCATCCTGCTGGCAAATCAATGGCTATGATCAGCTGCATTATACCAATGTCAATTATCCGATTCCTTGCGACCCGCCGTACGTTCCCGATGAAAATCCGGCCGGTCTGTATGTGCGCGAATTCAATATGCGGCAAGAGTGGGAAAGCAAGGACAAATATATCGTTTTCGAAGGCGTAAACTCCTGCTTCTATTTATGGGTTAACGGCAGCTTTGCCGGCTACAGCCAAGGGAGCCGGGTTCCGGCCGAATTCGATCTTTCCTCCTATTTACGCCCAGGCCGCAACCGGATCGCCGTAATGGTGCTCAAATGGTGCGATGGCACTTATTTGGAGGATCAGGACGCATGGCGGTACTCCGGTATTTTCCGGGACGTCTATTTGCTTGCGCGGGAGCGGTCGCATATTCGCGATGTGTTTGCCAGACAGCAGTTGTCGGCTCATTTCGATGAGGCCAAGTTGAAAGTTGAAATAGAAACGACAGGCCGTATGGAGGTAAAGGCGGAGCTGCAGGATGCCGCAGGGAAGCGGATCGGCGAGGGAGCCGCAGTTGTAGATGGGGCAGGGGCCATAGAAATTGTCGTGGTCAATCCGCAGCTCTGGAATGCGGAGCGGCCGTATTTGTACCAGCTGTATGTGTCCGGCGGCGACGAGGTCATCCGGTTTTCAGTAGGCTTCAGGCGCATTGAAATTGCGGGCGGTGTATTTACCGTTAACGGCCGGCCGGTCAAGCTGAAAGGGGTGAACCGCCACGACTCTCATCCGGAATTGGGGCAGACGATCCCGCTTGCGCATATGATCAAAGATCTGCATTTAATGAAGCGGCACAATATCAATACGATTCGTACGGCGCATTATCCGAACGATCCGCGCTTTCTTGAGCTGTGCAGCCAATACGGATTTTATGTGATCGACGAGGCTGATCTGGAATGCCACGGCATCGGGATCGCAGAAAATTGGGCGGAAGGGGCCTTGCACAAGCTGTCGGTCAATCCGGAGTGGAAAGCTGCATTTGTAGAGCGGGCCGTCCGTATGGTCGAACGGGATAAAAACCAGCCATGCGTCATCATGTGGTCGATGGGCAACGAATCCGGGTATGGGGAAAATCATATTGCGATGGCAGAATGGACACGGGCAAGGGACAACTCAAGGCCTGTTCATTATGAAGGTGCGGCGCCGGTAAACCGGGGAAATCCGCACGTTGAATGCCTCGATGTCGAAAGCCGGATGTATGCGGCAATAGCCGATATTGAAAGCTATGCCCGGAACGAGGACAATGACAAGCCGCTGTTTTTGTGCGAGTACAGCCATGCCATGGGGAACGGTCCGGGAGACTTGAAGGATTACTGGGATGTCATCTACCGCTATCCGAAGCTGATGGGCGGCTGTGTATGGGAATGGTGCGACCATGGCATCAAAACGGCCAAAGCGGACGGCACGGCCTATTTTGCTTATGGCGGCGATTTTGGCGACAAGCCGAATGACGGCAATTTTTGCATCGACGGCCTTGTTTCGCCTGACCGCAAGCCGCATACCGGGCTGCTTGAGCTGATGCAGGTGATTGCTCCGATTCGCATTGAAGCTGTGGAGCTTGCCTCTGGCCGGATCAAAATTACGAATTTGTACGATTTTATCAATTTAGCGCATATCGGCCTCAGCTGGAAAATTGAACAGGAGGGCGAAATCGTCCAGCAGGGCGCCGTATATCAGTTGGATGCAGAACCGCAGCAAACGCAAGAGGTTAAGCTGACGTACGAATGGCCGCTTGCGGCGCAGAGAGCAGGAACCGCTTATTTGACGCTGACGTGCTGGCAGAAGGAAGAGACGCGCTGGGCGGACATCGGGCATGAGATTATGTTCAAGCAATTTGCGCTGGTGCTGGATAAGCCTGTTTCTGCTGCTTCTCAGGCGCCAAAGACGTCCGCCATTCAGGCTTCCGAGCACGACGGGCTGCTTACGGTGGAAGGATTTGATTTTCGTCATGTCTTTGATTTAAATGCAGGGGCGTTCATCGCTATCAGCAGGCATGGCGTTCCGATGATTGCCGCACCTACAGCCTTTAGTATTTGGCGCGCTCCGGTCGATAACGATATGCAAGTGAAGAAAAAGTGGATCGAGCAGGGCTTTGACCGGGCCCGCAGCAAAACATATCGCTCCGAATGGAAAATGCTGGAGGAGAGCGGCGTAGTGATTGAAGTCGACTTTTCATTGTCCGGCTATATCCGTTACCCTTATTTGCACGGTCAAGCGGTTTGGCAGATTGACGGAATGGGCGCGATCAGGCTGAAGGTGAAAGTGAAGGTCAGGGAAGATCTAGAGTTCCTGCCGCGTTTCGGGCTGCGCCTGACGATGCCGCAAGGGATGGAAGAAGTTGATTATGTGGGAGGCGGCCCGCATGAAAGCTATATTGATAAACATCATAGTGTGAGGAAAGGACGCTATCAATTAACGGTTGACGAAATGTTCGAGGACTATATTATGCCGCAAGAAAACGGGTCGCGCTTTGATACGGAGCGGGCGGTTGTCTCGAATGCGCTTGGGATGGGACTGGCTTTCGAGGCAGATGAGCATTTTTCGTTCAATGCAGCACATTATGCGCCAGAGGATCTGACGCAGGCATCTCATTCCTATGAGCTGGTCAAGCGGAAGGAAACGATCGTCCATCTTGATTACAAGATGAGCGGCGTAGGCTCGAATTCCTGCGGTCCCGAGCTGCTGGAGCCGTACCGGTTGAGCGAGAAGGAATTTGAGTTTGGCTTGACGATTAACCCTGTATTTAAAGAAGATTACTATTAAGCATAGTCGAAAAAAGGCCGGGCAGATTGAATTCTGCCCGCCTTTTTTTATATTACACGCCAGATAGCTGCTTGGGCGGTGGCTTGTTTTTTAATAAATCTTTAGTGAAGAAGAAGTGTATCCATATGCGCGAAATGGTACAATGCTCTCAGTACATAGGAACTAGCACTAATCTTATTAGTTGGAGGGTTTATGAATGAGCGACGCTTTGCAAGTGCAGCAATTGACGAAATCGTACGGAAACAAAAAAGCGTTGGAGGAAGTATCTTTTGCGGCCCAGCAGGGCTCCTGCTTCGGATTGCTCGGTCCGAACGGCGCCGGCAAATCAACCACGATGAAAATATTGGCGGGCATAATTTCAGCCGATGGAGGCTCGGCCAATATTTTTGGCATGTCCATACAGCAGCAGCGCAGCGAGATTTTGCGAAAAATCGGTTATGTTCCCCAATCGATCACCCTTTATGAAAAGCTTAGCGCCTACGATAACCTCGTCTTCTTCGGCGAAATGAACGGCGTGCGCGGCGCGCTGCTCAAGCAGCGCATTGACGAAATACTTGAACGCGTAGGCTTGGCGGAGCGTCGCAAGGATGTGGTGGGCACATTCTCCGGCGGAATGAAACGACGCATTAATATTGCTGCCTCGCTGCTGCACAAGCCGGCGATGATTATTTTGGATGAGCCGACGGTCGGCATCGATCCGCAATCGCGGAACCATATTTTTGGCCTGATTCGGGAGCTTAAGAAGGAAGGGGTTACGATTGTCTACTCCACGCACTATATGGAAGAAGTCGAGGCGCTATGCGACGATATCGCCATCATCGATCACGGAAAAGTCATCGCCCAGGGAGAGCTGGGATCGTTGCTGAGCCGTTATGGCAGCAATGCCGTCTATGTGGAGGCGGCTGGAATGGATGACCTTCCGCAAGCTCCCGGAATGAACAAAATTGCGAAGGAAGGCCGGGGGTGGCGGATTGAGACGGATACCGTACTGGAGACGATCCAGACCGTTGCGCAGCTTTGCCTGGAGCGCGGCATGTCCGTCGATCAACTGCAAATCGTCAGACCGTCGCTTGAACAAGTGTTTCTTGCATTAACAGGGACGAAGCTGCGCGATGAGTAGACGGAATTTCTGCTTGGGAGGGAACGGAAAATGATTAAAAGCATCGCACGTAAAGAACTGAAGGTTATGCTTAAGGAAAAAGGCCTGTTCTTCTGGATGTTTGTCCTGCCGATCTTGTTTATTGTACTATTTGCTTCCATTTTTGGCGGTACGGCAAACACGAAGATTACGGTCCATTATATTGATGAGGATAAATCGGACGGCTCTCGGAAATTTCTCGAGTCGATATCGGCTTTGCAAGGTTTTGCGCTCAAGCAGGACGAGCAGGCGGGAGCGGCGGAGCAAATTGAAAAAATCCGCAATGGCAAGCTGTCATCGCTGCTTGTCATTCCGCAAGGATTTGGTGAAACACTGCATGCGGGGACGAAAACGGCGGAGCTGATGTTCTATCAGGATGCAACAGCTGATGCCGCGGCAGCGCCGATTCAGGCGGTGATGGAAAATATCGCAGCCGGTTATCGCGAAGGCAAGCTTGCAGGCGGTTTGGCCGAAGCGGGAGTGGATGCCGCCAAGATCAACCAAATTTTGCTGCCGCCGATTCAGATCAACCAGAGCAAGGAGAGCGCCGTCAAGGTGGATATGATCGCTCAGGTTGTTCCAGGATATACCGTCATGTTCGTCTTCTTCATTATGATTACGATGGTCACTCGCTTTATTAAAGAGAAAGAATCGGGATCGACGGCCCGTCTTCGCAGCACATCGATGCATCCGCTGCATTATTTGATCGGGATGTGGATTCCCCATATTATTGTCGTGCTCGTTCAATCAGCAGTTCTGCTTACTTTCGGCCATTTTGTCTACGGCTTGCATTTGGGCGATTTGAGTGCCATTCTCGTCCTTGTCGTCAGCCTGGCGCTATGCGGCACAAGCTTCGGATTGGCGCTGTCCCTGCTCGTCAATAGCGAGAATCAGGGCGTAGCCTTCACACAAATTATCGCGATGGGCGGCGCTGTACTGGGCGGCCTATGGTTCCCGATCGAGCTGATGCCCGACATTGTCCAGCAGATCGGCCGGTTTCTGCCGCAATTCTGGGCGCAAAAGGGGCTGCAGGATGTTATGATACGCGGCGCGAATATTGGCGGTGTATGGCCGTCCATCGTCATTCTGCTGGCGTTCGCCTCAGCCGGACTGCTCGTGGCATGGCTAAGATTCAAAAGATTTATGCAGACAGCCGTGAACTAACGGAGCGGACAGACGATCCGTTATTTTGCCGTAAACGAGTCATTCGGAGGTTTCGCGGACACAGGATCCGTTATTTGCCGATTTTGCTGGGGCTTAGCGGCGATTTGAGGCCAATAACGGAACCACGGTCCGCGGACCAATCGTTTGGGTACATTTGTTCACAAATAACGGATCTGGTGTCCGCTTGGACGAAACAGCGCCCATGGAATTGGTGTCCATGGGCGCTGTTTCCTATTCCGCGCGGAAACGGAACAGCTGGCTTTGGAAATCGCCGTGCGGCAGCGGCAAAGAAATGCCCGCATACATCAGCTCGTCGCCGCCGTATACTTCTCCGGTCTCAACATTGTGGTAATTTTGCTGAGGATCGAGCCCTTTGAGCTTCAGGCGGCTGAAAGGCGCGTTGGGCTCAGCCAGAATGTTGAAGCTGCAGGCCAGCACATCCTGTCCATTTGCCGAGACGAACATCCACGCGGCCTGCATGCCTTCGAACGGGCTGGCCAGCCGGTAGAAGCGCCCGAATTGGACAAACTCGCGCAGCTCTTTATACAGGGCAACTTGCTGTGCCGCCAGTTCCCGCTCCTCCGGCGTGAACTTCGTCAAATCAAGCTCATAGCCGAAATTGCCGGACATCGCTACATCGCCGCGCATTTGCAGCGAAGTGGTGCGGTGCACTTGATGATTCGGCACAGCGGAGACGTGAGCGCCCATCGCGCTGATCGGATAGACGAGACTTGTGCCGTACTGAATTTTCAGGCGCACGACCGCATCCGTATTATCGCTTGTCCACGTTTGCGGCATATAGTGCAGAATGCCCGGGTCAAAACGGCCGCCGCCGCCGGAGCAGCTTTCAAATAGAACATGCGGGAAGGCAGATGTAATCCGCTCCATGACATCGTACAAGCCGAGCATATATCTGTGAGCCGTCTCTCTTTGCCGCTCCGGCGGCAAGGCTGCCGAGCCGATTTCTGTCATATGGCGGTTCATGTCCCATTTTACGTAGGCAATAGGAGCGCTGGCCAGCACGCTGGAAACTGACGCTACGATGTAATCGCACACCTCGGGACGTGTCAAATCGAGAATGAGCTGATTGCGGCCTTCCGAGCGTGTGCGGTTCGGCACATGCAGGCACCAGTCCGGATGCGCGCGGTAAAGCTCGCTGTCGCGGGAGATCATTTCCGGCTCAAACCAGATGCCGAATTGCATGCCGAGATCGTTGACCCGTTTCACCAAATCCTCCAAACCGTTCTCCAGCTTGTTTCGGTCTACGGACCAGTCCCCGAGCGAGGTTGTATCATCGTTGCGCTTGCCGAACCAGCCGTCGTCAAGCACGAACAGCTCGATACCAAGCTCCTTGCCGGCCTTGGCGATCTGCTCGATTTTTTCAGCATTGAAGTTAAAATAAGTGGCTTCCCAGTTATTGATCAGCACTGGGCGCGCCTTATCGCGGAACTCTCCACGGCAAAGTCTTGTCCGGTACAGCTCGTGGAAGGTTTGCGACATGCCGGTCAGCCCTTGCTTGGAATAAACCATTACCGCTTCCGGTGTTTGGAATGTTTCACCAGGCTCCAGCAGCCAATCGAAGTCGAACGGGTTAATTCCCATGGACAGACGTGTCGTATACATTTGATCGACTTCTACGGAAGCGAGGAAATTGCCGCTGTAGACAAGGCTGAAGCCATATACGCTGCCGTGATCTTCAGTCGCGTCATGCGAGACCAGCGCCAAAAACGGATTATGCTGGTGGCTGCTCGCTCCCCGGCGGCTTTCGATCGACTGCGTTCCCGGCTTGAGCGCTCTTCTCTCGATGTAGCGCTCTCTTGCCCAAGCGCCGGACAAATGCAGCAGGTCAAACTTGTCGTGCGCAAAGTCTACATTCATGCTGAGCGCGCGCAGCAGCTTGAGCGATTGCTGGCCGTGATTGACGAAGCGAACGCTGCGGGCAATCGCATCAAGCGCTGCAAATGCCGTGTAACTGAGAATAGCCTGCAGTCCGCTCAGCTTGTCCTCCAAGACGATTTCCAGCGTTTGCGCCTCAGACGCATCTTCCGTGTAAGTGGCGGGCAGACCGGCAAGCTTGGCTTTTCCTTGTGTAATCGTATGCGAGATATATTGCAAATCGGTCACTGTCGTGCCGTTCGCAAGCTGTGCCTGGTAGGCCGGCTGACGATAGTCGGAGTTGCCGTAGCCCGGAAACTCCAGCGGGAGCATGTCCAAAGAATAGGAACGGTCGTCCGGATTGGGATTCGGGGAAAAAGCCCGGTCCATTGTGCGGATCATGCGGTCAGGCTGCAGCTCGCGAATGCGGTCGCCCCAATATAAATGTGTCAGATGTCCTGATTTATAAACATGCAGAACGTAGCTCGTACGGCCGGCGTGCAAATAAAACAGGCGTTGTTCGGCATCATAGATAATAGACATGGATGAAATACACCTCAATCTTTCAAATTATCGTTTTCATCGATTAGCCCTTCCATAATAGCAGAACAAAATGCGTTTTCTATGGAGGAAACGAGCCGAAATATGTAGAGATGTAGGATTTTGGGCGGTTGCATGACGGGATATATTGCTATAATAATAGTAGGAAAATCATTTCTACCGGGGGAACGAAAGGGTAATGAGCGATGAACGAACAAGCAGATTTTTTTGAGCGCAAAAAGGCGGAAATCGGCGTGTCCTTAAATCAGGTCCAGCATAAGGCTGTGCGATATACCGAAGGGCCGATGCTGCTGCTGGCTTCGCCGGGTTCGGGAAAAACGACGACCCTTATTATGCGCATCGGATATTTAATAGAAGAAAAGGGTGTCGATCCGTCAACCATAAAGGCGGTTACGTTCAGCCGCGCCTCGGCAGCGGATATGAAGGAACGGTTCCGGCGTTTTTTTCCGCAGCTGCCGCCGATTGATTTTTCGACGATTCATAGCTTTGCCTTTCAAGTGGCGCGGGATTATTTCTACCACAGCGGCACCAGCTTTCAAATTATAGAAGGCGATGTTGAGCACGAGGAGCAAGCAGATCAGACGGAGCTGCCGCTGCATAAGAAGATTGTTTTGCGGAATTTGTTCAAGACGGTGACAGGGGACAACATTACGGATGACCAGCTGGAAGAGCTGACGACCTATATTAGCTATATAAAAAATAAAATGATTCCGGCTGAGGAATGGGCGCTCGTTAAAACTGACGTGCCGCAGGCGGAGCGCGTGCTGCGCGAATATGAAAGGTTCAAGCAATTCGGGCACAGCAAACTGCTGCTCGACTTTGACGATATGCTCGTTATTGCGGAACGGGCACTGGAAGAGATGCCGGGCTTGCTCTTCAAATATCAGCAGCGCTACCGTTATATTTTGACCGATGAAAGTCAGGATACTTCGCTTATTCAGCATGCGATCATTGAAAAGCTGGCGCGTCCTCACAAAAATTTGTGCGTCGTAGCCGATGACGATCAGTCGATCTACAGCTGGCGCGGGGCGGAGCCGTCGTATTTGCTTGACTTTAAGCAAAAGTACCCGGCGGCAAAAACGCTGTTTATGGAGCAAAATTACCGATCCAGCAAAGAGATCGTCCATGTGGCGAATTTGTTTATTAAGCGCAACAAGAACCGATATGAAAAAAATATGTTCACGCATAACCCGGCCGGAAGGCCGGTGAAGATTCGCAGTCTTGAGGATTATAACGCCCAAGCCGCATATGTGATCAAGGCGATTCAGAAGGAAGAAAAGCTGGAGGAAATTGCGGTGCTGTACCGCAACAATTCATCCTCGATTGCGCTCATTAATGCGTTTGACCGGGCAGGCATCCCTTTCTATATGAAGGACGCGGATAACCGCTTTTTCTCGCACTGGGTTGTGGAGGATATTTTGAATTTTATGCGGATGACCTTTACGGACCGCCGGCCGGACCTGCTGGAGAAAATTCATCTAAAAATGAACGGCTATGTTAGCAAGCAGCAGATGGCGGCGCTTAAAGCGGTTCAAAATCAGGAATCCGTCTTTGATAATTTGCTGCAGCATGTTCCGCTGCAGGACTATCAGATTAAAGCGCTGCAAGCGACGAAGGAAACGTTCGAGCAAATGCGCGGCATGCCGCCGCGCCCGGCGATTCAAGTGATCCGGCAGCGGCTCGGCTACGAGAAGGCGATTGAACGGATGTGCGAGCGGCTCGGCTTTCGCAAAGATTATTTGATCGGAATCTTGAATACGCTGGAGGAAATTGCCGATACGCTGGAGACGATGGAAGAGTTCGCGGCGAGACTGAAGCATCTGGAAGCGGTGCTGAAGAGCGCAAAAAGGCGCAAAGGGCAAAATGCCGTCACATTCTCGACCTTCCATAGCGCCAAGGGATTGGAGTTCGAGCGGGTGTTTATGCTCGATCTGATCGAGGGAATCATTCCGTCGAAGGAGGATGTGAAAGCGGAGGAGCGTGACAATGAAGCGCTGGAGGAGGCGGCCCGCTTGTTCTATGTCGGGATGACGAGGGCGAAGCGGCAGCTTGAGCTGTTTGTGTACAAAAAGCGCGATGGCGAGAAGGTGAAGGAGTCGCAATTTGTGACTGCGGTCAGGGCGATTATTAACCCGCCGCAGCAGGAAAAGGCCGCACCGCCGCAGCGGGGGGCGCGCCCTGCTGCAGCGCGTGTTGTCACAACTGTGACTGCCGAGGGGGTAAAGCTGCCCATAAGCCCTAATGCTTTGCGCGATCGTTCGGAGCTGAAGGCAGGGCTGATGGTAAAGCATCGCGTGTTCGGTACAGGGAAGATTACCGGGCTGAACAGCGAGCGGATCGAGCTGCAATTCGGCCCCAAAGTAAAGCAGCTGTCGCTCGCCGCTTGTTTGGAAAATGGCTTGCTGGAGCCTGTGTAGATTCAGGCAAATGGCCTGTCATGATTTTACTGCCCCTGCGACCATGCCCTCGATATAATATTTCATGCCAAACAAAATGACGACAATGGTAGGGATACTGCCGATGATATAGCCGGCGAACGACAGCCCGATATCCGAGCTTCCTGAACGGTTCAGGCTGACGGCGGCCATGGTGAAGGTCTGGTGATCCTGGTCGAGCACAATAAACGGCCACAAATAGTCGCTATATACCGACAGAAATGTGACAATCCCGATCGTAATTAAAATCGGCAAGCACAGCGGCAGAGCGATGCGGGCGTAAATATAAAATTCATTGCCGCCATCGATTCTGGCCGCTTCGAACAACTCCTCGGGCAGCGATTCGAAAAAGGTCCGGCAAAGCAAAATGCCGAGCAGCTGCGTACCTGCAATGTAAGGCAGGATCAGCCCCCAGAAGCTCTTGGTCATGCCGAGCTTGACAATAATCGCGTACAAAGGAACGGTGTTGAGCAAGGATGGAATCATCATGACCCCGATCAGCAAAATATACAGCAGCCCTTTCAGCGGAAAGCGGTGACGGGCAAATACATAGCCTGACAGCGAGCCGAGAACGACGGCCCCGAGCACAGTCACAATGCAGACGAACAGCGAGTTGCCGATGCTTGATTGGACTGCCTCCCATGCAACCGTATAATTTTCCCACTTAATCGCCGAAGGAAAGCCCCAAAAGTCGATCAAGATATCAAGATGATCCTTAAAAGAAAAGAAAATAAGCAGTACAAATGGAACAAGCGTAGCAACAAGAAGGGCCAAAAGAACGGCGCCTCCCGTCCATTTACTTAAGCGAGCGGCCATGGCGACCTCCTTAAAATTAGTAATCTGTTTTCAAAAATTTCATGTTGAACAGCGTAATGACAAGAATGATCAGAAACAAAGCAATGCCGATCGCCGAGCCGTATCCGTATTGCGAAGCGCCGAATGCGGCGTTATACATCAGCATGGCCGGATTGATCGTAGCATCGCCCGGCCCGCCCTGGGTCATAACGAGAATTTTCACGAAATCCTGCAGGCTGCCAATGATCGTCAAAATAATGACAACCTTGAACTGCGGAACGAGAAAAGGCAGATGCAGCTTGGTAAAAATATGCCAGCCGGTCGCGCCGTCGATGCGCGCGGCTTCAAGCTGATCCTGGCTCATATTGCCGATCGCCGCGTAGAAAATAAGAAACGGCAGCCCGGCAATAAACGGGAAGCCCATCATAATTAGCGACCAGATGGCTGTCTTCTCATCGCCGAGCCAGGGCATTGCCCAGCTTTCCAGGCCAAGCACCGACAGCAGCTGGTTGATCAGGCCGTTGCTGGGATCGTACATATTTTGCCATAACAGCACGGTCACGATTCCGGGCAGCAGCATTGGCAATATGAAGCCTGTGCGGAACATATATTTCAATTTTTTTCCCCCAAGCATATGAATCAGCTCGGCTGCGAGTAGAGGAAAAATAATCGCTTTCAGTATATCGGTTACCGTATAGATGAGCTGGTTGAGCGCACCTTTGACGAACATCGGATCATTGAACATATTCGTAAAATTGTCGAAACCGATCCATTCCGATTCTACGAGATTCCATTTCGTAAAGGAATGAAACATGGCAAGTAGTACCGGGTAATACAAAAATGTCGCGATAAACAAAAAAGAAGGAATGAGAAATAAATAGGATATGCTATATTTTTTCCATTGTATGGCACGCATTGTTTGACTCTCCTTTTTCCAAATGGCGCGAATAAACAGGAGAGGGGGATGGCAGAAGCCATCCCTCCTGCGCCTTATTGTCTAACCTTAGGGATTCGTTGCAGGATCCAGGTCGAATTTGTTGTCTGCGATATATTGCTCATTGGTTTTCTTCGTAAACTCCGCTTTTTTCTTCAGAAACTCTTCCAGTGTAACCTTGTCATCGAAAAACTGCAGCTCAAGCGTCTTGAATTCGGTGCTTAGCGTCGTATTGCCTGTCGGGTTGCCATTGGCAATCATGCCCAGATCGCCGATCATGTTGCCTGCAGTCAGGAAGCCTTTCAAATAACCGTTAATTTCATCGGACAGCTTGACGCCCTTCACCAGGCTCGGGCCTTGCACGAATTGGCCGGCATTGAGCGTTGTTTCGTACACCTTTTGTGCGATTTCAGGAGAGTAGAGATACATCATGAAGTCTTCAGCGCGTTTCTTTTGCTCGTCGTCCTGTTTATTGACAATGCTAAGCTGGTGGCCGGGCACGAGAATGCCGCGCGGCTCGCCCGGGAAGTTCGGATCAGGGGTCTTGAAATTCGGAAACTTGAATGTCCCCCATTCAAAGCCTTTATCGCCCAGCTTTTGCTGATCCTTCACCAACTGACCGACTTGCCAGCTGCCGTTCCAGTAAATGGCCGCTTTTCCGGAGATAAATAGTTTATAGCAGTCCGGATCGCTCATCGTCGTATAGCCAGGCTGATAAAACTTGGACAGATCCTTCAGCAATTGCCAATATTTTTGCTCGGCAGGGCCTTGGGCGTCGTATTTGCCGCTTTTCCACAGGGCCATAATGCGTTCGGGATCGCGGATCGCGCCTACATCGAAGAACGGGTCGTCAGCCGCGTAATGAACTTTGCTGTTCACTTTCTCAATTTCAGGCGTATTGCGGGCATCGCCCTTCTGCACGAGTATGTCAGGGATATACTGTCTTGCCGTCCAATCCATGAACGTGCCCTTCATCCAGCCTGTATAATCCGCCGCGACAGTGAATGACATCGAGAGCGGGATATAATTGGCGTCCTTCAGCTTTTGCAGTGTGGCTAGCAAATCTTCCCAGGACGTCGGCACTTCCAGGCCGAGCTTGTCAAAAATCGTTTTATTGTAGTAAAATCCGGTGCCTACAAGATCGAAGGGAAGCATGAAGATGTCGCCGTTTTCCGTGTAAGCGTAAGGGTGGTAGTTTTCGTCGATTCCATCCCACAGCGCGGTCTTATTGTTATAAGGGTTAGGCTGTTTGACGAAATCGTTCAGCGGCAGCAGCCAGCCTTTTTTGATGTTGTTGCCGCTCGAATCGCCAAGCAAATTCGCATGGACGATGTCTGGAGCGTCTTTGCCGCCTGCAGCCATTTTTGCCTGGAAGGAGGTTTGATAGGTCGAGTTGTCGGTAACGATGTCGATCTTGACCGTCGTTTCCGGATGGAGCTTGGAGTAGTCCTCGGCGGCCTGCTTCAGCCCGTCCGTATAGTAATTCGTAATGGTGGAAAAGGTAATGGTCCGCTTGTCTCCGGCATTGCCTGTAACGGGTGTCTCATCTGTCTGACTGCCCGACTCTTTGCCCGAGCTGCAGCCTGCAACGTTACCGAGCAGAAGAGCAGCCGCCAGCATCAGTGTTGTCGTTTTTTTCATCGTGTAGATTCCCCCTTGTTCATGGTTAACGAAGTTGTTGGAGATGGTTGCAATTGAGTGAAAATAGCGATTAAAACGTTTTTATTTCTTTCAAAAATTTCCCTATACCCTCATATTTGAGGGACAAAATAGGGGTAAACAGGTAGTGAAATGTGATGAAAACGCTTTAAAGTCTCCTTTGCTTCAATGATAACATTGATTCGAAATGGAGATCAATATAAAAATGATTGAATAAAAATAGCGATAAAAACCTTGATAATATACGCTTTCATTCGTTATTTTCAATAAAAACAGCGTAAAAAAGGAGCTGAATTGTCCGGTTGACCATTTGCATGGCGATATGGTACGTTTTGTTTATTAAAACGTTTTTGTAGAGGGTGGCAGCATGGTTACGATTAAAGATATCGCCCGTGAGGCGGGAGTTTCGATTTCGACTGTCTCGTTTGCTTTCAATGGCACAGGGCCTGTCGCGCCTGAGACGAGAGAACGGATTTTTGAAGTGATCAAGCGGCTGAACTATCA
Organism: Paenibacillus sp. GCM10027626; assembly: GCF_042676285.1. Classification (NCBI taxonomy): domain Bacteria; kingdom Bacillati; phylum Bacillota; class Bacilli; order Caryophanales; family Paenibacillaceae; genus Paenibacillus; species Paenibacillus sp. GCM10027626. The sequence goes on along the minus strand of NZ_JBHTHC010000011.1, from coordinate 31,313 downwards.
GCCGAATTCCGCGGCCAAGGGGTTAGTAACGCGAAAGACGAACAATATTTGTCTGTTTACGCCGCATCCGGGATCGGATTTCTTTTCTTTTTCGGGAAGCCAGACGTTTTCGATTTTGCTGCAGGGGATAGGGGATGTATTGGACCAGCGAGACTACAACTTGCTTATCGCCTGGGAAAATCAAGGCCATAAAGCCAAGACGCCGAAGCTGATCAAGCTGATGCGGGAGCGGGCGATGGATGCCGTGCTGATTGCACTGCCAAGTCAAGATTCCTCGATTATTCATGAGCTGTCCGAGCATCATTTTCCGGTTGTCATTATCGGCAGCAATGATCAGAAGGGAGCGATCAATTCCGTCGACGTAGACAATTATGAAATTTCTTACCGCAATACGATGCATCTGATCGAGCTTGGGCATAAACGGATTGCCTTTATTAGCCCGGGGCCGCTGAATTACCTCGTGTGCGAAGACCGGCTGGAAGGCTTTGCGGATGCGCTGGCGGACAATGGGATTAAATTTCGCGATGACTATATGTATATTGGAGATGAGAAAGAGGCGAGCGGCTATCAGGCGGCCGATTGCTTGCTGTCGCTGAAGGAGCCGCCGACGGCGGTCGTCGCTGGCCGCGACATTCAGGCGGCTGGCGTGCTCGAGTATATGCGCGCGCATGGATTGTCAGCGCCGGAAGACCTGGCGTTAGTCAGTTTTGAGAATACACATATCGCCGAAAAATACGGGATCACATCAATCTCGACTGATCTGTACGAAATCGGCAAAGAAGGCGCCAAGCTGATATTGAAGATGCTTAACCGCAAAAAGGAGAGGCCGCCGCAAAATCTCATCATTCCTTCAGAGCTTGTCGTCCGGAGGAGCTGCGGCGCCTCCGGCCCAGGCAAGCCGCTGCAGGTGTAAATCGCGTCAGCCAGTCCTTGAAACTATATTTCAAGCTCTCTCCACATCATCATGGCAGCTCCGGTCGCCACTGCATCTTCCTTCAATTCGCCTTTGGAAAAGAGCGGTTCATATTGGGGATAGTAATAGCTGTTCTTGCGCGCGACCTCGATGGCTGTCTGATAAAACAGTTCGTGCGCATTGATGAGCGCGCCGCCCAAAATAATTTTTTCCGGGTGAAGGACGTTGATCAAGTTGGCAAGTCCGATTCCAAAATAGGCGGCTGATTGCATAAATAATTCGCGCACGAATGGATCGCCGGCGTGCAGCGCTTTGACTAATGCGGCGAAATTTACGCGATCCGGCTGTTCCAGCAGCAGAGGGGACAAATCGCTGCGCCCTGTTTTTAATTGGGCGCGCGCCTGCTTCTCAAGCGCTTGCACAGATACATATGCTTCCAGTGCCCCATAGTTGCCGGTTTCGTGAAGCCGCTGCCCATCGGTCTGAATAATCATCTGGCCGACCGCACCTTCCATATCGACCGTGCCATGGATGATCTGTCCATGCGACATCATGGCCGAACGAATGCCGACCCCGGCATGCACGTAGAGCATATGCTGAACTTTTTCGTGCCGGAGCGCCCACTGCTCCCCGAGCAGCGCGGCGTTGGCTCCGTTGTCGAGAATGGTTTTGAAGCCGGTCAGCTGCTCCATAAGCTCACAGATCGGCAGGTCGACCCACCCTTTGGCAGGGAAGTGAAGCGGCTGTACAATGATGCCTCGTTCCCGGTCCAGCGGTCCGACAGCTCCAATCCCGATTCCGCGAACCTGCTCGCGGGCAATATGATGATCGCGCAAAAAAGCATTGATGTTGAGATGAACATGCTGAATGAACCGCTCTGGCGTCATCGCTTCATCCATCGGCCAATGGATAAGCGAACGAGGGTTCAGCTGCATATCAAACAAGCCAAGCGAAGAGGAGACCCGGGAAATTTCAATGCCGAACATATAACCGTAGTCGGGCGCCGCTTCATAGAGGAGGGGTCTTCTGCCGCCGCTGGAATGCCCCAGGCCGGACAATTGGAGCAAGCCTTCGGCTACCATATCATCAAGCAAGCGCGTTAATGTGCTGCTTGTCAAACTCATGGAGGTTAGCAGCTCCGCTTTGGATACGACGCCCAGCTCAGCAATATGGTTAAAAAGAAGCCGCTTGGCCGAAGGTACTGTCTTCAATCGTTTATCCATCACAATCCCCCGTTTAACCAACAATTCAGATGTAAAAAATCTATTTTATTATACATGAACCTCCAGTTTTTTGCGAAATCCAAGGTAGAGATAGACGACTTTAAACCAAAATGATTTTAAATAACTGAACTAGTCCGCTCGGAAAAGCGGGTTTTATACAATTTCACTCATTTTTTTGCGGGAAAAAATAGGTTTTTGATTGTTTTTCGAATACTTTATTCCAAAATGAAATAAAGGTGGTATAATAGAAAGAAATAATGCTTGGGAGGCGACAATTGTGGCACAAATACAGGCGGCAGCAGCTGCATCAACACCAACATCAACGTCAACGTCATCGTCGCCCAAATTGACAAAGAACAAGCAATTATCATTGCTTTTCCAGTTGTTTTGGACTTTTTTTCGCATTAGTCCTATGACCTTCGGCGGCGGGTATGCGATGATTCCGCTTATTGAGCGCGAGGTTGTAACCAAGCGCGGCTGGATTCAAGAGGAAGAGATGGGCGACATATTATCAATCTCGGGATCGGCGCCGGGCGGCGTAGGCGTTAATGCGTCGGCCTATATCGGATTCAGGATGGCAGGTATAGCAGGCGCTGTAGCAGCAATTGTCGGCATTACGCTGCCAACCTTTTTAATCGTGTTCGTGTTGAGCTTTTTATATGGCCAGTTTTCTGACAATGCGAAATTTGCCGCGGCGCTGCAGGGCATACAAGGGGCAGTTATTGCGCTTATTCTCGTGGCGGCCTACCGTATGGGCAAATCTTCTCTATTTGATAAAGCAACCGTCAGTATAGCGCTAATCGCACTAACCGTACTGCTGTTTACGAAGGTTCATCCGTTATTTGCCATTCTTGCCGGCATTGTCGCCGGGATGGCGGTCGTAAAGGTGAAAATGCTGCTTGGATGGAAAGTGCAGACCGAGAAGCAAGCGAAGGGAAAGCCGGTGGAGGAAACCTATTATCCGGAGTATTACATCTAGCATCTAGAATATGCTGCAAGTGAAAAAGAGGGAGATAAAATGATGTGGTGGGAGCTGTTTCTTACATTTCTAAAAGTAGGGTTCATATCGTTTGGCGGCGGCTATGCAGTGATTCCCATCGTTCAATATGAGGTGAGCGCGCACGGCTGGCTGCAGGATGCGGAATTTCAGCAAATCGTCTCGCTGGCCGGGATGGCGCCGGGGCCGATTGCCGCTAACAGCGCTACCTTGATCGGCTATCATATCGGCGGCATCGGCGGTGCCATTTCCGCTACGATCGGCATCGTATTTCCGTCCTTATTTTTAATTGTATTATTGGCGACTTTTATGCATCGTATTCATCATAATCATTGGGTAAAGTCCTCCTTCTACGGCCTGCGTCCGGTCGTAGCCGCTTTGATCACCTATGCGGCCATCCACTTTGGGTTTATGGGGAAAGGCGATCAATTGCTTACATGGACAACGATTGGAACGCTGCTTATTTGTGCCGGCGCATTAGTCGGGATTATCAAGTATAAAATGCATCCGCTGGCAGTGATCGCCGCTTCCGGCTTGGCGGGAATCGTCTTGTTTTGATTAAGGCTAATCGAAAAACAGGAGGCTGCCTGGCCGACTCGGGCGGGCGCGGTTCCGTAGCGTTGGGTGAAACGGACCTTGAGCGATCTAAGCGCCTCCGAGCCGACCGTAGATCCCTTATTTGTGAACAAACCAGTTAAGACGGCCGGCTTGCGGACCGTGGTTCCGCTAATGGCCTCCAATTGCCGCGAAAACCAGACAAAATCCGCAAATAACGGATTCTCTGTCCGCCCAAACCTCCAATCACCTGTTTTTCGATAAAATAACGGATCGTATGTCCGGATGCCTCACGGCCTCGCCTAGCCGAGCGAGCCTAAGCGTCTCCGAGCCATCTCGAGCCGACCGTAGATCCCTTATTTGTGAACAAACCAGTTAAGACGGCCGGCTTGCGGACCGTGGTTCCGCTAATGGCCTCCAATCGCTGCGAAAACCAGGAATAATCCGCAAATAACGGCTCCTCTGTCCGCCCAACCCCTCCAAACGCCCGTTTTTTGAGCAAATAGCGGATCGTGTGTCCGCTTGCCTCTCAGCTGATCATTTCCGCCTCCCTGAACACGTCGCCAGCGATTGTAATCGGTCAAAAAAATTTTTTGAGTATGTGATTTAAATCACATACTTATTTTGAAATCCGGGTTATTATAAGAGTGTGGAAAGGGAAAGCACAACAAAAACAACAACATAAAGACGAGAGCGAGAAAGGAAGTGGCAGCATGCGACAGCGCCATACATCATCAGAGACAAAATGAAAGTCGCGGATTTATTTTAGCTAAGTTTGTGAAAAAAATCACGTAATCTGAGAACTTGAGCAAGATCAAATAGAAGGAGTGTATCAATCATGATTAAATTTCTAAGAGAAAACGTATATGCAGCCGGATTTTTACTTCTGCTGAGGGTTTACCTGGGCTGGGAATGGATGACGGCCGGCATACACAAGCTGACAGGCGGATTTGACGCAACGGGTTATTTGAAAGGGGCGGTTGCCAATCCAGTGGCGGATAAAGCGACAGGCACGCTGGTTTATCCGACATTCAACGCTTTCCTGGAGCGGTTCGCGATACCTAATGCGAAAATCTTTAACGTTCTAATTCCTATAGGCGAAACATTGGTTGGACTTGGTCTTATTCTTGGAGCAGTGACAGCGACAGCAGCCTTCTTCGGAATTTTGATGAACTTCATGTTCATGTTTGCCGGCACTGTAAGCACTAACCCTTGGATGCTGCTGATTGGCGGAATTGTCATGATAGCAGGCGCCAATGCTGGTAAGTTCGGTGTAGACTACTACCTGCTGCCGCTTATTCGCAAAGTGTTCAAGCGGGAAGGCAAGGCCGGCAAAGGCGGCAAGCCGACGGCAGACGGTGCAAAACCGAATACGCCGGCCCCCATCTAACTTAAAATAGAGAGCATGTCACGAGTATAAAAAGTGTTACCGATCCCAAACCGGGGGCGGCTGAAAACAGCCGTTCCCGGTTTTTAATGATTTCCTGACTTCATTTTTTGGACGGACATTGCATATGAATGGGAAGGGAGAGTAGATAAAGGGGCAAAGGGGGGCGGCTCATGCCGAGATGGGGGAAGAGAAAATGGGGCAGCTTTAGCCGCCGCCAACGACCGGGCAGCTTAAGCCGGCGCAAGCTGACGCTTATCATTGTGCTGCTTTTTGGTTTTTTGCTCGTTCAGTCCTTTATATTTGTCGAGCGGAATTTAAAGGAGCCGCTGATGCATGTTGCTGTCATGCGGGTCAAGCAGGTAGCTACACAAGCGATCAATAAATCAATCACCGATCAGGTCGCTCATCAGACGGATGTAACCGAAAAATTGATTGATTGGAAAACGAATTCAAGCGGGAAAATAACGGCCTTTATGCTGAACTATGCAGAGCATATGCGGATCACCTCGCAAACCATCCAGACGGTGCAAAACACATTGGCGGACTTGGGCGATATTCCAGAACATATTCCGATTGGGCAGGCGCTGGGCAGCGCTGTCATTGCCTCCTTCGGGCCGCGTGTTCCCGTTAAATTTGAGCCGCTTGGAGCGGCAAAGGTCGATTTGAATACAAGGCAGAAGGATGCCGGCATCAATATGATTTTAGTTGAGGTCTATATGCGGATCACGGCAGAGGTATCGATCATTATCCCTTTCGACACACACCCGGAGCTGGTGGAAACGGAAATTCCAATCTCATATTTGCTCGTCGTTGGCGATGTGCCGATGTATTATTACGATAATAAAGGGAACCCGGTTGGGGATTCGGCGCCCGGAGCGCCGAATATATCGTTGCCGATCCAGCCGGGCAAGAACGGAGTGACGGTTACGCCGCAAGACGGGGAAGGCGGAGAGGGAGCAGCGCAAGGACAGGGCGGCAGTCATCCCTAAGAAAGGAAGAAGTTCACCTAGCGGCGCAAGCTTCACTCACGATACATGGCAAGGTGTGACCGGGATAAAAAACGAGTCTGGGAATTTTCCCGCGGCTCGTTTTTTTCTTTGTTGAAGATTGAAACCGACACGATTGTCGGTTATAATCAAAAATAAAACCGACAATCATGTCTATTTTAGGTGGTGACAATTATTTCTCCCCGTGTCAGTGAGACTTATAAAAGCCGCAAGAAGCTGGAATTATTGCAGGCAGCCAAGCAAGTTTTTATTGCCAAGGGATTTCAGGCAGCGACGATGCAGGATATTATGGATCAGGCAGGCATATCGAGGGGGGCGCTCTACGGTTATTTTGACAATATTGAGCATGTCTATATCGAATTATTGCAATATGAGGATGAGCAGGACGCCAGTTATTTTACTATGGAGACAGCAGAGAGCGCCTGGCCGCGAATCGAGAAATGGGTATTGCTGCAGCAGGAACGTATAGAACGGGCCGACCAATCCATCGTTCGCGCAAATTCGGAGTTTTTCTTGTCAGAAAATTATAGAAAGCACAAAGAGCGATATCCTTATATTTCTGCGCGGTATGAGCGTTTAGTCCAAGCATTGTCCGCTTTTTTGCAAGCGGGAGCCGAGCAGGGCGACTTCAAGCTTCGCAAACCTGCAGCAGCCATTTCGCAATTTATTATTTCTTATATCGATGGTTTGATGCTGGACACAGCCCATTTGGGTACAGAGCAGATTGGCAGTGTGCGACAGCTGGAAGTATTTTTACTGGCGTTGCGCCAATTGCTTGATAGTGATAAAGAAGGAAAGAAAGGTGCGGGAAAATGATGAGACTAGAAACAGCCAGAATTCGTTTTCGCAAAATGGTAATCGGGGATATTCCCACCTATCATAAATGGAGAAATGACATAGATGTGATGCGGACAACGAATCCATCTCTTGATTTGTACACCTATGCGGAAACGGAAGCGTTCGTGAATCATGTTATTTTTGGAGCGGGAGACAGTGCCAAAAATTTTATCATCGTTGATAAAAATAATGATCAGGCGATTGGCATTACCGCATTGGTGCAGTTGGATTATAAAAACCGCAATGCGGAATGTATTCTTGATATTGGCGAGAAGGAATATTGGGGGAAAGGAATCGGAACAGAGGCGCTAACGCTATTGCTTGATTACGCCTTTCTGGAAATGAACCTGCATCGTGTCTCTTTGCGTGTATTTTCGTTTAATGACAAAGCGGTCAGATTATATACGAAGCTGGGTTTTCAGCAGGAGGGCATATCGCGGCAGGCGATTTACCGGGATGGCAGCTGGAGTGATATCGTCCATATGGGAATACTGAAAGAAGAGTATCTCATTCAAAAGGGGAGATCACTGTGAATCGTGTAATCGAGCAACTGCTGCAGCACCGCTCTATCCGCAAGTTTAAGCCGGGACTGGTAACGGACGAGCAGGTACGTTGGATTATCGGGGCGGCGCAAGCAGCGTCGACATCATCAAACATTCAAGCCTACAGCGTAATCGGCGTGACTGATCCGGAGCGGAAGCAATCGCTCGCAGAAGCGGCAGGCAATCAAAAGCATGTGGCACAATGCCCGCTTTTCCTCGTTTGGTGCGCAGACATGTACAGGCTGGAGCTTGCCGTGAACCGTCATGCGCCTGGCGAGCTCCATCAAAATACTGAAACCTTCCTGCTTGCATCCGTTGATGCCGCTCTGGCGGCACAAAATGCGGCAGTCGCGGCTGAGTCGCTCGGACTCGGGATCGTCTATATCGGCGGGATTCGCAACAATCCGGATCGGGTTGCGGAATTGCTCGGCCTGCCGCGGCTCGTCTATCCGGTATTCGGCATGTGTGTCGGCATTCCGGATCATAGCCCGGACATCCGGCCGCGGCTGCCGCTAGATGCCGTCTATCATCAGGAGACTTATGACGCTGCCGGACAGTCTGAGGCGATTTGTCAATACGACGAAACGATGAAAGCCTACTATTCCGCTCGTACAGGCGGCAGCCGCTTAACGGAATGGTCGAAGGAGATGGCCTCTCGGATGGAGAAGGACAAGCTCCGGGAGCATATGTATGCCCATCTCGAGAAGCAAGGATTCCGGCTGCGCTGAGCGTGAATTATCAGCTGGTCTGCTGCTTCGTAAATCCTCATTCGCCATCTCATGGATCAGCTCTCGAATCGTCAGTTATTTCAGAGGGAGCTGATTCCGTATCCATTTTCGCAGAACGGAAAAAGACAGGTATCCCTGGATGTAGCTAGGTAACCCTCAGAACTATTGTTGGCAGCCGCTAACGAACCTGACAACCCTTATTCGGCTCAAAATGGGGCCTTGTGGGCTGTAACGAATCTACCGATCGTTATTCACCGAAAATCGGCCGCTTCCCGGCCTTTTTTCCATCAATAGCGTGTCTCAGGTTCGTTAGCCCTAATTGACCTGTCCAATTCTGTTTGTTAGCAGAATAACGGCCCATTATCTCATTTCATTTAAAAAGCGGAGTTGAAAAAAACACCAGCATGCGTTAATATTATGACTATTAAGTCATTATTTGAATATTGAATTCTTTTACTTTTTGGAGGCGCTTACAACTGTATGGTACAAAGCAAAGGAACATTGAAGGAACGGCAGCGTCAAGAGCGGGAGCAATACATATTGCAGGCGGCGGAACAAATCATGCTGGAGAAAGGTTACCACCATACGAGCATGGATGAAATCGCTGAGCAGGTTGGAATTGCCAAGGGCACGCTTTACTTGCATTTCGCACGTAAAGAGGAGCTGGCTTATGCCTTGGTAGAACCGAAGCTCAATATGTTTCTGGAAAGCGTACAACATGCCCAGACTTATAACGGTACAGCACAGGAGAAGCTGATTTATTTGCTGGAAAAAGAAATGTCGGGCGCATTTTTTCAGTTTATGCTGCGGAGCGATCCGGATTTGACCTCTGTATTTAAAGCACAGCAGCAGCAGATCGATGTATTGATTGGGCAGGTATTTGCTGGTATCGGGAAAATTTTGGATGAGGGGAAGGAAGCAGGCATCTTTGATCGTGATCTTCCTAATGAAATGATGGCATTTCAGTTTATAAACATGTTTGATCCGCATTTGTATCTGAAGATGGTGGAACAACAGCAAATGAGCAAAGAAACCTTTATCCGCCATATAGCCAAAGTATATCTGCGAGGAATTGAACAGTGATCCCTTACCATTGGAGGAGATACAATGAAACAGGAAGCGCTTAACATTGCCGGGTACGCAGATCAGTTCAGTGTAATGCCGGGGGAACAGGTCAAGGTTATGGTCAGTACAACAAGCAAAAGTTATAAGGTAAACGTTGTTCGCCTTTGCGGCGGGTTGCTGGATACTGAGCGTGACGATTTGCCGGTGGAGGTTTTGCAAGCCGATTGCAATAAGGTTTATCCAGGACGCGTACAGGGAATCGAGGCAGGCTCATATGGCAAATTGCCAGTACCATCCGATTGGATGAAAGGCGGAGAGTTCACGGTTCAACTATGGGCTTGGCCGACTTTGACGACAGGAGCTGTGCATCCGCAGACGCTCTGGTCAGTGGAGGCGATGAACGGAGCGTCCGGAGGTCGGCTTGTGCTGGAGCAAGATGGTCTGCTCGCTCTGACTCTAATTGACTGTGCGGGACAATCGGCGGTTGTTCGTACGGAGCGGCCGCTTATTGCAAAATCGTGGTATTTTATCGCAGTGCGTTATTCGGCTGAGGCAGGAGAAGCATCGCTGTTCATTGATCACCATGATCAATGGATGCCTGCACGGGATAGGCAGTGTATTAAAATAAAAGCAACACTGGATTTCTCAAATCTGTTAACGGGTGCAGTAATGCTGGCTGCCCAATTTGATATGAGCAGGAGACGGCATTACTACAACGGCAAGCTGGAAAACCCGCGTTTTTTTCGTATTGCCCTGGATGATGAACAGCTCGAGCAGCTATATGCAGCACCAGCAGTTCCGGCAAGTATGAGAGTAGACTGCGCAGCATACTATGACTTTAGTCATTATATTTCATCCAGCCGTTTAATGGACTGTTCGAGCGGACAAAATGACGGCTGGTTGTATCAAGCACCAGCACGAGCGGTGACGAGTCACAATTGGACAGGTGAATATGCGAACTTTAAAGAAGCGCCTGACCAATATGCTGCTGTTCATTTTCACGATGACGATGTATGCGATGCGGGCTGGGATCCTGATTTTGTCTGGAAAGTGCCGGATAAACTGCCGAGCGGAGTCTATGCTTTTCGTCTGGAGACTGACGTTAGCGTCGATTATGTGCCATTGTTTGTACGCCCGGGCAAGCAGGCTGCCAAGGCAGGGGCCGTCTATTTAGCTCCTACTAATACGTATCTGGCTTATGCTAATGAACGACTGTATGAGCAGGCTCAAGCTTATATGGGTGACGATTATGTTCTTCCCGAACAGGACAGGTTTTTGTCCGAGCATCCGGAGCTGGGCAAATCGATCTATGACTTGCATCATGACGGCAGCGGTGTACAGTACAGCTCCCGCTTGCGTCCGATTATGAATATACGGCCTCATTACCGCAATTGGCGGTCAGTACGGCATTTTTCGGCGGATTTATATATAACCGGTTGGCTGGAAAAGCAAAAGCAGTCCTATGATGTCGTTACGGATGAAGATTTGCATCGGGAAGGGCAGGAACTCTTGGCATCTTATAAAGTGATCATTACGGGCAGTCACCCTGAATATTGGACACGTCCGATGCTTATTGCGTTGAAGCAGTATTTGGCTGCTGGCGGGCGGCTGATGTATTTGGGCGGCAATGGATTTTATTGGGTAACGAGTCTGGATGCGGATCGTCCTTACTTGCTTGAAGTACGACGCGGCAATGCCGGTACAAGATCATCTGATACGCTGCCAGGACAAATCTATCATAGTACAACCGGCGAGCCGGGGGGCTTATGGCGCCATTACGGTTTTGTGCCGCAAAGCGTTGTCGGTGTCGGTTTCTCTGCACTTGGCGGTATCAACGGCTGCGGGTACAAACGCCTTCAAGACAGTTATGATCCGGCGGCAGCTTTCATTTTCGAAGGGATCGGCGAGGATGAAATAATTGGCGATTTCGGTCTCGTTATGGGCGGAGCGGTAGGCGATGAAATTGACCGCTTTGATCATGAATTAGGTACGCCTAAACATGCACTGCGATTGGCGACCTCAACCGGTCTGGACGATTATTATCAAGTCGTACATGAAGATTTGCTGTTTACAGCGCCTGGACAAGGGGGGCTTGACAGTCCGCTCGTGCGTGCAGATATGACCTATTTTGATATTGCTGGCGGCGGTGCGGTCTTCTCTGTTGGCTCCATTAACTGGGCAGGCAGCATGGCCTGGAACCATTACGATAATAATGTGGCTCGAATTAGTAATAACGTCTTGCGCCGCTTCTTAACATAATCGCTCACAGCACCCCTCCTGACAAGGGCTTTGATGCTCGAAATGTTGGTGAGGGGGTTATTCATAGTGGTACACTATAAGCAACGAAAAAGCGGGAGGCCATATGGATAACATACAATACCTGTCACAATTTAATTTGCTTCACGCGTTATCGCAAGAGGACCTGGCAGAGATGGACGAAATGACTTCCATTACGACAGTGCCAAAGCATACCTTCATCCAGACGCCGGACACTTTTACCGAAGGGCTGTATTTTGTGAAAAGGGGCAAGGTGCGCCTGTATCGGCTCAATGCAGAAGGAAAGCAGTTTACACTCGATATATTGAGTGAAGGAAATATATTTGGCGAAATGAAGGGCATTTCCTTGGGAACAAGAGAGATCTATATCGAAACGATTGAGGAATGCGATATTTGTATCATGGATACAAACAGATTCGAGCGTTTTCTTCTGGAGCGGCCGCGATTTATGATGACGATGATGCATGTAATAAGTGAGCGGCTGGCTTTAATGAGCAGTCTTGCTCAAAATTTGGCGCTCGGAAAGCTGCATGATAAAATTTTGCATGCTGTCATCAAATTATCCGGTCAATTCGGATTGCAGGAGGATAATGACTATTATCGGATCGATCTCCCATTGTCGCAGCAGGAGCTTGCCCATTTAGTCGGAGCAACCCGGGAAGCGGTGGCGGTAGCATTGCAGGAGCTGGCAGAAGCAAAAGTGATCAAGACCGGATTCAGAACGGTTTATATCCACCGGGAGGCATTAAACGCGAGAAATTTGTTGTAGCAAAGCTGTAAGCTGCATTACATCTTTTTCGCTGCTCAGGAAGTATGTTATAAGCTATGAGGAGAGAAACGATGCCGCCAGGGAGTGATAAAAGCTGAATACAGACATAATCAACCGCAAGGGAGCCCGCAAAGCAGCGCAAATTCCCGATGAAGTCATGATCTTGTTGCAAAGCGGGCAAATACCGACTGTCAACTTGGCGGAATGGCTTGCGGTCAATCATTTCAGCTTGCTCCGTCATATCGTAGAGGAGCTGGAATTGCAAGCCCGTTATGAGCGGATGCGCGCCAATCTGGAGAAAGCAGCCGAAAATAAAATAATGAAGATCATACCGGCGATCGCCAAGGAGTGGCTCACGCTGCTGAACGAGCTTCCGCCCAAGGATGCAGAGCATGTCTTTGCGGGGCTGGCGTCGCACCCTTCAGACAGTGTACGCTGCTGGGCTGCCTATATAGTCGGGCTTGATGAGCGGCTCAGCCTTGAACAGAAGCTGCAGCGCATTCGGCCGTTCGCTGCCGACGGTCATTTTGGCGTACGTGAAATTGCCTGGATGGCGGTACGCGAATCCGTTTCCGGCGAGATTGACGCTGCGATCCGGATGCTGCACAGCTGGGCGCAGGATGAGGACGCCAATATCCGCAGATTTGCGATCGAATCGATACGCCCGCAGGGGGTATGGGCCAAGCATATTCCGCAATTGAAGGAAGCGCCGGAGAAGGCTCTTTCCCTGCTGGAGTTGGTCAAGTCCGATCCGGCCAAATATGTTCAGGATTCTGTAAGCAACTGGTTGAACGATGCGAGCAAGATGAGGCCGGAATGGGTGAGGCAAGTATGCGAGGCGTGGCAGCTGACGTCAAATACGAAGGAAACGAAACGGATTGTAACACGTGCGCAACGCAGCTTGAACAGGGCGTGAATGAGCGAATAGCGGACACCGCCGCCAGGTGCTTCGTTTCAAACGGTGTCCGCAAAGGTCGTTATTTTTTCACGATAGGTACCCATACTTCGCAGCGGTAGTCTGCCGCAGTGGTATTGCCAAGCGGATAGACCTCCAGCTCCGGCGCGCCGGAATGCTCATATCCGGTTCCAGGGAACCATTCCTGATAAATGCGGGCAGTTAACGTCTGGATGGCATCAGGAAGCGAGCCGACAGAAGTAAAGATCGCCCAAGTGGAGGCCGGGATGACGCTAGTGACAAAGCCGTGCTGCTCTGCGGCTGCACCGGCTGAGGAGCTGTCTGCCTCAGCGGCAATCATATAATTAAATTCATCTCGGCCTGGCACCATATCCATAATGATCCCGAGCACGTTGCCGTCAGTGCTGAGCGAGCCTAGCTTGTTGACTGTGCCGTTCCGGTTGTATTCCGCCCACAGTTTCGGAATTTTGCTTTGTTGCTCATTGTTTTGGCAGGTCAATCGGGCTGTTTTCCCGATTACGGTAAAGGCTTCTTTGTCTACAATACGATAGTCCATGTCTTTATCTCCTTTAAGTGAAATGTGAAAGGAAATGCGCGGAAAGGCTTTAAGTTGAACGCCAGGATGACGCGCTTCCGAAGGAGAGATGCCATGGATTTTCCGAAAAGCCTTCGAGAACGATTCAGGGGAATCATAGCCATACTTTAGCGCGACTTCAATAACTTTGCTCGGTGTCAAGGCCAACTCCTGCACCGCTAAAGTCAATCTGCGCTTGCGTATATATTCTGCTACCGTCATGCCGGTCAACATATGGAACATCCGTTGAAAATGAAACGGCGACGAATACGCAGCCGTGGCAATTTCCTCGATATTCAGCGGCTCCTCCATTTTACTCTCGATCAGATCGATCGCATCCTTCATGCGGTTTAACCATTCCACTAGCATCACCTCGTCTTCGTTAATGATCGTATCACTGATGCACCCTACACTCCTGTCATTTTGTGCTTTCACGGAACAGTTTTTTTTTGACGATTGAGCAATCAAGATTTTTTGGGGGCAACCGTGCCGCCTTCGAAAAGGGAAAATTCAGTAATGCTGCAAGCCCTTCTCCCTGTTCCGGGATCATGAATCAGATCGATCAGCAGTGAGACGGATTCGGCTATTATAGCATCTGCCATATAGTAGGTGGTCAGTTGAGGAACGCTTATTTTCACTAAGTCGATAAGGCCAACCCCAATCAGGCTGATGTCGTCTGGAACAGAAACACCTATACTTTGAAGCCGTTGAAGGACGCCGAATTGAATAACATTATTGACGCAGAACACGGCAGAGTAATCCAGCTGAAGCATCTCGGCACGCTTGCATAATTCATAGCCGTTTTCGTCGTCGCTGATCTGGATCAGCGAACGATCGAGCGGAATTTCGTTAGCTTCTAGGGCATCGCAGTACCCTTTCAAGCATAACTGGTGGATCTCGTAATCCAAACTCCCCGAAAACAGCGCGATGCGCGTATGGCCGAGAGAAATAAGGTGGTTTACCGCTTCGAAAGCCCACTTCCGATTGTCGGAAATCGCATAGTTTAGATCGTCGATATTTCCGCTTAGGGGCAACCCGAATAAGAGAAAAGGCGTGTCATAGCTGCGGAGCACCTGAACCAAACACTCGTCAACATCGCCGGAAACGTAAGACCCGTCAATTTCCTTGCTCTCCAAGGCTTTTCTTAGCTTGTCGATGGATTCGGGAGCTTTCGTGACGTTCATGAACATCAACCCGTAGCCGGCTTGGCTGGCTGCATGTTCGACGAGGTGAAGTTCTCTCATGTAGCGCGGGTCATCCGCATCCCGCTCGTAAAGAATAAAGCAAATCTTGGGGGAACTGTCCACGTCTCTGTAACCCAGTTCCCTGGCTGCCTGCAAAATTTTGTTGCGGGTTTTGCTCGAAATGGTGCTGCTGGGTGTATTATTCAGCACGAGGGACACAGCCGCGCGCGAAATGCCAAGGTAGTCCGCGATTTCCTTTTTCGTAACCATAAGCCAATGTCAATCTCCTTCACGTGCAAAGTGAAAAAATAACGATAGTAATATTATAAGTTTGACAATTCAATTTTGTCAATTTTTCATCACTATAAGCGCTTGCTTAAGGTGGTTTTTTTGAGATGAATGCGATTACATGCTTAAAAAATAATTTCAAACGGAGTATTGACAGAAAAATATAGCGGGCGTTATTATTGCTGTTAGCAAGTTATATCCGAATACATACAAGGGGGCATGCAGCATTACACGACAGATTACGGCGGTACTCCTAGGCGCAGGAGCGAGGGGAAGATTCGTCTATGGCGCTTACGCCAGAAAGTACCCTGAACAGTTGAAGATCGTCGCGGTGGCCGAGCCAGACGAGGAACGAAGAAAAATCGCGGCGGCCGAGTATGGTCTTTCGTCTGAACAACTTTACACGAGTTGGGAACAAGCGCTGGCTGTAGGGCAAATCGCGGATGCAGCGATCATCTCGACACAGGATCGTATGCATTACGAACCTACGCTGCGAGCATTAGCGTTAGGATATAACATCCTGCTAGAGAAACCGATGGCCCCGGACATTGGTGAAGTGATTGAGATGGCCCGGGCTGCGAAGCTTCATGGCAGGCTGCTTACCGTATGCCATGTTCTGCGCTATACGCCTTTCTGGTCCAAGATCAAAGCGTTGATCGCCTCCGGCAGGATTGGACAAATCGTATCCGTGCAATTAAGCGAGAACGTCGGTTTTTATCATATGGCGCACAGCTTTGTACGCGGCAACTGGAGAAGGTCGGATGATACGAGCCCGATGATTCTGCAAAAGTCCTGCCACGATATGGACCTTTTATCCTGGTTGATCGACAGACGATGTCTGAAAGTGGGTTCTTATGGATCGTTGCTGCATTTTCGTCCGGATAACGCCCCGGCAGGTTCGGCATTTCGCTGCATAGACAATTGCGCGGTCGAGAGAAGCTGCCCATATTCAGCGGTCCGAATTTATGAAGAAGCCGATACGGATGAATGGAGGCGCTTTATTGCCAGCGAACCGACTCCGGAAGCCGTCCGGCATGCACTGCGAGAAGGGCCGTTCGGCCGCTGTGTCTATCGGTGCGATAACAATGTTGTCGACCACCAGGTTGTCAACATGGAGTTCGAGGGAGGCGTCACGGCCTCGTTTACAATGTCGGGTTTCACACATGAAATATCCCGGACGGTGCAAATTATGGGCACGTTGGGTGAAATCCGCGGGCATATGGAGAATAACGAAATCCGGTTGTACCCATTCGGGCAAGAACAAATCCTGGTTCCGGTCACTGTTGGAGAAGGCGGGCATGGCGGCGGGGATGAAGGCCTCATCCGGGAATTCCTGAACGACGTGCGAAACGGACAACGCTCTGAAGGACAAGGATTGACCTCAGCCGAAGCTTCCGTACAAAGCCATTTGATGGCCTTCGCAGCGGAGCGTTCGAGGCTGGAAGGCGGCCGCTCCGTCGAGATTTCGAGCGTGCTGGACTTGGGGTATCAGTCCCATTGGCAGTTGAACTGAGCTATTTTGCAGTTTATATAGCTTCAACTGAAAGAAATCATTAAGGAGGGTCAATGGCAATGAAAAAGGTACATGGATTGTTGGTTTCTTCAATTATGGTTGTCTCGATGTTAGCTGGATGCGGAAGCAACGTCAGCAAACCGTCGGAAGGCACAGACACGCCGCCGCCAAGTCCGGACAACTCGGTAAACGCTTCCCCAGAATCAGACGGCGTCTATCCTGAAAATGGTTTGCCAAAGGATGAGAAAGTGACGCTTAAGGTAGGCTTCTGGGAAGCTGGTTCAGGACGTGCCTGGATGGATTTTGCGGTCAAGAAGTTTACGGAAAAATATCCGAATGTCACCTTCGATATCATGGCGTCCCCTGCATTGGAGACAATTCTTGAGCCGAAGATCGCTGCGGGCGACGATAATGACATGTTCGATCTCTTCTTTCCGCGTTTTTCCGGCGCAGGACAGCGGGAAAGAATGGTCGCGACAGGCAAAGTAGAACCGCTGGACGATTTATGGAATCGCGAGCTTCCGGGGGAACCCGGCAAGACGTTGCGTTCCGTCATCTCGGACGATGCGTATGAATCGGCCGCCACCCTCAGTTATACGTCCATATTGCCGGTTGCCGGCTTTACAGCAGGACTGTTCTTCGATCAGAAGTTGTTTGACGAGAAGGGGTGGAACAAAAGCCCGGCAACGTGGGATGAGTTCGTCGGGCTGCTTGATCAGATCAAAGCTGACGGTGTGATCCCGATTACGTTTCCCGGGGTTTATGCAGGATATTTGACCGACTATGTATTTAACACCCTGCAATTCGGCCTGGCGAAGTCGGAGGGCAAACTCGACGAGTATATCCAAAACTTCCGCAGCTATACCGGGCCGCAGTTCACGACACCGGAAAACAAAGAGGCTTGGAACCGGATTTTCGACTTCGGCAAGAAAGGTTATTTTCCTGCCGGAGTAGCAGCCCTCAACCATACACAATCGCAAATGCAGGTGCTTCAGCATAAGGCTGCGCTTGTTTCGACCGGAGACTGGGTAGGAAACGAGATGAAGGATGCGACGCCGGAAGGCTTCACCTGGGGATTCATGGCTGTGCCGGCCACGAATGATGCTGACCAGACGATCTTCGTCAACTCCGGAGTCGGGGACTTCGGCTTCATGATATGGAAAAACAAACCTGATCTCAATAAGAAATGGGCAAAAGAATTTCTGATAAGCTTGTACGATTTCGAAATTCAGACGACGATCGCATCTGATGCGGGAGCTTACCCTGCACGTCTTGATTTCGGAGACGATCCGGCTCGTACAGCGAAGCTTCAGCCGGCTCAATCGGCCGTCATGGACTATTCTTCGAAGCATAACGTTCAATACATTTCCTATCGCCGCAACTTCGGTCTTACCAGTACGGAGAGCGGTGCCGCCGACAAGATGCTAAGCGAGCTAATTACAGCTGTGGCTACAGGCAAGAAAGATCCGGCTCCCGTCTTGGAAGAGGCTGAGAAACTGAAGCAAGCCGCGATCGCGAAGGATCGTCCAAAGCCGTAGGCAAAGCTCAAGCTTGCCGCGATTGATACGCGGAGGAGAAGTGCGTTCGGGAGGAAGCATTATTCCTCCCGTTCATTTGATTTTATCTTGAAGGGGGATTATGCGAGTTGAATGCCAGTCAAACACCGCTTTCGCGGAATGGGCAAGGATCCGGAAAAGCCGCTAGGCAGAAGGCTATGTTTCTGCTTATCGCGATTGCGCCGTCTTTGCTGGGATATATTTTGTTTACCTTGTACCCGAATGTGATGTCTGTGTACTACTCCTTTTTGGAATGGGATGGATTGACGGATGCTAAATTTGCCGGCCTCGATAACTATGCTTACTTGTTTAAGGATCATTTCATCTGGCGCGCACTGTATCACAATCTGATTTATATCGTTGTTGTGCCCGCTTTGACGATGTTCGTATCGCTGTTGCTTGCCTATTTGCTTAACAACAAATCGTATCGGGAGAACGCCTTCTATAAAGTCGTTTACTTTTTTACGAACGTGCTTTCCACGGTCGTCGTAGCGTTACTGTGGTCGTTCATCTTCGACGGTACATTTGGTTTGCTGAACGGCTTTCTTGAGCTGTTCGGGTTGAATATGAATGATTTTTACTGGTTGGGCGATTCGAGAACGGCAATCTGGGCGCTCGTCATACCGATGGTATGGGGCGGGGTTGGCCTCTACGTCGTTATCTTCATTAATGCGATGAGCGCGATTCCAAAATCGCTATACGAAGCGGCGCACCTTGAAGGCGCCAGACCGATGACCATTCTGTTCCGGATTACGATCCCGCTTATTCGCAATGTCATAAGGGTATGTGTCGTGTTCGTCGTTCTTGGCACGCTGAAGGGCTTCGAGATCATCATGATTCTGACAAATGGCGGCCCGGAAGGCTCGACGGACGTCGCAGGATTGTACATGTTCAATCTTGCTTTTGGCAAGGAATCGCACAGCTACGGGTATGCGTCCGCTATAGGCATGCTGCTGTTCGTCATCCTGGTTGGCTCGAAACTGATCATCGATAAAATTTACCCGGAGAAGGACATAGAGTTCTAGCATGAGAAAGGAGGAGGGGTGGAATGACGGAAAAGAGAACACTGGCGGACAGTTTATGGAGACTGATCTTATTTTTATGGGCGCTATCCATTTTGTTTCCGGTTGTATGGATTTTATATCAATCGTTTAGGACGAACGCAGACTTTTTCCAAAACATTTGGGCGCTGCCATCAAAGATGAACTGGAGCAATTACACGAAAGCTTGGAACGAATACGACATCGGCCAATCCTTGTTAAACACCCTCTACTACGTAGGCGCAAGCTTGGTGCTGGGTACGTTTCTTACTACACTTAACGCCTATGCACTGACCCGCATGAAGTTCAAGGGCAGGCAATTCATCTGGGGGCTTATCATGCTGTCGCTGTTCCTGCCGGGCATTAACGCGCTTGTGCCGCAATATGTGCTGATGAAGTCCCTCAGTCTGACGAACAGCCTGACAGGGCTAGTCATACTGGACAGTTTCGGGGAGAACGTATTTTTCCTCATGCTGCTCGGCGGTTTTATGTCTTCTTTGCCCAAGGACCTGGAGGAAAGTGCTCACATAGACGGTGCAACGCTGTTCCAGACGTTCTGGAAAATCATTGTACCGCTGTCCACGCCGGGAATCGTAACGGTGGCGATTTTTAAGTTTCTCGGTCTGTACAATAACTTCCTCGGCCCGTTTATTTATTTGTCCGATCCTGCAAAGTACACGATCGGGGTCAATATGTATCAGGCGAATATGAAGATGCAATATACGTCGGATTGGGTGACGATGTTTGCAGGCGTGATGATCGTCATGGTCCCTTCCATTATATTCTATATCCTGTTCCAGAGAAGGATCATGGAAGGCGCTACGATGGGGGCGACGAAGGGATGAACAGAGAATGACAAAAAGCAACTTTTCAGTTGCTTTGCGAAGATTCTGTAAGCGCTTTATATAAATTAAAGGAGATGTGAACCTGAATGAAAAAATGGAGAAGTGTAAGCAAACGGCGGGCTTTGCAATTGCTTATTTTATGTTTATTCATGCCGGTTATTTTCGGAATTGGGGAGACGACGGCAGCGGCAGCGGCACCAACTGAAAATGGGTTTAGTAATGCAGGCTTCGAAATGGTGTTTGGGGGCCAGCCTGCTGGATGGACACATTCAGCCGGCCAACTTGGAACAGATTTTGGCGTGAGCGATCAAGAAAAGCATTCAGGCACGTATAGTGCTTTTATTGATCATTCAACAGGAGAAGGTTGGCCGAACTGGGAGTATACGCAAGGAGAATCGGTTAGCGATGCGGAAGAGTATGAGTTCTCTGTCTGGCTTAAAGTAGCTGATTTGGAAATGACCGGTCGTCCGGTGCTGGCATTGGACTGTTATGATAGCAACAATGCATGGATTAACGGTCCAAGTATCAAGATGGAGAAGGAAGAGTTTACCGGCGATTGGCAGCGCTTTGTTTACCGCTTCCAGCCTGCACAAGGAGTTGTTCATGTAAAACCCTATTTAATGGTGGCGTACGGAACCGGGAAGGTTTATTTTGATGATGCGTCGTTCGTTCAGTTAAACGCTGATCCCGAGCCGACAGAAGGGACATACCGCATTTGGACAGCACCTAGCACAATGAATATTATGCGCGATGCCGTACCTCTTTCTTCGAATACCGTAAATTTGGAGATGGCGAAGCGCGAATATCAAAGCGGCCAGGTTCTGCTCACAGCCAACGGCGGATTTGTCGACATAACGGAAGCTGTAATTTCGGATTTAACCTCCGGCAGTGCAACGATACCTGCCAGCCAAGTTGAGGTGCTTGTGCAGCATTATATCAAAACGACTACTAAGTCTAACAACGCGCATGAGCCTGGCTGGTATCCGGATGCTTTAATTCCGATTGGGCCTTATATGAACGTGCATGGGTCCATTCAAGTACAAAGCGGCAACAATCAGGCGATTTGGTTTACGGTTAAAACAGAAGAGAATACGCCTGCCGGACTGTATTCAGGAACCATCTCGATTACGGCTAATGGCAATACGGATCAGGTGCCTATTAACGTAAAAGTTAGAGATTTCGCGCTTCCGGAACAGAATCATGCACAAACGGCATTTGCGATATGGGGCGGGATGCTTTCTTACGGCTACCCGGGATTGGCAGAGGGATCATCAGCATATTGGGATGTCATGAAAAACTACTATGAGTTTCTATTAAACTATCATGTGACTCCAACGAGCCTGCCGATCCCGGCAGACGATTACGACCAATACATTACGGATGCTGAGCCCTATATCAATGATCCGCGTGTTTCTGCCTATAACCTTCCTTATACGATAGGCGATTTTGAAAGCGGCAGAGCGAAGCAACTTGTCGACGGATTGAAGGCTAAGGGACTGCTGGACAAAGCTTATTATTATTTGGGAGCGGAAATCGATGAGCCCTCGGCAGCAATGTTCCCTAAGGTAAAGCTGCGCAGCCAGCAAATTAAAGCTATCGATCCTGCACTTAGACATTTGGTAACGACTGGTCTTACCCCTGAATTAATGGATGACGTTAATACATTCACGCCTTTATTCCGCGATTTTGAAAGTCAGGATTATTTGCAGCAGGTACAACAGTTTAAAGCAAACGGGGGCAATATATGGTGGTATGGCTGTGTCTTGCCGGCTAATCCATACCCGACCTATCATATTGACGATGATCTTATCAGTGCAAGACTTGTACCTTGGATGCAGCATTCTTACAATATTGAGGGGAATTTATATTGGTCGGTTAATATTTATGGAAAATGGACCGGCTCCTGGCCTTATAAGTCGCGCGATGTATGGAACGATCCGTTGGCCTTCCCGGGAGCCAATGGGGACGGATTTTTGTTATATCCAGGATTTAAATACGGCATGGACAGCCCAATTGCTACATTACGGCTGCAGACGATACGCGACGGCAATCAGGACTATGAATATTTGTGGCTGTTGGAGGAACGCATTAATGAGGCAGCGCAGCAATTAGGGGTAACGGTATCGGCTAAAGAGCTGATCCAGCCTTATTATGACCGCTTATTCACAAATGTTAAATCATTTACAAAGAGTGCACAGGATTTGCAGCAGGTAAGAAGTGAAATCGCGGATTTTATCGAAGAACTGGCGAAGGACCCGCAAGCGCTAGTCGTTATTAAGGATCAGCCCAACGAACTGTCTAAAAAAGAAGTTGTTGTATATGCGGCTAAAGGGACAGAAGTTTCCATTAATCAGGAAGTAATTACTGGGATGGAAATATCTGGTAATCAAGTGAGCGATCGTTATAGTTACACGATGGATTTCGGTTTGGGTACGAATGAGGTGCAGATTCAACTGAAGCAAGGGACGCACGAGCTTGCTATCACGAAGCGGGTCTTTGTAAAATCTCGCGTACTGCAGCCGATTATGCGGAAACAGGTCATTCACGATTTCCCGGATCAGCAGTCGATCAGCGGCATCACGACTGTGTATGGCGCTTCGATATTAGGTATTACAGAGGATCATGCAACAGGAGACGGCAATGCGCTGAAAGTGAAGATCCCTGCGAACATTCCGGATAGCTATCCTGGCATTCGCATTCCTGTAAGGGAAGATCTGAAAGATTTCAAATGGGCAGAGACAATTGAACTGGACGTTTACAATGCGGCCAATGAACCTAAAGATATGTTTATTAAATTTTATGACCAGAACGGTGCCGCTTCCGATCATCGGATTAGAACCATAGCACCCGGGGAGAATCATTTATCGTTTAATTTGTCGGAAGTAAAAAATGATATTCACCATATAGCTTCTATAGTCGTTTATACATTACCGGGTAGTCAGGAAGCGGAATTGTACATTAGTGACCTGCATTTGCTAGGCGTTGATACGGAAGCGATGAAGCAGTACGATCTTCCATTTACTCAGGTTATTCCTTATGTGGATGGAAATTTGAACGAACAAATATGGAAAGCACGCTCGCCGCTAACCTATAAAACGGGCGTTACTGATAATGAAGCTGCAATCTCATATCACTACAATGATGAGTATTTATTTGTAGCGGCATCAGTTAAAGATAACCATGTTGTGAACTCCGGTGCGGCCAATCCGTGGGATGACGATTCTTTGGAAATATATGTGGATGGAACAGGCAAACAAGGAACCTACGATGACCACACAGTCAGATATGTATTTAGAGTGAACGATCCGCAAGTGCATATTTATCGGGTGACACCGAGAGCGAATGAAAAGATCAAGTACAGCTATGCTGCAACCGCAGACGGTTATAACATGGAAATTGCGATTCCTTGGCGATCGCTGGATATTGACCCGGTACTAGACAATATCATTGGTCTCACTGCGCATGTGAATGATAAGGATGTCAATGATGCAAGCTTGCCGGCGGCAGGAAAGCTTGCTTTGACAGAAGATAGCTCGCAGGATGCTGTATCTTCCTCATCGTGGTTGCCAAAAAAATTCGTTAAACAAAAAACGGTTTACCAGATTGACGCTGTTGAAAGCAACGCAATGAATATCGATGGTAAAGCTGATGAAACAGCTTGGCATACCAATTGGAACATCGGCTATAAAGCCTTTGGCAATTTGCTGGATGAAAACAGCGGCGGCAGATTGGGATTGCTGTGGAGCCCTGAATATTTGTATGCAGCCTTCGACGTGAAGGATGGCAATATTCATGTGCCGAAGACGCGTCCGGTATGGGAAGAAACAAGCGTCGAATTGTTTGTGGATAGTGAATTTGTTCAGGGGGTGCGCGATAGCAGAACGCATCAATATACGATTCGGGTTGACGATCCTGAAATTTATTATAATGGCTTGCCGGATGCTGACCTGACACAAGGCATTATTCAAAAAAGCACGCGTACGGCAGATGGTTATCAGGTCGAGATGGCTATTCCTTGGACAACAATAGGCATAACTGCTGAAGCGGGCAAAAAGATTGGTATTACGGTCCATCTCAACCTGGTAGAACGGACCAGCGGGGCGGCATTAAGCTTGACAGACAACGGTATTATGGACGGCGCTTCGACAGCCAACTATGTTGCCTTTGAGATGAAGGGGCTGCCCGTAGTGAACAGCTATACAGTCAGCTTCAATTCCGACGGCGGCACGGCGGTTCCGGATCAAATCGTAAGCCACGGCAGCAAAGCAACAAAGCCAGCCGACCCGACAAAAGCGGGCTATACGTTCCAGGGCTGGTTCACGGACGGAACATATGCCGCCGCGTTCGACTTTGATGCGGCGATCACAGGCAATGCGACAGCGCATGCGAAGTGGGAAGGAAATAGCCCTGCGAGCTATAAGGTGAGCTTTGTTACCTATGGCGGCACGGCGGTGCCGGATCAAACCGTTAGCCATGGCAGCAAAGCAACGAAGCCAGCCGACCCGACGAAAGCGGGCTATACATTCCAGGGCTGGTACACGGACGGAACGTATGCCACCGCCTTCGACTTTGAAGCGGCGATCATGGGTAACGCGACGGCGCATGCGAAGTGGGAAGCAAACAGCCCTGCGAGCTATAAGGTGAGCTTTGTTACACATGGCGGCACGGCGGTTCCGGATCAAATTGTAATCCACGGTAGCAAAGTAAAGAAGCCAGCCGACCCGACGAAAGCGGGCTATACGTTCCAGGGCTGGTTCACGGACGGAACATATGCCACCGCGTTCGACTTTGAAGCGGCGATCATGGGCAACATGACGGCGCATGCGAAGTGGGCTGTTACAGTAGACCCGGTCGATGTACCGCCAACGTCGACTAACGGCGGGATTGCGGGAAACAGTCAAGGAACAGGATCGACAGCAAGCGAATATGTGGTAAAGGCGCAGGATATTGCGTCGAAGCAGCCCAAAATTACGTTTGCAGAAGGGCAGGAAAAGGCAATCATCGCGCTTGAGCTTCTTCAGCAGTTGCGACAGCAGAATACGCCGCTTACAATTGAGCAGGGCGATGCGCAGCTGACGCTTAGTCAGAAATGGATAGATGAGTTGCTGAAGTCCGGCGAGGCAGCCGATTCCGATAATCTGACGGTCGAACTGAGAGCAGCGGCGAAGGAGGAAGGCCAAAGTCTTGTTTCGCTTGCCGCCAACAAGCAAAACGCCGATATTTCATTACCGGAACAAGTGTGGGAAGTGCTGGTAAAATGGACTAATGGCGATAAAGAGCAAGCGGCGGCGACGCCGTTTAAAGCTCCGCTGGTGCTTTCATTGCCAGTCGCACAGGAGAAGCTGGCCAACTATCATATTTATCGCTTTGGACCAGATGGTGAGCTTGTCTACTTGAATGAAGAGGTATCTGACGAGCGGCTCTCTGTCCAATTGTTCGAGGGAGGACAGATTGCGGGGTTGATATTTGTGAAGAAATTCGATGATCTATCCAAGGTCCAATGGGCGGTGGAAGCTATTCGAGAGCTTGCTGCCAGACAGATTATTAAAGGCACTTCAGCCACAGCGTTTGCGCCTGCACGTGAGATTACACGCGCTGAATTCGCGGCGATGCTTGCAAGAGTGCTGGGGCTTGAAGAGAAAGGAAGCAGCAGATTTACAGACGTAAGCTCTGATGCGTGGTTTGCAGGCGCAGTCAATGCTGTTGCTCAGGCCGGATTGGTCAAGGGTCAAGGAAACGATCACTTTGCTCCTCATGCTGCAATTACGCGCGAGGAGATGGCGGTTATGCTGAGGAGAGCTTTGGAATGGCAGAGAAAGCAACCTCTTCAGTCCGCTTTATCATATAGCTATGCCGATGACGCGCAAATTTCCTCATGGGCAAAAGAAGCGACCCAAGTTTTGACGGAGATGGGCATTATGGCCGGACGAGGCAATAACAATTTTGTGCCGAAAGTCTCTGTTAATCGTGCTGAAGCAGCGCAAGCCATTTATAACTATTTGAATAAGCAATAAAAGCCAGAAGCCGCCATGCTGGGACCGATGTCCCTGTACGGCGGCTTTTCCGAATGTTAGGACCTCCGCGGCGGTCGTGGATGCGCAACAACCATCACGAAGCGCTCCGTAACTTTACCGATACGGCTGCACCGTTGATCCCGGGAAAAAGGTGCCCTGCAGACGAGTATACTCGAACGGCTCGTGCGGATTGGCGATTCGCCAAAGCAACCTTTCCGCTGCCCGTCTGCCAGCTTCCTGCATAAGGAGCAGGGGGCGGGAAAGCTGAGGGAAGCGCTTGTTTTCCATATCCTCCACACTAACAAGCGAGATATGCTCGGGAATGTTCAGATTGATCTTTTGCAAGGCGTACATGACGGCGCTTAAATCCTGCTGTACGGCACACAGGATAGCGCTGTATTTGCCGTGGATCAGCTTATGCTGAAGTTCGCTCATCCATTGCTCCGACGGGAGCGCGTAGACGGTCATGTGCTGTTCCGGCTGCGGTACGATACCGATTCTCCCCATTGCTTCACAAAAAGCTTGCCAGCGCAGCCGGAATCCGCGGTGCCGATAAATATCCCCAATATATAAAATGCGTTCATGCCCCATGGCATGCAGGTAGTGGACAGATTGGTGAACGGCTGTCAGCACATCCCAGATGACGCTGTCTACATTCGCGAGCGGGGGCGGATAATTGATCAACACCTTCGGTAACGGCAGCTGCAGCAAAAGCCGTTCAATTTCCTCCTGAATTGCGGGGGGAATAATTACGCCGTCGTAGTATTCCAGATCAATGCCGGCAAGCCAGCTTTGCATCTCCGTGTTTAGCGGAGGAAGGAAAGTGGCGGTCATTGTATGTCCCCATTCCTGCATTCTTTCCTGAAGCCCTTGAAATTGAACTCGAAAAAACGGCGTCTCTTGCGTCATAATCATGGTGAAGCGCCTTTGCTTCGTAGACAGCAGGGGCAGCTTTTCATAACCGACGCTCAGCTCCTGTTCCTTTGTTTTGTAGCCCAGCCTGCGTGCTGTTTCGAACACCTGCCGCCGGGTGGACTCGGACATCCCGGGCAGTCCTCTTAATGCTTTGGACACGGTATGCAGGCTAAGCTTCAGCTCTTCAGCAATATGGTGCAGAGTGACTTCCTTCTTCTTGCGCATCTTTTTAATCCTCTTCATTTTAATTTTGAAGTAATTTGAAACTAAAAATTACTTGTATTTTAAGCTAGAATAAAGCTAATTTCAACAGCTGGAGGAGGAACGCATATGATGCAGCACGCAGAGTATTCGTTTGAGCGCCAAGTGAAGGTGCACGCATCGGCAGATATTGTTGTCATTGGCGGCGGACCGGCGGGGACGGCGGCGGCCATCAGCGCGGCGCGCAGCGGCCAAAAGGTGATTTTGCTGGAGAAATCCGGCCAGTTGGGCGGGATGGGAACGCTGGGCAATGTCAGTATTTTTATGCCGATCGGTAATGTGACGGGCATTTACCGCGAGATGATAGGCGAAGTTTTGGCCGAATATTTGCCTGAGCATCATGACGAGTCGATTGCGCCGCAATATTCGCCGTTTGCGCTTCGGTATTATTTGAATGAAAAGATGAAAAAGGAAAATGTACACGTTTGCTTTCATGCTGATTTTGCCGGGACGGTTAAAGAGGGCAACCGGATTAAAGCGGTCATTGTCTCGACCCGCGAAGGGCTGCGAGCCTTTGAGGCGAAGCAGTTTATCGATTGTACGGGCGATGCCAAGGCGGCCATTGATGCGGGAGTGCCGTACCATTCCGGGCGCGAGGGCGACGGGATGACACAGCCGATGACGCTCATGTTTATGATGCAAAATACAGGGCGCAAGGTAAAGGCTGTCCTGCCGGAGGGCTGCTACGAATATAAGGAAAAGGCCGATTTGCCGCAGGGCCGGCACCTGTTTTGGGAGAAAAATCAGGATGGCACCCTGCTTGTCAATATGTCCCGCGTAAAGGGGAACGGGGCCAGGATTGAAGATATTAACTATGCCGAGACGGAGTCGCTCCGCCAGGTGTTTTCCATCGCGTATTACCTGCAAAACAACGGCTTTGAAACCTATACTATCTCCCATATTGCAGGGCAAGTCGGCGTACGGGAGACGAACCAGATTGAAGGGTTGTATACCTTGACAGAGGAGGACGTCGTCGGGGGCAGACGGTTTGCCGATGTCGTGGCGCAGACCAACTACGAGATTGACATTCACAGCCCGGACGGCAAAGGGACGACCGATGAGCGTGCCGTAAGCGGCTATGATATTCCGTATCGCTGTATGCTGACGGATAAAGTGGACAATTTGCTTGTAGCTGGAAGGGCAATTTCGGCAACGCATGTCGCCATGTCCTCCATGCGCGTCCAGCCGACCTGTTATGCGCTCGGCCAAGCGGCCGGCATTGCGGCGGCAATTGCCATTAAAGATGAATGCGCCATGAAGGAAGTAGAGATCGAGCAGTTGCACAGCCGTTTGCGCGAGCAAAATGTCGTGTTTGTAAAATAGTTCCCGCTGTTCAATAAAAAGAAGCCTGCTTTAGCAGTGTAATACTGCATGGAGCAGGCTTTTTTCGGTGCGCTGCATTACAGGGAAAGCAAAAGCAGCATGATTCAGCAAAAATTGAATAGCGCTCCATGCACAGGAAAGAAGAGCCGATCAAGAATAGAAGGTATCCCGGCCGGCGCGGCTGTGCTAGCGGGAGGCGCAGCAACTGTATGATCAGCTCCAGCGGCTCAATGAGCAATTTCCCATAATCATGTGCAAAATGTTGAAATTTTAAAGAACCTATATTATTATCGTTATATAAAATGATAATATAGGGGATAATACAATGTCAAAAAGGGCGGATCTACTGCTTCACCCGATACGAATGCGGATTATACAACAATTACTGCTGGGCAAACCGCTGACGACCGCACAACTTTTAGAAGAGCTTGGCGATGTTCCTCAAGCAACACTATATCGTCACATAAATCTTTTGATCGAGGCGGATATGATCGAAGTCGTCGATACGAAAAAAGTGAAGGGAACGGCAGAACGGGTATTTTCGGTAAAGAAGGATAATTTACAGGTTCCTGAAAAGGAAGTCGACGTGACTTCACAGGAAGATCATTTGCGATATTTTTCCGTATACCATGCTAATTTGCTTCAGCTTGCGACCTCTTATCTCACAGAGAATCCTCCGAAACAATACAAGGAAGATGGATTCAGTTATTGGTTTTCGCCTATGCATCTGACGGATGAAGAATTTCAAGAGCTCGTTGACTCGATTAATAAATATATTGAAAAGGCGATCAATAACGAACCGACGCCACAGCGTACTACCCGCATCTTTGCAGGTATGTTCATTCCACAAAAATCACAGGAATAAGGAGGCGTCATTGATGATTTTGGTATTAACACGGACATAAAAGCATAAGAGGAGGATACGAAAAATGAGTATTCAAGTTATATTAGGTGATCGCGCCTTAATCTTGAATTTTTCAAGTTGGGCAGCAGTTACTAATTTGAGAAGCAGAATAGAAATTCCTTACACTTCGATCGATGAATTGCAAGTGGGAGCTTTCGAGTTTCCCTTGACCGCTATAAGAAAAACCGGCATTTCTGCGTTAAATTATAAAGCTGGGGTTTTCGTCATTGATGGAAAGAAATATTTGTTATCTTATCGTGATGCCAGTAAAGTAGTCATTCTTGGTTTGAAAGAGCATGAATTTAACAAAATCGTAATTGAAAGTGAAGCTCCAGAACAATTAGTAAACAATCTTTTACTGCGGAGCTCTTAAGTACGATAGTTTAATCACCAGCAAGGTCGTACTTCATCCAGCCGACCGCGGCCTTTTACCGTCCTAAGGTACGAATGAACATAAACAAACCAGTAAAATAATCTGTAAGAAAAAAGGAGAACTCTTATGGTGCGTATCGATGAAATTGAGTCTGATGTATTTCGTCTTTCAATCTTCTCAACGGAATCCGGATTCCAGTACAATGCATTTTTAGTCCGAGACGAGGAGCCTCTTTTGTACCATACAGGCCCTAAATCACTTTTTTCTCAGTTCAGTCAAGCAGTTGCTAGTCTAATTGATCTTAATCAATTACGCTGGATTAGTTACAGTCATTTCGAGTCGGATGAGTGTGGCTCACTCAATGAATGGCTCACAATTGCACCTCAAGCTGAGGCTATAATCGGGATTGTTGGGGCGGCGGTAAATGGGGAGTTCGCTATCAGACCTATTCGTCCGCTTCAGGACAACGAGGTATTCAGTACGGGGAAGAAAAGCTTCCTTTACTTGCGCACACCCCATCTCCCGCATGGGTGGGATGCAGGATTCCTGTTTGAAGAGACCACGCGGACGCTCTTCACGTCTGACTTGTTCCATCAAAACGGCGATGTGGAACCAGTCACTGAGGCTAGTTTAATTGATCGGTTTAAAGTAGTGTTACAAAACTCACAAGGTCCGTTTTCCAACTATATTCCCTATACCTTGCACACAGAGCAGATGCTGCGTAAACTAGCAGATCTAAACCCTAAAACACTTGCTGTTATGCACGGCTCTTCTTACAAGGGAGACGGTAAGATTGCTATTGAAGAACTCATTAAAATATTTCAAGAAATGTAAGGTATGCTAGCAGCCATCAAAGGCTAATCGGAGGTAAGTTAATGATAAGAAGTTCGACCTTCATCGTTTTAATCATGATCGTATTCCTTGCCGGTTGCAGCAACGAACCAGAAAAGAATAATGCAAACACTCAGAACTCGTCGGATTCGAGTCAGAGTAACGAATCGCCAAAAAATAATCCAAACACTCAGAAGCCGGCAGAGTCCGGTCAGGATAACAAACAGGCAGAGAATATTTCAACTATTCCGGATGACCCGGATTCGAAACAAAGCAAACCGCAAATTGTATTAACGGATGAACAATTATTAATGAAACCGCCGGGGCGTTTTGCCGGTTCCGACTTTGATGAACAGAATGTTCAGGAGGCCTTGGACAAATTGCCGACTGATCTGACAGCCGATCAATATATGGAAGAGCTGCTCCTTCTGCTGGCTGAAGACTATCGTCCTTATGTGTCGACCTTCATTAAT